>CBDTXE010000013.1:0-16578 GCA_965364395.1 uncultured bacterium | reverse complement strand
CCCCGCCAGCCGCGGCGGTGGGCGCCGCCGCATTGCTCATGCATTTTGCCCTTGATATCGGCGCGCGATCCCCGGCGCTCCTCGCTCTGGCCGCCATGCTCGTTGCGGCAACTTATCATCCCGGCCGTTTCCGCACCCGCAGGGCCCGCCACAACATGGCCTTGGCCGCCGTGGTCTTGGCCGCCGCCGTTGTGGCCACCCTTAACTATCAGAATGAACGCTTTGCCAGCCGCGCCGCCATCTTTCAGGACAACCGCGACTTCCAGCAGGCGGCCGACGAGTACGCCAAGTCCCATGGTCCCTTGGCAAACCCTGACCACTACACCGCCGAAGGCATCAACCAATACGTCCTGGCTACCATAACCGGGGGCTCGCGGGAGCGCCAGGCCATTGCCCGCACCCGCGCCCAGCAGGCCGCCGCCCGCGACCCCAGAGACGCCCAGCATTACTTCCTACTTGGGCGCACCGAGTGGCTGTCGGGCAACCACCAGGCCGCCCTGCGGGCCTACCGGCGTACCCTCCAGCTGGACCCGCTCAACCACCCTGAATACTATGGCGATCTGGCATCACTGCAGATACAAACGGGCGACGTCCCAGGGGCCCGGGAAACAATTGGCCGGGCCATAGGCCTGTATCCACAGGACACCGTGTCCAATCGCCACGCCGACAGCGACTTTGCACCGGCGGTCGCGCAGCTATGGGCACTCCACGCCCTTGACCTGCGCGATAGCGGTAGGCCTGAGGCTGCACGAGAAGCCGCCCAGCGTGCGTTAAAGCTTGACGGCGACAACCAGGCTGCCAAAAACCTTGAAGCCTCCCTGTAGCTCCTGCGGCGCGTGCGGCGGCTGCCAACTGCCGCTATAATGACGGTTATGCAATACCTCCAAGCCCTGGTGCTTGGCCTTACGCAGGGCCTCACCGAGTTCATTCCCGTTTCGTCCTCCGGGCACTTAATCCTGATGGGTGAGTGGCTGGGCTTTAAAGACAGCTCGCTGGCGTTTGATACCGCCCTCAATATCGGCACGCTGCTGGCGCTGCTAATGTTCTTTTGGCGCGACATTGGCCAGCTGCTGCGCGGCGCCGTTACCAAGACCCAGCACTCACGGCTATCCTGGTTGATCGTGCTAGCCACCGTCCCGGCCGTCGTCGCCGGTATTTTACTGCAGCCGCTGGCGGAAAGCGCCTTCCGGTCGTCGCAGCTGGTGGCCTTCAACCTGATTGCCATCGCCTTTGTCATGCTGGCCGCCGACCGGCTGGGCAAGCGGAGCGTTGGCCTGCCCCAAATCGGCGTTGGCCGGGCGCTGGCTATCGGCTGCGCCCAGGCGCTGGCTTTGGTGCCCGGCGTCTCTCGGTCTGGCATAACCATCAGCGCCGGCTTGCTGTCGGGATTGGACGGCGTCTCGGCCACCCGGTTTTCATTCCTGCTGTCCGCACCCGTGATTGCCGGTGCCACTCTCAAAGTTATGGCCGACCGCGACAACCTTGGCCAGCTCAACGCCGAGCCGCTACTATATTTGGTCGCTATCTTGGCGTCGTTTGCCAGCGGCTATTGGGCGATCCGGTTTATGATCCGCTACTTGGCTAACCATGGCCTGGCGGTGTTTGCTTACTACCGCATCGTGCTGGGTCTGATTATCCTGGTTTTTGGCATCGGCTAGCCCTTCCTGTGATACCTTAGTAGTCATGAAACATAACGTCACTACGCTTTCCAACGGCCTCAGGGTGGTTACGGCCGAGATGACCGAGGCTTTCAGCGCCACCGTGGCAGTCAACGTGGGCGTGGGGAGCCGTTACGAACAGCTTGATTCTAACAACGGCGTGTCGCACTTCCTGGAACACCTGCTGTTCAAAGGCACCAAAAAGCGCCCGTCCACCAAGATAATTTCGGAACAAATCGATGCCGTAGGCGGGTGGAACAACGCCTACACCTCTAACGAGCAGACCTGCTACTACGTCAAGCTCCCTTACCAGCACGTGGAATTGGGCGTGGATATCCTGTCCGACATGATTCGCAACCCCCTGTTTGATCCCGACGAGATCGACCGCGAGCGCGGCGTTGTCTTAGAAGAGATGAACCTGTACCGTGACGACCCGGCCAGCTACGTCAACCGCCTGACGCCCTCATTGCTATGGCCCGGCCACCCGTTGGAGTACGAGGTTTTGGGCCAAGAAAAGGTTATCCAGACGATAACCCGCGAGGCCATTCGTGAGTACGAAAAATCCCATTACGTGGCGGCCAGTATGGTGGTGACCGCCGCCGGCCGCGTCAAGCACGATGAAGTGGTCAAGCTCGTGGAAAAATACATGGGTGATATGGCTGGTGAGCGGACGGAAAAGCCGGTGCCGGTTACCGGAGTACTTGGAGGCAAGCGCATTGCCTCCCTGGCCAAGGACACGGCCCAGACCCATCTGAATATCAGCACCGTGGCTTATCCGTATCTGCACCCCGATGACGCCACATCAAAGATAATTACCACGATTTTGGGGCGGGGTCTCAGCTCGCGGCTGTTTGTAAACGTCCGGGAGGTCAAAGGATTGGCCTACTCGGTCACCGCCACCCAGGAAAACTTTGTGGATACCGGCGAGTTTGCCGTTTACGCCGGCGTTAACATCTCCAAGACCCCCGACGCGATCAAAGCCATCATCGAGGAACTACAAACCATCGCCACCCAGCCGGTGGACGCGGCTGAGCTGGATAAGGCCAAAAACCAGATCCGCGGCGGCCTGCAGATGGCCATGGAAAGCAACAGCGCCGTGGCCGACCGAATGGGTACGCAGCTCATCCTCCTCAACCGCCTCCGCAGCGTTGAGGAGACGCTGTCCGAGATCGATGCCGTCACCTCCGATGATATCCTGCGGGTGGCCGGTGAGATGCTGTCGCCCGGCCGGCTCCGGTTGGGCATCATCGCGCCTGACCCTAAGCCAGGCGTCGCCGCCTTTGAAGAAGCCGTCACCGCCAAGGCCTCATAGCCCGTTCGAACACATTTCTGGTACTATGCCGAGTACTATCCGGCTGCAATAATCAGCCCAAAAATCGCCACCAATAAGGAGAAACCATGGAACGTACACTTATCGTATTCAAACCTGACGCCGTTCAGCGCGGCATAGTAGGGGAAATACTGACCCGCTTTGAAAGGGCAGGTTTAAAGATCATTGGCATGAAGATGGTCGAGCCAGATGAGCAGCATTATTATCATCACTACGAGACTATCGGCAAGATGGTTTCGCGTCGTGGAGATCAGCAGTTCAGGGTGCAATTAGGTGCAATGCAGGAAGGCCCTGTGATCGCGGCTGTGCTCCAGGGAGTTGAGGCAGTGTCGCTGGTACGCAAAATGGTTGGGGCGACCAACGCAAAGGAAGCAGCACCCGGCACCATCCGAGGCGATTACGCCCATGCCAGTCTGGACTACGTAAATAAGCATAACGTCGCGCTGCCGACTGTCATGCATGCTTCAGGCGATCCCGACGAGGCGGTGCAGGAGATCGCGCACTGGTTTGCCGAGGCCGAGTTGTACGACACCTACCAGACCGTGCATGAAAAGTTTACCCAGCCGCAACCAATTGACACAAGATAGCTAAATAAGTCCATGGCGCCCCGGGAGAGAATCGAACTCCCGACGCCCTCCTTAGGACGGAGGCGCTCTATCCACTGAGCTACCGGGGCCTGCCAGGTGGAATTATAGCAAATTGGCTTATCGGCAGGGACTGGTTGGCATATCAACCTGGCGATAAACCTCTACCGACCTCAAGAGGCCTTTATCCCGGTAGCGTGAGGACAACCTGAAAGCGGCCCGTGCGGCAGTTGCTTCGTCGGCAAACACCCCCTTTAGGCCCAGGTTGGCGTCCACCGGGCCAATCACCTGCAGGCTGCTATGCCTGTAGAGCTTCGTTGCCTGTTGCAGCTCCGCCAGTATCGGGTCGTTTGTCTGCAGCAGGCAGGCAATAACTATGGTGTGATGCTCGGCGTCTGGCAGCCTAGACATTAGAATCTCATCTTGAATGGGGCTATCACTTGGACGGTTTTGATATGCGTAATGCATTGCAAATATGCTTACACTGGCAAGCACGGCTACAAAACCCATGATGGCTTGACGGCGGGCGAGCATACCCGAATCTTACCATAAGGAATTTGCTACAATTCTGGTATGTCAAAAGCGCCTAAGTCCAATCCCAAACGCGACCGTGACTTTGAGGGGCAGCACGAGGACGAGAGCGTCATTCTCGTTTTCAATCAGCATCCGGTCATTATGCGCTGGCCACTGATATTTGGCATGCTGGCCATTCTGGTGGGCATCCTCCCGGCCATTGCCTTCCCTTTATCAAACGTACCCTTTATGATTTTTGGTGTCGTGGTGCTCGTGGTCATTATTTACTGGTTCTACCACTGGGCTAACTGGCACTACAGCGTATACGTCATCACCAACCAGCGGCTGATCGACATCACCCAGCGCGGCCTTTTCAATCGCAAGGTTAATGAGGTCGGGTGGGACAAGGTCCAATCGATCAACTATCACATCAAGGGGCTGCAGGCCACGCTGCTGAAATACGGCGACATCAACGTCCAAACATACACCGGTGAGTGGGTACTGGAAAGCATCCACCATCCCGCGGAAATCCACAGCCGCTTGATGGAAGCCAGCCACTCGGTCAACTCCTGGACACCACCTGAAAATTAGGCTAGCATGGGTCTAAACGTAAGGAGTTTTTGTTTTGGAGGAGGAGAATAAGAAGCCGGCCAAAAAAACCGGCGATAAGCCCGCGGACAAGAAGCCCGCAAAGGCGTCGGCAAAGCAAGGTAAGACTACGGATGAGCCGGTAACTCCCGCCGAGACGGAAACGCCCAAGGCCCCAGAAGTCACTCCCGAGGCAGCCAAGCCTGCCGTGGACGCCCAGCCCGATAAGCCAGAAGCTAAGGATGACAAGTTAACTGAGAGCAGCCCCAAGGGTGGCGGCCTCAGCCGGCGCGGCTGGCTGATTGCTGGCAGTACGGTGGTTGGCCTCCTGGTGCTGTTTTTGGCCGTATTTGGCGTACTTATTTACAAGTACAAGAGCGACAGCCGCATCGTGGAAATTGTTTCCGGCGTGGTGCCGTACCCGGCCGAGCGCGTCAATTCAAACCTAATTTCCTATGCCAGCTACCTGTTTGAGGTCAAGTCCATCAAGCATTACTACCAGAGCCAGACTACCGAGGACAACAAGCCGGCCGTGGACTTCAACACCAAGGAAGGTAAAGACCGCCTGAAGCAGCTCCAAGAGCAGGTCCTGCAGCAGTTGCAGCAGGAAGCCATGGTCCGCCAGATCGCCGCCAAGCAGAAAGTGACGGTGTCGGAGAAAGAAGTCAAAGAGCAGGTTGACCAGATTACCAAGTCGGCCGGCGGGGATGAAAAGGTTAAGGAAGTCCTGAAGAAGTTTTACGGATGGGACCAGAACGACCTCAAGAAGAAAATCCGCTTCCAGCTGCTCAAGCAAAAGACTACCGAGAAGCTGCAGAATGATGAGAGCTTGAACAAGCAGACCAAGTCCAAGGCGGACGACGTCCTCAAGCAGGTGCAGGGCGGCGGCGACTTTGCCGAGCTTGCCAAAAAGTACTCCCAAGACAGCTCGGCCGCTAACGGCGGTGACCTGGGAACATTTGGCCGCGGCCAGATGGTCAAGGAATTTGAGGAAGCCGCCTTCAAGCTGGAGCCAGGCCAGACCAGCGAACTGGTTAAAACCCAGTATGGCTACCATGTCATCAAGGTTCTCGAGAAGAACGGAGACCAGGTGCACGCGGCACACATTCTGGTCAAGGGACTGGATTTTGACCAGTACGTTCAGGACGAGCTCAAAAAAGCCAAGGTCCAGCAGTTCATTAAGCCGTAACCAACCGCAGTAACCAACCAAGACGCCCCGCCTCACCAAGGCCGGGCGTCTTGGTTTATCTGCCAAAACGACAAAATGCTTCAGTGCCTATCTTGGATATATTTACAATGAGCCGCAGACAACGGTCGCCTAGTATGGGGTGCATAACGGAGGAAACCTTATGAGAGATATCGGAGACCGGCTCGCCGATATGGCGGCCTCATTGTTGGCATTTTTGCCCCAATTGATTGGCGCATTAATCGTGTTCCTTATCGGCTATATTGTCGCCAAAATGCTGCAAGGCGGCACCCGCCGGCTGCTGACCGCGGCCAGCTTGGATGCTCGGCTGCGCCAATCGGACATTGGCCGTTGGATTGAGCGCGTAACCGCCACGCCAACCCGCTTCTTGAGCGGCCTGGTGTTTTGGGTCGCGTTCCTGGGCGCCTTGGCCATCGCCTTGTCAGTGCTGAACATTCCGGCCCTTACGGCGTTCCTGGGCGTGGTATTCGCATACCTGCCTAACGTGTTGGCTGCCGCCGCCATCTTGATCGTGGCCGGCGGTATTTCGGCCGGCGTCGCCGCGGCGGTCACCCGCGCGATGGGGGACACGCCTACCGGCAAAGTCGTCGGGATAGCCATTCCCGCGCTGACTATGACCATTGCCACGTTCATGGCACTGAACCAACTGCAGATTGCCCGCGATATCGTCAATATCACCTTTACGGCCCTGGTTGGCGCGCTGGCCCTTGGTTCGGCCTTGGCCTTTGGCCTGGGCGGCCGCGACGTTGCCGGACAGATGCTGCAAGACGCTTACGGGCGCGGCCGGGAAGGCGTCCGCCGGGCACGGGAAGACATGCAGGTAGCCCGTGGACGATCGGAAGAGATGGTCCACCAGGCCCGCTCGGCCATGCAGGATGACGCGCAGGACACCCGCCCTGGAGCCTATGACCCAATGCCGCAGCCAGCTTTTGGTGAAACCATTGACCAAAGCCGCCCCCGCCGCCGCAAACGGCAGTAACGGCCAGCCGCATCACTAAAAAGGAGCCTTCGGGCTCCTTTTTAGTGGCTGCTTGGCGGGTGCTTCAGCCCCCAGGCAGCCATTGCTTCCAAGATGGGAATCAGATCCGCGCCTTTTTGGGTTAGGGTGTATTCCACTCGCGGCGGTACCTCACTGAAACACTGCTTGGTCACGACCAGCTCTGCCTCCAGGCTATCTAGCCGCTGCGACAGGGTCCGGGGGCTGATGCCCAGGGATGTCTGCAGGGCGCCAAACCTTTGAGGGCCGGACGTGAGCTCGCGCAATATCAGGGCGGTCCAGCGGTCGCCTAGTACGGCTAGGGCGGCGGCGATGCAGCCAAGTTGGGGCTCGGTTTGGGTTGGCGGGGTGGATGGGTGTTGCATGGCGCCTCCGGGGACGCGGGTCACTTAAACTATACAAAATATAGCATGGATGCGCCTATCAGGGAAAGCGCCGCCCAAAGCGCTTTTGGCAATGATACAATTGGGATATGCGCCGTAACCTTGCCATCATCGGAAACTTCGTGCTGTTTGGCGCTATCACGTTGGTTATTTACGTCGGCTATACCCACCGCGACGAAATCCTGGACGCCTGGTACCTCAAGGACTACCAGCCTCCGGCCAAAATCGCCAGCCTGGCCGACCGCGCCACTATGACTACTTATGGCCGCCGTTTGTTCTACCGCTCCAAACCGGAAGTTGACGCCGAACGCCAGGCCCTGGCCGCGCACTGCCGGATCCAAAACGCCAAAACCATTGAGCTGGGCTGCTATCTTTCGACCCAAAAAATCTACCTCCTGGATATCCAGCAGCCCGAACTTGAGATGGAGATGGTCGTCACGGCCGCCCACGAGATGCTCCATGCCGCATACGACCGCCTGGACGGCAGGGAGCGCCGCCGGCTGAACGAGCGACTCACCAGTGCCGCGGCCGCGCTCAATAACGAAAAGCTAAAACAGCGCCTGGCCGACTATGAACGCTTGGAGCCGGGGGAGCGCGATAATGAGATCCATTCCATCCTTGGTAGCGAGTTCGGCGGCTTGCCGGCCGATCTGGAAGAGTACTACGCCACTTTCTTTGCCAATCGCCAGGCCGTCGTGCGCTATAGCGACCAGTTCAACCGCACTTTTGATGGGCTGCACGATGAGATCAAAGGCCTGGATAACAAGATCCAGGCCACTAAGGCAAATATGAACGCGCTGTTGCGGTCGGGCCGGGTTAACGCCTACAACTCCCAGGTGGCGGGGGTCAACGCCGACATCGCCCTGTACAACAAGAAGGTAGACCAATATAACCGTTACTCGGACGTGCTGCTGGGTCAGCAGCCTGCCCAGCCGGCCCAATAATTCCAAACAACGAGCCCACCGTTTGCCCAGTTTTTTGTTTGGTTGCATAAAGAACTGCCAGCCCGGCTGCCCCATAGTTAACGTATTGCTTGAAAAAGGAGTTCATCATGGTAAGAAAAGCGGCACAATTATTTGGTTGGGTCCTCTTGGCCATTGGCGTACTCGGGTTTATTCCCGGGATAACATCTGACGACCATCTATTAGGATTGTTCCACGTCAACCCGTTGCATAATGCCATCCACCTAATCAGCGGCCTGGTAGCCCTCTGGGCGGGCTACAGTAAAAGCGAGGCCAACGCCCGCACCTATTTCCAGGTGTTTGGCGTAATCTACGGCCTGGTAGCCCTGCTAGGCGTGTTTTACGGAGACAAGGACATCCTTGGAGTCTTGGCCAACAACTGGTGGGACGTCTTGCTTCACCTGTTGATAACCGCGGGTGCGCTTTACTACGGATTCCTGTACAAGAACCGGGCAGTTGCCAGCGAGCCCGCCGCTTAAGCCCCCACGCCGCCCGCGTAATTGGAACAACGCCCATCCCGGGCGTTGTTCCGTATGGTTACAATGGCCGTGATGCATCGCCGCACCGTTGCCACCATCGTCAGCGTCTTGGGTATCCTGGCCGTCACCGCGGCGGCCGGCTGGGCGCTATACGCCCGAACCCAAAGTGACCCGCCGGATAGTGGGCCGCAGTCGCGGCAGGAAGCCGCCAAACCGGCGCCCAGCCCGCTGTTTATTGACGCCATCCGCCAGCGTGAGTACCAGGGCAGCCCCATAGCGCCCCAGCAGGAATTGGGCAGCCAGGGTGGATATGTCTTGCGTACGGCCAGCTACGTCTCGGACGGCTTCACCCAGTACTTTCTGGAAGCCGAACCGGCAGGGGCGGCGCCGCCCGGCGGGTGGCCGGTGGTCATCCTTTGCCACGGATACATCCCTCCAGCTGAGTACCGCACGGCCGGCAGTGACTACCAATCTTGGATTGCGGCCGTGGCGCGCGCCGGCTACCTGGTTCTCAAGCCCGATTTCCGCGGGCACGGCAGCTCGCAGGGGAGCCCTACCGGCGGGCATTTTTCTCCGGACTATACCTACGACGTACTCAACCTCATGGCTTCCCTAAAACAGTACCCCAAGGCCAACGCCAGCAAGGTGGCGTTGGTTGGCCACAGTATGGGCGCGCACGTGGCGCTGAAGGCCGCCGTGGCGTCGCCGGACGTAAAGTCATCAATTTACATTTCAGGCGTTGTGGGCACGCTGTATGACATCGTCTATAACTGGCCGAGGCCGGCCACCGTGCCCGAGACCCAGGCGGCGCAGTTCCGTAGCCGCCGGCAACAGCTGTATGCCCAGCACGGCGACCCCAAGACCAACGCCGAGTTTTGGGATCAGGCTACCGCCCTCAACTACGTGCGCGATGCGGCCGGCCCGCTACAGATCCATCACGGCACCAATGACGCCGTCGTGCCCGTGTTGTTCTCCCAGCACCTGGCGGAAGCCGCCCAGAGGGCCAAGAAACCGGTTGAGTATTACGAGTATCCTGGCGGCGACCATCAGTTCAGTATCGCCTCAGACCGGCAGCAATTATTGCAGCGGATACTGGCTTTTTTGGGAAGCTCATTGCGCTGATTACAATTCTGTGCTTTACCATATTGCCTTTATTGCGTATGATCATGTCAGCAGATAGTTCGATAGTCGTGAGTTTTGCCCTTAGAAGCAGCGATCGCTAGAGAATAGTAAACAGCTGCAGATAAGGAGAATAGTCATGGCAACCAAGCTATACGTCGGCAGACTGCCGTACAGCACAACCGATCAGGAACTGGAGGAGCTCTTTGCTGCCCACGGTACCGTTGAGTCGGCCAAGGTTATCACTGACCGCGACACCGGCCAGTCACGGGGCTTCGGCTTCGTTGAAATGTCCTCAGAGGACGAGGCCAACGCCGCCATTAAGGCCCTGAATGACACGGAAGTCAAAGGCCGTGCCATTTCGGTCAGCATTGCCCGCCCGCTTGAAAAGCGCTAAGCAGTAACTGCCCAACAAAAAAGCAGCCCGCAGGGGCTGCTTTTTTGTGTTGGCATCCGAACAGGCAGCCGGGTAGCGCCAAGCCCGGGGGCCTGGCGCTACGTGTCATCACGACTAGGAGAGGGAGGAGAGGCGTCGTGAAACTGCTTGGAAGAAGGACACTGTCCCGGATGTGGGCGGCGGGAGGAGAGGAAGGAGAGGGCGCCGCCCAGGTTGGGAAAGGGGTGTAGGTTGTTGGCCTCCTATGGTTCCGTGCGTCTTCTTGAGGGGGTTGGGTTGCCCGTGTCAGGCGAGCGCGGCGGTCAGCCGGCTGGTCCTGAAGGGGCGCGAGGGGCGAGAGGAGGTTGATGGCGGTTTGGGAGAGTTGCGCAGGGAATCCAGCGTCTCCCGATCGGGCTCGTCTCCCCAGCTGGGGATCACGCAGCCGCCACCGTCATCATCCTTCCTCTGCTCGCCGTTGCTCGGTGTCATCTGGCTCCAATAGTCGTGATGGGCTGTCTGTTCGGATGTCAAAGTAACTTGGTTACCGTAACACAGGCAGTTTGCGTCTCACTGTGATATGGATCGCTGTGATGAATATAAAAACAGCCCCAAATGGGGCTTCCTAGCTTAAGGTAGGGGGGGCGCCGGGCGTGAGCCCGGCGCCGCATGGGGAGGGGAGGGGAGGGGAGGGGAGGGGGGGGGGGGGGGGGGGGGGGGGGAGGCTTTTCAGCCGCGTCCGCCGGCGCAGTCGCCTGGGCAACGGTCGCAGCTGGCGATGCAGCTGCCAGGCGCGCCCTGTAGGACGCCGGGGTTGCGCAGCCGCCACCTGGCGACCCGCGATTCCGGCAGCGTCTCCACCACGCCGGTGGGGTGAGGCCGGGACCGCTTCAAGCATTCGTCGTACCGCGCGGGCTCGATGCCCTCGCAGGCGTCATATCGGGTGCTCATGAAAGCTCCTTGCTGATGGTGGGACGGCAAGCCGTGTTGTCAACGCATCTGAACAGCCAGTCAGGGGCGGCGCCGGGGGTAAGCCCGGCGCCGCTTGTCACCACGACGGTACTGGCGCGCTAGGCGCCGAAGGGGTAGTACTGCGGGAAGTAGTCCGGCATCATGGCCATCAGCTCGCGCAAGCTGTGTTGGCTGGCGATGGCCTGCGGCGGTGCGCCCAGCTGCTTGATGGTTCGGATGGTGCTGCGCCGGCGCTGGGCGCCGGGCGCCTTGTGGTTGTCGTCGCGCTGGCGGGCGTCGTGCCCCTTCGGGTAGAGCGCCGCCCGGCGCTTGCGCGTCTTGTCCAGCACCCGGTGGTACTGCGGCGTCTCGTGAAAGACGGGCGCGAAGATCTCCTCCGAGTCGGGACCGGCCGGCTGGTGCGCGTCATTGGCAGCCGCGGGCAGTTCCCACTGCGTGTCTTCCAGCTGCTTCACCAACTCCAGCGTCAGGGGCTCGCCCCGGAAGGTGACCGAAGGCGCGGCGGAGACTGGCTCCACGAACTCGTAGTCCGGTTCGTCGGCCGGCCGATCGTCCTCCAGGATTTCCTCCAGCGGGTCGCGGGTGGTGCCAACCACCACCGGCGCGCCGCCGTCGATGTGGAGGCACTCCAACGGACGGATGACGTCCTCCCAATAAGGGATGACGTCGCCGGGAAAGCGCTCTCCGTCGGTCTGCGGGCGTTCGGGCGCCATGGCGATGATGTCCATGAGACTCCTCGTTGGATTGGCGGGAATGGTGTCGCGGTGGACTGGCTATTCAGATATCAAAGATCGTTCCATATTACCATAAGCACATTAAAAAGTCAAATACTGGGCCACAAAGCCAGAAACAACGCAAGCACAGCCGAATTTCCATACCGCTCGAGTTTGAGGTATAATCACCCCATGAAGCAAAAGCGGGTTGCGCTGCCGTGGCTATTAACGGCGCTGCTGTCTACAGGGGGTTTGCTCGGACTACTCGTCCCTCGGGAAGTCCATGCCATCCGTAATATCGCTTTCCCAGTTTTGGGCGGTGCATCGTATTCCAATGACTTTGACGCGCCCCGAACGTTGGGCGGAGTCCATCGTGCCACGGATATCTTTGCCAGGAAAGGCCAGCAGATTGTCTCGGCAACCGATGGTACCGTCACCTTTGCGCCTTTTCCGCAGCCATCGTACGGCTGGATGATCGGCATTACCGACGACGATGGCTACACCTACAACTACATCCACATGAACAACGACACGCCGGGCACGGACGACGGCCAGGGCGGGCCCATGCACGCCTACGCGCCGGACATGAAAACTGGCAACAAGGTTGTCAGGGGGCAGCTGTTGGGCTGGGTGGGGGATTCCGGCAACGCCGAGACTACGCCGCCGCACCTGCACTTTGAGATCATCCGGCCAGACAATTCCAAGGAAAACCCCTTTGACTCACTCAACGCCGCCCAGCGGCTGCCTTGGCCCACCACGCCGCCGCAGATGCCCAATGAGCTGTTGCCCTACGGGCTCGGCTTCAAGGGCGGAATTAGCGTTGCCATGGGAAACATTGACGCCGATCCGGAATCGGAAATGATTACCGGAGCCGGCCGCGGCGGCGGATCGCACGTTCGTTTTTTTGATGATAATGACATGCTGCTAAACAAGGACTTCATGGCCTACAATCCCAAATTCCAAGGTGGGGTAGAGCTGGCTATGGGCGATGTTGACGGCGACGGCACCGATGAGATCATCACCGCCCCGGCTTCCCAAGGCAGTGCCCACGTCCGCGTTATCCGGGCTAACGGTACTGAAATGGGCGGCTTTTACGCCTACAACCCGCGGTTTACCGGTGGCATCAAGGTTGGTGCCGGCGACGTTGATGGCGACGGCAATGACGAGATAATTACAGCCCCCAGCGCCGGCGGCGGCCCCCATGTCCGCATCTTTGAGGCCGACGGTACCGAAGTAGGCGCCTTCATGGCCTACGCCGCGTCATTCAACGGCGGCATCGATATCGCCGCCGGCGACGTTACCGGTGATACTAAGGACGAGATAGTCACGGCGCCCGGTCCCGGCGGCGGCTCACACATCCGGGTCCTGGGTCCAAATGGCACCGCCGTCAGCAACTTCTCAGCCTACGGCAGTGGCTACACCGGTGGCGCGCGCGTTAGCGTAGGCAACGTCCGCACGGGCACCGCCAAAGAGGAGATCGTGACCGTCCCGGCGTCCCATGGCAGCCCGCACATCCGCATGACCGACTATGCCGGCACCGTCATCACCAGCAAGATGTTTATGGAACAATGGTGGAGCGGGTTCCACGACGTCGCCGCCGGCTATGATACCAGCCGCGCGGCCACCGGCACCAACCGCCGCGCATCTGTCCGCGCCGGACTGGAATAGAAGCACTTAAACGGCAAAGCAGAACAGCCCCCGTTTGGGGGCTGTTGAACCGTGCCTCAGCGGCGGCGGAAGCCGCGCCGAAGCAGGTATTGTTCAAACTGTTTGCAACGTGGCCATTCCGGCGCGCATTGGGTTGGGACGGGCTGTCCCAGCGCCATGACGCCGCCACCCAGGGGCGATTCGTGCTCTTGGCGGGCATTCCAGCCCCAGTGGGTCGTCATGATCAGGTGTCCCAGCTCGTGGGCCGTTGACCGGAACATCGCGTACGCCATCTGAAGGTCCTTGGCGGCCGCCAGCCGCTTGAAATACCGTTGGACGTTAATGCCATCAAACGTCCGGCAACCGTCGGAATACTTGCCCGGCGGCGGGCTCCAGCGTGCGCTGGGATTGCCGATCAAAGAGGTCTTGACGTCATGCAGCGTCCAGCTGGGCAGCCCGGGGTCGTAGCAGCCGGTGGGCTTGCCAGCAGTTTCCGGCAGGGCGTCCTTCCAGTGGAGCGTGGCGTAGCGCATCGCCGCCCGGTTGTACCAGATCTTGGAAAGGTTCTTGCGGTACTTGTGCCGGGGCTTCCCAGCCGTATCCGCCTGGGCGGCCTTGGCCGGCGCCTCGGCTAGCGCCGTGGCTGGCGCGGCGGACAGTAGTAAACCAGCGGCGGCCACCAGTGCGGCGAGGTGCTTCCAGGGTATTGGCGCCCCTCTCTAGGGTAGGGTGCAAAGCGTACTTCGGCGCCCAACTATATCATAAGAACTACTAATAATCAATGCCCGCCAGACCAAAAATGCACGAAAGCCGCCAGCGGCGGCTCCCGCGTCTGGCGGCTTAGTAACTGGCGTCCCAGGCCTTGCGCAGCTCTGCAACGCGGCTGCCGTGGACCACGATCAACGTCGCTGTGTTGGGTGCGATGCGCCGGGCAAAGTCCGGCTGGTACTGCATGGGCGACAGGTCGTCCAGCCGCCGGAACTCAAAGCCCAGTTTGCGCGAGATGCCCCAGATGGGCGGCACGTCCCACAGGGTGTGCGGGAACGGCTGCAGGATCACCGCTCCAACCTCGCCCTTCCACAGGCGCGCCATGCTGATGCCGATGCTGCCTCCGGAGACCTCGAGGTCCTTGAACAGGACGCCCTTTTGCAGTAGCCGCTGGATTCCCGGGCTGAAGGCGTCCGGCCGGTCATTTTACTGCATGACGCTGGTACGGCTGCTTCCTATCTTCATGTTGGCGTAACGGAAGTTGACTTGGGCGCCGCGGGCGCCGCCGTACGGTCCAAACTTGTAGTACATCGCCTTGCCCGGTATCACCGTGCTACCGGTACTCCAGGAGCAGTCTGGCGCCACGCACGTGGAACTCCAGTTTTTTCGGCCAAAGCTTTGGCCGTCGCGCCACACTTCCAACCATCCCTGACCCGGCGTCGCGTGCATATACATGCCAATGACAATGCGGGTCCATTGGCCGCGCGGGACGCTGCCAAGCTTGAAGTGGCGGATATTTGATGCCGATATTGCCAGTTCATTCACCCCAAAGGAGGCGACATCCATTGACGCGGCTGGAGAGCCCGTACCGCTGCCCTTCAGCTGCCAGCCTGACTCCCATGTGGTTGAGACGTTCAAATCCGGGTTGACCCAAATGTCAAAGCCAAGCCAGATAGTTGACCCGGCACCCGGACGATATGTCGGCACTTGCTCCGCTCGGTGGGTGCCAGCGTAGTTAGCCGGAATAACGGCGCTTAAGGCTTTGCCCTTGACCGCATCGTTGATAATAGTGACGCTAGTCCTGGTATAGACGTCCCACTCGGCTTTGGAGAATCCGGATAATGCGGCCAAAGTAGGGGCATCTATAGATGGTGCTCGTGTCCCGGCGGCCACTCCGGACCAATCGGCCCGCCACAGCAGCTCAGGAGAGGGAGTTGGCGTGGGGGTGCTGGTTGGCGTGGTGGTTGGTGAAGGTGTTGGTGTCCCGCCGCCGCCCACGGTGATGTCTTTCTGAGTAGTTGCAGTCCTAGCCTGGGCGTCTGTGACCGTCAACCGAATCGTCTTGCCGCCCACGTTCTGATAAGTGAAGCTGGCGCTAGCGGTGGACGCGAACTCCAAAAAACTGCCGTCGGCCTGCCGGTTGGCATAGCTATATGTGCAAGGAGTGACGCTGCAGGTTCCTGTGAATGTATATGTAACCGGCTGGCCGGTTACCGGTGCGGTGGGCGTGAAGGAAAAGTTGGCAGTGGGCACATCTGATGGTCCGGTCTTGCCAAAATTGGTTAGCAGTACCGATAAGTCGGTAATTGACACGGTGCCATCCAGGTTGATATCGGTATTTGCGTTGGTAGTTTGGGAGACGGGCTTGCCAAAGTTGGTTAGCAGCAAGGATAAGTCGGAGACGTCCACTTTATTGTCACCGTTGATGTCACCCTTCAGCGCGTTGGGGGTGGCGGCCAGGATCGCCGCTAAGACCGCCGTTCCCACGAGGGCTGATACCAGTCCTAAAAAAACCAGCTGGATGTTCTGTGAACCGCTCGGTTTAACCATGTGTTAATTAAAGCATAAGGGTAACGACTAATGTAGCGGGCCAGCCGGTGTGCTAGGCTGAAGTCTATGTTAATTGTTAATTGGTTAGTACAAAGGCTTTATCGGTTGGGTTACGCCGCCATGAGGCTAGTGTGGTTTTTCACTCGGCCTCATGGCCGCGCCGTCGCTGCTGTAATTACCGGTCCGGATGCTCGCGTCGTCATGGCCATGCACTCATACGGCGAGCGGGCTTGGCGGCTGCCCGGAGGCCTGCTCAAGGCCGGGGAAGTGCCCTCCACGGCTATTGCGCGCGAACTGCGCGAGGAGTTGGGGCTGGAAGTAGCGACGGCAACTTGGATTGGCCGGGTAAGAGTAGACCACGATTTCCGAACTTCTGAAGTTGAGCTGTTCCACGTGCTAGCCGTTGGTACAGAGCTGCGGCCGGATCGCCGCGAAATTACCTGCGCCAAGTGGTTTGATGCAGACCGCATGCCCGCTCCAAGATCGGAAGAGCGTCGTGTAGGGAAAGAGTG
>CBDTXE010000012.1:0-17157 GCA_965364395.1 uncultured bacterium | reverse complement strand
AGCTCGTGTCGTGAGATGTTGGGTTAAGTCCCGCAACGAGCGCAACCCTTGTCGTGTGTTGTATTTTTCACGCGAGACCGCCCGGGCCAACCGGGAGGAAGGTGGGGATGACGTCAGGTCTGCATGGCTCTTACGCCTTGGGCTACACACGTGATACAATGGCCGGTACAACGGGCTGCAAACCCGCGAGGGGGAGCTAATCCCATCAAAACCGGTCTCAGTTCGGATAGCAGGCTGCAACTCGCCTGCTTGAAGCTGGAATTGCTAGTAACCGTGGGTCAGCACACCACGGTGAATACGTTCCCGGAGCTTGTACACACCGCCCGTCACACCACGAAAGTTGGGGGTGCCCGACGTGCCTACTTTGCTAGGTCCTAAGGCAAACTCAGTGATTGGGGTGAAGTCGTAACAAGGTATCCGTACCGGAAGGTGCGGATGGATCACCTCCTTTCTAGGGAGAACGACGTGGCAACACGTTCCGTAGGCAAGCCCTACGGCCAGACCATGGAAGAGTAGAGCTATCGCTTCTGGCGATGTGCTCCTTGGAAGTGGCTGCGGTACTTCTAGGTCGGTCACCAAGGCCTCGTGCCTCTGGTGAGCCCACCGACGGTATCCCAAAGGACCGTCGGACCGGGAGATCATTACGAATTATGGCTCTACACTGCACTACCAAGTATTCAACGAAGAAAAGCCGCCCGCTGGGCGGCTTTTTGGTATTCCGCGCATAGTTTGCTCCGCGCAAGTTTGATGTAATGGGAACTAACGTTCGTACTGGCCATGCCGGTACGCGCGAATACCAAGCTAGGAGAGGCACGAATGGCAGAACGTTCACGGCGGTTCCAGCGCGAGGCAACGCCCGCGGACGGAAACCTTCCCCGCGTGGCCAGCCGGGTACAGACGGCTTTGGGCTCGGCAACCCGGGGAGCCTCGGCAATGCGCGCCTCGGGCAAGCACCGCACCACCGCGGTGATGGCCGCGATGCAGCGCACCAAGCCGTCCGTCCGACCGGGTTGGCAGCCCCTGCGCACCGCCTGAATCAGGCTGCGCATGCAACATCTCGCGGTCCCGGACGGGAAGTCCGGGGCCGCGTGTTCCGTTTAATATCCTTGATTCTAATCTGATAATGTTGTAAAATCTGTATCCGTACGCATACCCGCGACTAGGGAGGAATCTATGCGCTCCAACTGCAACGGCGGCCTTGGTGCTGATGTTGCCCAGTACGGCCAGCGCCCTCACCGAGCCCCAGGCCGGCCCCATCGCCGACGCCTACCTCAAGCGCCACTGCGTGGGCATCTTTGGCCCAGCCCAGGACGCCAAAGACATTGGCGGCATCGAGATTGGGCACGACAAGGGCTGCATTGAGACGCGGCTGTCGATTCCCGGAACCGTGCGCCGCCAGCACGTCCACTACCAGTGGGGCGCCGTCATCGGCTGGGTCAAGAACAAGAGCGGCCGCTACGTCGATGCCAAGTGCTACGTCTACAACCTCCGCGTCAGCCATCGCACCAAGAAGGTGACCGCTGACCGGTGGACCGATGGTTGCCGGAGCTACGTCCGCGCCATCAAGACGGCCAAGGACTAGCGGCAACGCCGCCTACAAGAAGGCCGCCCGGCAGTTTCCGGGCGGCCTTCATCGCGCCAAATCCTTGGGCGGTATTACCAGTAATCATATATTTTGGCGGCAATATTCAGCGATCCGACGGAAGAAGTGTTAGTGGCCATTTGGTGTAATGCAGGGTAGGTAGTTCCGCCGCAAATCGGCGGGGTACCGTATCGTCATCTCCTCAAGGGAGGCAGTGTGTCCAAGCCTGGCAAGGGCATCAGCCGGACGTCGGCCCATCGGGGCAATCGGCGTGGGCAGCCGCAGGAGTCTTGGAAGACGGCCAGTGGCCGTGCAGCCATGGCGCTCCTGGCTTCGCAGCAGGCTTCCGGCCGCCGCCGGAAGACCAAGTCCGCCGGCACTTCAAGCCGCGGTCGCAAGGGCAAGGGCCTCATCGCGCTGCTGGGCATCGGCGGCAGCGCCGCCGCCGCCACGATCATCAACCGCCGGAAGTCGTCGCAGATCGGCTCCAACGGCCACATCGACGGAATCTCCACCGCGGGCATCACCCCGGACCCCACGGCGCGGACCATCGACACCACCCAGGCCGGCGAGCGGATTCCCGCACACAGCCGGTAGCGCACGGAGGCGCCCATTACAAACCGACGTCCCGGGTGCCATCACCCGGGACGTCCGTCCTGCAATTATCCCGTGTCTATTGGGGCTCGCCGCGAAAACCTTTAAAAAACAGGTCAAGCGGCGACAGCAGCCAGCGTAGCGCCGGCTCGCCAAAGCCAATCATGTAGACAAACCCGCCTACGATGAGCATAAGTGCCATGAACTTCAAAAAGGCGTAGGTTGATCCTGCGCCTAAGTATTTCTCTACGAAATCAATGCTGCCGGTGAATCCAACCAGTTGGTAGTTGTACTTCAGACCGATGACGCCCGCTACGACGGCCATGGTTCCAAATACGATTTGATTAACGATATCCATAAGCGGATTATACAACAAACTATTCGGGAGGGTAGCGCAGAGTCATGTTGTTAGCGGTTGGCGGTGGACGGATGTAAAACTTCCGTCCACCGCTGAGTCCGGTCAGCCGTTCTCGATTAGCTCGGCGCCTAGGTAGGCGTAATCGTTGGGGACGCGTAGCCCATCGCGGAAAGCAAGTGCGGCTACGGCCGCGCCACGGATGTCGAGCAAGCCGTAGCTATTGCGCCGCTGCTCGATTGATCGCCCGAATGCGCGAACAAGCGCCCCGATACGTATGCTGGCCGCCTGATCGAAGCAACTCTGATTGCGTGCCGCTGCGGCGCCGATCATATCGCTGAGACCATCAAAGTAGTCCCTGATGTCTTGGGGAGTCTTGGCTCCGGCTGAGTCCATCGCTTCTGCGGCGCTTAACGCCGCACGGCGGTCGCCTTCGGCCAGTCCGCCCAGCGCATCGAGAAAGTTCCGAGCTAAGGGCTCGTCGGCGCTATTGCGGAGCGTCGTGAAATCTTTGGCGACGCTGGTGGCGGGCTTGCCGCCGGCAACGATGGATACTGCTAGCCAAGCCTCGGCTTGGCCGATGCTGAGGGCCATGTAGTACTGCAGGGCCTCTGTGACCCAGCCGCCACCACTTATCAAGTAGTCAGCGGCCACACTAGGCGGCTTTTCTAGCGCCCAAGCGAACTGCGCTGCGGTCAGCGCGGTATCGATCCCGGTGTTGTACAGGGTTAGGCCTAGTTTTCCTGAGGCCCGCCGTTCGGCAATTGTCCGTGTCACTTTCTCTAAGCCAGCGACCTTTCGGTCGTAATGGGCGCTAACCCATTTCAGATCCGGCTTATGCAGATACTTGCGTGGATAGCCGCCACCGCTATGTTCCATGCGTGGTCTCTCCTGCAGTCAGTGGGAATACTTGACTAAAGGAGTATCGCATGATGTGGTTTATTTGTCATCAATGGCAAAGGGAAATGAGTGCCATGGTGGAGATGAGGAGACTCGAACTCCTGACCCCCTGCTTGCAAAGCAGGTGCTCTAGCCAACTGAGCTACATCCCCGGGTAGCGCAAGCGTAGTATAGCTTAATCTTGCTTAGGTCGGAAAGGGGAGGCCGGAGCCTCCCCTGGATTTGTCGCTACCGCCGCTCTAGGTATTTGTCCGCCGCCTCCTGGCTGACCCATCCCTTGCGCCCGCACAGCCCGCACGAGAGATACCGCCCGCCCAGCAGGCCGCCGTGCCCGTCGCCCGAGTCATGGACCTGCTTGCGGCCGTGGCAGGATGGGCAGACAACCCCGGGGATATGCTCCCGGCAGTACTCGGTTTCGCCGGCCATCTCGTATGCCGGGACCGGGTGGGCGCCCACGTGACAGATCTTCCATACGGCGGCAGGGAATGGAGCCGCTTCATATAGCGCTGACTGGCTTGCCTCCGGGTGCAAGGCAGCGCCCTTCAGTATGGCGTAGGTGCCCCATCGGCCGTGCTCCATCAGACCGCAGTCAACGCAGACGCGGATGCCCCTTTCGCCTCGGTCCTTGTAGGCGGCGGCCACTGGGTGGGGACAGGCCAGCCGGAGTTCTTTGAGGGCAGCCGCTGCCCGTAGTGACCAGTGCTGCTGTTTGCCCACGGCGTAGTGCGCCGCCCGTTCCAACGGTGCCGGGGCTTTGGGGTTGGCGATGTTTGCCATCGTGCTCCTTTGGGTAGGTGCGGGCTTTTATGGTAACAGACAGTAACAAAAAAGCCGCCATGGCGGCGGCACGGTATTGCGTATGGTGGGCTTGGCAGGACTTGAACCTGCGACCTCGTCATTATCAGTGACGCGCTCTAACCAGCTGAGCTACAAGCCCGTAACGTTGGTATTTAAGCAGAAGAAGCAACTTTCGGCAACTGCCTGCAAGGTTGTCCTCCAGTTAAACCGCCATGAAGTCAATATTGTGCCAATGCAAGTCCGCATGAAATAATTCAAGCAATACCACTAAATAAAAAAGGAGGCGGCATGGACGCACAAGACCAGCCAGTCAAGGACGATAATGAGGCTGTAGAAACAGAACCTACGGAAGTCGCCGGAGAAGAAGAGACCCAGGCAGTGGAAGGCGGGGAAGTAGCCGCTAGTGAAGCCGGAGAAGACGTAGCACAGGAAGACCCGGATGCCGCCGGCGCCGACGATGATGACGCAGACGATGCCGGAGACGACGAGGACGACGAGGACGACGAGGACGACGAAGAAGACGAAGGCGAAGAAGTAAAGCCTGCCTAAGCAGACACTCAGCGACACTGATAAAAGCGGAGCCACGGCTCCGCTTTTGCTTTTCTTATATACAAAGTTATTGCCAAGCATGTTTTGCGAGCGCTATAGTGGCAGCGTCGGAGGTTTCCCAATCCCAGGAGGAAATATGGGCAACTTTACTGAAGACCCCCAACTGGCAGATCGGCTGCGCTCAATCGTCAACGAGCTGGGCGACACCCGGGATGAAGTCATCGGTAACTTGGTCGCCGATCATTCCCTGGGTATTCCTGGCAAAGAGTCGCCCCTGCAGAGGTTCCTCCAGCGCAAACTGGAAATGACCCTGACCGGCTCGCCCAGAGTGGTTTTTGGCCCGCACGATGGTGACGCGCTAAGAATCATCGTCTTTGCGGGAACACGTACCGCGACGGTGACAACTTCTGGGGCGCTGTGCGAAGTTCAGCACGACTTTGAGGAGGGGCAGCTGCCGGTGCTGGCCTTGGGGATCAAGGGCGGACGCGCCCGCAGGCGTTACAAGAACGCTCTGCGCGCGCAAGCGGCAGAATCCGAGAGCACCGCCGGCCACACCAGCACGCCCGCCGCTGCATAGGCCGCCCCCGCTTGGCCGCTCCCGACGCGACCGGCCCGGATCCCTAGGAAGGATCCGGGCCACATTGCTTCATGTAGAATACCTTCATGGCCAGGGAAGAAACCATCAAGCATCGCTACGAAAAGTGGGCCGCCGATACGTTAGTGGCGGCGCTAGGCCTCCACGCCCATTACCTGCGCCACGGCGACGAGGTGTCGGAACCCGATATTATTTACCAAACCCAAGAATCCTCGTTGGGCGTGGAGGTGACCACGGCCTACTATTCTGACGGCCACGCCCGCGCTGTTTGGGACCAGGCGAAAACGGTCAATGACGTCTTGGAAGGATTCAACCGCCCGGTGGCGCCAATGGAGGAGCCGGACCGGTTGCTGGCATCGCGCATCCAATTGGAGATCCAGGCCAAGATAAGAAAGCCCTATTATGGCACGCTGGACACGCTGCTGTGCGTCGTGGAGCACGCGCCCTTGTCCGACGAGGCCGGGCTGAAGGCCGCGCTTGAGCAAGTCACTATTCCGCCAAACCAGTTTGCCGGCATCTACCTGCTGAGGCGCAGCCGCGGAGAAGGATACCACGCCGTCCGGTTGGCTTAGGCATTGACAACCCGGGAGCCGCCCCCAATAATCGTAAGCATAACCGCTATGTCAACGATTGCCCGCAGTGTGGTCCCGTTTCATCGCCAGCCAGCAAATATGGTGGCGATGGCGGCGTTTGTGCTGGTAGTTATTATCGTGGGCTTTGCCGCCCTGCGCCCGGCCCGGGCGGCCAGCGCATCGTTGTCCGTTTCGCCGTCCTCCGTGCCCGCCCTGGTTAATACCAACTTCACCGTGGAAGTGCGCGTCAATAGTGGCACTGATACCATCAATGCCGTCCAGGCCGACCTGACATTTCCTAAAGACAAGATGCAGTTTGTGAGTATTGATTCCACGGGCAGTGCTTTTGATATTGAGGCTGCTTCTGCCGGAGACAATGCCGCCGGCACGGTCACCATGGCCAGGGGAGTGGGTAATGCCCAGACGGTCTCCGGTGACAAGCTGGTCGCCAAAGTTACCTTCAAAGCGCTGGCAATGGGCTCGGCCGTCATCAGTTTTAGAGACACTTCCCAGGTGATCCAAGTGCCCGGTTACGCCAATATCCTGACCGTCAAAAACAACGGCACAGCCAATATCAACCAGCCAGATCCCACCCAAGGGTATAGCGGCCAGTATTGGAACGTCGCGGCCTTCAGTACGCCGGCCACGCCATCCTTCCCAACGGGAACCCCCACACTATCGCGCAACGACCCGACCATCGACTTCAACTGGGCAGCCGCAGGTCCGGGCGGCAGCGTAACTGCCGACCACTACGTTGCCCGTTGGACGGCCACCCATCAGTTCACGGCCGGCACTTACCGCTTCACCGCTACTTCCGACGATGGCGTACGCGTCTACGTGGACAACCAGCCAGTGATAGATAAGTGGTTCCGTCAGGGCGCCACAACCTATACGGGCGATGTCACCCTAGCGGCTGGAGCCCACAACATCAAGGTTGAGTACTATGAAGAAGTCGGCGAGGCGGTAGCAAAGTTCAGCTACGTAAAGACATCAAATACCAACCCCATACCGCTGCGTTCCGATATCAATAAGGACGGCAAAGTCGATATCTTTGACCTCAGTACCGTGATTGCCGACTTTGGCCAGGTTGCCCAGTAACCGCCTTCCAACACGTTTTATGCTAGGATAAGCCAAAAGGAGACCATTCATATGGCTGACCAACACGCACCAACGCCGGAGGCGGCTACAGCTAGCACCCCGCCGGAGGCCAACGCCGCGCCCACCCGCAACCGCGCCAACTTGGTGCCGGGGCTAACGCTCATCCTGGTGGGAGCTTTGTTCCTGGGCCAAACGTATGGCACATACCAGCTGGAGAATTGGTGGGCGTTATTCCTGCTTATACCAACGTTTGCCGCCTGGGGAGGCGCATACCGGCTGTTTAGGAGCGAAAATCGCTTTGCCGGCGCTGCCTGGGGCGCTTTTATTGGCGGCCTATTTCCACTGGCGGTAGCCATCATATTTCTGTACCAACTGGAATGGGCACAGGTCTGGCCGGTGTTCATCATCTTGGCGGGGCTGGCGGCCTTGAATCCGCGGCGCCACTGACCGCTGTAAGCATAACCTACTTTCATCTGGTAAGCATAACCCTTATGATGTAAGGGTATGGTGGCAAATAATACTGTCCCTAAACGGGCATTACTTGGCGACAGACGCCTGCTTATCGGTGTGATGCTGGCCGGCGTAGCGGCCATCGTGGGCGCCGCATTAATTGTTAACATCAGAGCCGCAGTCCTGCCGGGCGACATTAACGGCGACGGTGAGGTCAATGTAACGGACTTGTCGCTGATGCTGGCCAACTATGGCAAGCCAGGCACTCCCGCCCAAGGCGACATCTCCGGCGACGGCCAAGTGGACATCACGGACTTGTCATTGCTACTGTCCAATTTTGGCAAGCGCGCGGCCGCCGTGGCCGTCAACGACAATACCATTGGAACTGGGCCAAACGAGTTTGAGTACGTCGGTGCGTGGCAGTATGGAGCGGCAACGGGCATAGGACTGCACCAGGACGACAACCATTGGTCCAACGCCGCCGGCGCTTATTACCAATTCCGTTTTAGTGGCACGACGGTTGGCCTGCACGCATCCAAAGCCCAGTCCCACGGCGAGGCGGCGATTTCCATTGACGGCGGCGCCGAGACCATCGTGGATTTGTACTCGCCAGCTCGCCAGGACGGAATCCAGGTGTTCAGCCGCACCGGCCTGCCCGGCGGCGCGCACACGCTCAAAGTGCGCGTAACGGGAACCAAAAATGCGGCCGCAACCAATACCTTCATAACGGCAGACAAAGCTGTAGTGGGTGGCTCGGCCGGGTCGCCAACAACCAGCCCCAGCCCAACGCCAACTTCGCAACCCGCCGGAGCGTCCGCCTTATATACCGGCATGCACAACGGCAAGCCGGCTATCCTGCGCAAAAGCGACAACCAGCCGGTTATTCTCCGCGGCGCCAACATCGTGTCGCATTGGATTGACCAGCCGGGGCAGACCTGGGGCCAGTCGGCCTATGACGAAATAAAGTCCAAAGGCGGCAACGTTGTCAGGCACGTATGGTACTGGCAGCCAGCGGAACCATCACCCGGCCAATTCAACCAGCAAGCCTTTGATACGTGGAAGACCGCGGTTGCTCGCGCCAAGGCCGCCGGCCTTTATTCGGTGGTAGAAATCCATTACACGGGCGCTCTCCACACGGTTCCAGCTTGGGTGGACAAGACCAGCGCCGTCACTATCGGGCAGTCCGCCCGCGGGCTGATGGGACGGCTGGCCCAGACGTTCAAGGACGAGCCCACCGTTATTTTTGATCCCATCAATGAGATACCCGCCTGGTCCAGCGCCGTCGGGCAACACCATCCCAACCTCATCATGGATTATAACCAGATCGTCATCGACGCCATCCGCCAGTACGCGCCGGACCATCTCATCATGATTGGGCCAGGTTACCACGACCGGTCGCACCTTCCCGACAACCCCGCCATGCAGGGCAGTTGGTCGCATACGCCGCGCCACGCCAACACCGTTTGGAAATGGCACTCATACTTTACCGGCACCGGCGATAACGACGGCTACAACTTTGACGGCCACCAGGCGGGGGACCAGGCCTGGACCGGCGGCGGCTCTTACGCCAATACCGATGCCGCCCGGCAAGCCATGGAGAACAACCTATTGGAGCAGTTGGCCTTTGCCAACCAGGCCGGACTGCCCTTGTGGTGCGGCGAGTGGTCAATGCAGCCCGGGCGGCCAGGGGTAAGCGAATTTGTCCGCGACAAAACCGCGCTACTGCGTAAGTACGCCGTAGGCCACGCTTGGTGGGAATATAATTCTCTGCCATCTTGGAAAAATTACCCAGGGATATTCAATTGATGAAGCGGTATCTGCCCTTAGCCATATTGACTGTATTAACGCTGGCGTTGGCCTGGGTCGCCGTCCCCAGGGCTGACGCCGCCGTCCTCCCCGGCGACATCAACGGCGACAACAAGGTGGACGTCGTTGACCTCAGCATGCTCCTGACCCAGTATGGCAGCGCCGGCAGCGCCGATGTCAACGGCAATGGCACCGTCGACATAACCGACCTGTCGATACTGCTGAGCAACTACGGCAAGACCGGGACCGGCCAGATCATCAGCGAAAACTTCTCATCGGGAGCCGGCGGCTTTGTGGGTAGCGGCGGCACCTGGGCCGTTACCGGCGGCCAGTACCAACTGTCATTGGCCGAGCAAGGCGACGTATTTGCCGGCCTGACCAGCCGCAGCCTCCATAACACCCAGGTCAGTGGCGACTTCACGCTTAACGCCAAAGGCTCGGTGCTCCCGGCCGGCGCGGACTGGAAAGACTTTGGCATAATCTTTGGTTACCAAGACCCTAACAACTACTACTACGCGGTATTCAATGAGCAGAACAACACCACCACCAACGGCCTGTTCAAGCGCGTGAACGGTACCAGCCAGGAACTGGCCGACTTTGGGTCCACCATTACGGCCGGCAACCAGTACGCCATCCGCATTGAGCGGGCGGGAGGCGCCATTCGCGTTTACCGTAACAACGCCTTGGTAGGCAGCGCCACCGACAGCACTTTTTCCAGCGGCAAAGTAGGTTTTGGCTCGGTTTGGGACAGCTGCCTGTTTGACGACTTGGTGGTGACCAGCGGCGCCCCAACGCCGTCACCTACGGCGACCCCGTCGCCAACGCCGGCTCCCAGTCCCACGCCAACGCCAAACCCTGGCGACATCATTTTCAACGGCGACCTATCTCCGGGGAACTTCTCGCAGTGGAGCCCGCAGTTCTGGGGCGAGCTGAATATCGTGACTAGCCCCAAGCACCCGCGCTTTCCGTACGCCGCCAGCATGAAAACCACCCAGCCGGTAGGGGACGGTACCCGGCGCGTCCATCTGCACAGCAGCAACTTCATCAAAGACGGTGACGTCATCTTCCACGGCTACTCGGTTTATCTGCCATCGCCTGGGTTCATCGACGGCCTGTATACGTTCATTGGCCACCAGCTCTTGTGGGAAGTCTACGGCGAGCCGTGGGACCTGGGCGCGCCGGTCTCATTGAACGTGCCCGCCCACAATACGCGCGGCGATACTTTCTACGTGGGTATCGTAGACAACCGCAATACCGCCGATTCCAGTGTTGGCGGGCTGAGCGGCGGGGTGATCCATAACATTCCGGCAACCCGCAACGTCTGGCACGATTTTGTCTTTGAGATTAAGCATTCCAAGACCGGCAGCGGGTATGTCAGGGTCTGGCACCGGATTGCCGGCCAGGGCGCGTACCAGCGCCTCAGGATGGACAAGGGGCCTTATGCCGGCCAGGATACCCATTTTGCACAGACCATGCATACCAGCGGCGCCGGCAGCCGGGTGCTCCCCAGTAACTACCATGGAGAACAGAACCCGCTGGTCCGCCATTCTTACGTCACTGGCTACAAGGCGGCCAGGACTTTTGAGGCGGCCGCACCGTGATGTTGCGCATATATAACTTAACGCTTATGTGTAAATTGTGAGTACGTTAGCGGATATCTTCAGCGACATGCGACGCAACCCCAGGAAGCTCGGGGCTGCAGTTGTAATTGCTTTAGTTGCTGGAGGGATATACCAGGTACTCCCGACTGGTGGTAGCCTTGCCGCTACGCTTCCTGGTGACGTCAATGGCGACGGCAAGGTGGATATCGTGGATTTAAGCGCTCTGCTGTCCCAATACGGCAAGCCCGGCACAGCCGATATCAACGGCAACGGCATGGTAGATATTACCGATATGTCCATCTTTCTTTCAAATTTCGGAAAAACGGGCGGGACTGTGCTCGGACCGCCAGCCGCGCCTACCGGTGTGACCGCCACTCCCGGCACCGGCAAAGTCAACCTGAATTGGAATGACAACACCGAATCTGATTTCTCCTATTACGCCGTCAGGCGCTCTACCCAGCCAGATACGAGTAATCTTGCTGCCTGGACCCGGCTGCCCGGCAACCTCACCACTTCGCAAGTGACCGACACCGACACAGCCCTCGTGCCAGGCACATCCTGCTATTACTACGTGACGGCCATTGATACGGCGGGTGAGATTAGCGCGCGCTCGGCAATTGTGAGCGCCACGCCAACTGCAGGCGCCACTCCTACGCCGCAGCCCGGGGCTACGCCCATATTTAATGGCAGCAGCTTTGGACCGTCGGGGGTAGCGCCGTTCCTGCAGGCGAGCTGCTCCAGTGCCTCTGCCAATGCCGGTTCCGGTAATTACTGCACGATTGGCAACCCCAGCTCGCATGGGCCTTCAATGGTCGCTGATCCTTCGGGCATTGCGCGGCAGGTGATCAAGCTTACTACCGATGAAGCCCAACGCGGCGAGCAAGGCAGCCCCCCGGAGACCGTAGTAAGAGACCAAATGGCGAGCCCATATATACTGCAGCCAAACAATACATACTGGGTTGTCACCGAATATTATTTCCCGACAAACCTACCCACTGTGGCCGGATGGATGACTATCGGCTCAATTTATGGCCAAAATCCAACCGACAGCGGACTTATGACTATTGGCCTTAATCCAGTCAGCGGGGTCAATCGTATGGTTTGGCGCGATGAGGACCATACTCCTAATCGCGGCCAGAATCTATGGAGCAAGCCGGCAACCCGTGGAGTCTGGCACGTATTAGCGCGAAAGGTGTCGCTAAGCGCTTCAACTAGTACTGGGTTCATGGAAATGTACTATGCGCAGCGCGGACAGCCCCTGGCTTCCCAGGCATTACAAGGAACACTGTCCGGCCAAACTCGGCGGTACTTTGCCACCCTTAATCCTTACAACGGCACTACCGCTCATACGGCATGGGTAAACAACTATCACATGGCCTCTATGAGCGGCTGGTCCGGCCTTAACTCAGTGTACGTTGCTTCGCATAAAGTGTACGCTGGCGGCGCCACCCTACAACAGATAGACCCATATTATGTTGGTGATATGGATTAGGGCATGAATACTACGTCTTTAACGGAACATGGAATAGTTAACATCACCGTCAGGTAAGGTCAGGTCCATCATCCTGAGCAACTTTGGGATGACAGGACGTCTTGATGGTCGGCAGTTAAGCTGCGGCTCTGTTCCGCCTAGGTGGAGATAATGTCGGTGCTTGTATAGCCTGTGATTCACGCAGCGTTGCCAACGGCAGCCATACGCTGCAAGCCATAGCCTACAATTCCAGTGGTTGAGTGCTAGCGCATACTGGCAAGGGTTCAACTAAGCAAATCGTGGCGCCTTTCTAGGATTGCTTGCTGACTCCTGTACTGGACAGCATAATTAATCAGCATGGAGACCATCCGACAGACCGTTGTAATTGATTGCCCCGCGCACGCCGTTTATGAAGCCTTTATGGACCAAGACGAGCACGAAGAATTGACGGGCGCGCCAGCTGTAATTGAGGCTACGGTAGGCGGTCGATACCAGGCGTACAACGGCGACCTGGAAGGGGAGTTTACTCGTCTTGAGCCTGACAGGCTGATCATTTTGCGATGGCGCTCCCAAATGCCGGGGTGGCCGGAGGACCACTACGCCGTAGTTGAAATGGAGTTAATCCAATCTTCGGACGGCACTACGGTGGAGTTTACGGCCAGCGACGTCCCGGCCCACTGTGCTGACTCGGTGGAAGCCGGCTGGACCGATTATTATTGGGAGCCGTTAGGCAGGCGGTTTGCTTGGTAAGGAAAAGTTTTGTCTAGGGGTTTACAGCCAGTCGTATAACCTGGTATATTCGATAAGGACTTACGGAGCTCATATATGAGTAGACAATCTGCGGAAGGAGTCGCCACCGGCCTCTAGGCAAGAATTGTCTGTTTGGATTTGGGCTCCGCGACGCGCAAGTGAAGCGGAGTTGTTATTTGAAAATTCAATATGCAAGACGAAACAATCAATACCCATATTGATTGTTTTAAGGGTAATTGTTCATTTTCCTTGAATGAACAATTGCAAATTTTACGAATATGGCGATTTGCAAATTGTGAATCGCTAGTCAAACATCTCGTAAAAAAGTTACTCAAGGGCACATGACGGATGCCTTGACGTAAGGAGCCGAAGAAGGACGTAGAAGGCTGCGATAAGCCTCGGTAAGCTGCCAATCAAGCTTTGACCCGGGGATTTCCGAATGGGGCAACCCAGCCGTGGTTATACGCGGTTACCACTACCTGAATCTATAGGGTAGTAGGAGGGCACCACCTGAACTGAAACATCTAAGTAGGGTGAGGAATAGAGAGAAACCTCAATTCCGTAAGTAGCGGCGAGCGAAAGCGGAAGAGCCAAAACCTTTTTAACTTTCGCGTGGCAACACGCGAATAAGCTGGCAGGCGAATGTTAACAAGGGGTTGTGAGATACAAACGACCATAAATTAGCGCTTCGATATTTTTGTTGCGAAGCATCCGTGGCGAGCGCGCCTCCGGCTAGTCCGGCGAAGCGCAAGACACGGATCGAGCGTTAATTTATGCGACCAGCGACTGCCAATAGTCTGGGTAAGGTAAGAAAACGAAGTATTAGCGGAAGAGTCTGGAATGGCTCACCATAGAGGGTGAAAGTCCCGTAGGTTAAAATACTTTGTCCTTATGTTTGTATTCTCGAGTAGGCCGGGACACGTGAAACCCTGGTTGAATCTGGAAGGACCACCTTCCAAGGCTAAATACTCCTTATGATCGATAGCGAACTAGTACCGTGAGGGAAAGGCGAAAAGAACCCCGGAAGGGGAGTGAAATAGAACCTGAAATCATGTGCCTACAACGAGTCGGAGCCGCATTTATGCGGTGACGGCGTGCTTTTTGTAGAACGATCCAGCGAGTTAATTGGTATGGCGTTAGGTTAAGCCATCTGGCGGAGCCATAGTGAAAGCGAGGGTTAATAGCCCGACCATAGTCTTACCGATTAGACCCGAAACCGGGTGACCTAACCATGGGCAGGTTGAAGCGTGGGTAACACCACGTGGAGGACCGAACCAGGGAATGTTGCAAAATTCTTGGATGACCTGTGGTTAGCGGAGAAATTCCAATCGAACTCGGAGATAGCTGGTTCTCCTCGAAATAGCTTTAGGGCTAGCGTCACGAACTACCTTACGGGGGTAGAGCTCTGATTGGGTCTGGGGCCAGCAATGGTACCCATCCCTGTCAAACTGCGAATACCGTAAGAGACTACCGTGGCAGTCAGAACGGCGGGGCTAAGCTCGTCGCTCAAAAGGGAAACAGCCCAGACCATCATCTAAGGTCCCTAAATCTACGCTCAGTGGGAAACGATGTGGAGACGCATAAACAACCAGGATGTGGGCTTAGAAGCAGCCATGCATTTAAAGAGTGCGTAACAGCTCACTGGTCAATGGTGACTCTGCGCGGAAAATGTAACGGGGCTAAGCGTAGTACCGAAGATATGGATTGGTATCGCAAGATATCAGTGGTAGAGGAGCGTTCCTCGGGCAGTGAAGCAGGGCCGGAAGGCACCTGTGGAGCGCGGGGAAGTGAGAATGCTGGAATGAGTAACCATAATGAAGGTGAGAATCCTTCACACCGTAAGAGCAAGGTTTCCTGGGCAACGATTATCGTCCCAGGGTTAGTCGGGCCTAAGCCGAGGCGAGTAGCGTAGGCGATGGACAACGGGTTAATATTCCCGTACCGGCGATGGTGTTGCGTAGAGGTGCGCGGAATGGTAGTCGGAGCAGACTTTTGGTTATGTCTGTCTAAGTGCGTAGTCCTTCGGGGTGAAACACGAATGAAAGGCCTGTAACAGGGCTGATTCCGGTGAGCCAAGCCGACCAGAAAAGCCTCTACGTGCCAAGCCATAGCCGCCCGTACCGCAAACCGACTCAGGTGCTCGGGTCGAGAAGACCAAGGTGTACGAGAGAACCCTCGCTAAGGAACTCGGCAATACAGCGACCGTAACTTCGGGATAAGGTCTGCCTTCTTTGTCGAAGGCCGCAGCAAAAGAGTCCAGGCGACTGTTTATCAAAAACACAGGTCTGTGCTAACACGAAAGTGGATGTATACGGACTGACGCCTGCCCGGTGCCGGAAGGTTAAGTGGAGTGGTGCAAGCTACGAAATGAAGCCCCGGTAAACGGCGGCAGTAACTATAACTGTCCTAAGGTAAATAGCTGCCTTAGTTGGGTGTAAGCCCCACTCTTGTTTCCCTCATCGCCATGAGGTTTTAAAGAGAAAATTTGGCTATATGCTGGAAACCCCGTGTCTTAAATGACTGTAGAATCCTGCGCTAGGAATGATTGCATGTTCGGACTTTGTTCGGTACAATGTAATCATGACTGACAATGCGACAGGTGCGGACAATCAGCAGGAAAGGCTTATCAGCCAAGACTGGATATTAGGTTTTGTAGACGGAGAAGGATGCTTCTCAATTGGTTTTGTGCGCCAACAGGATCGCACAGAGCGCAAAGGCTACGTAACCGGATGGCAAGTTAGCCATGAGTTTGTAGTGACCCAAGGTGCTAAAAGCATCAGGTGTCTGCAAGAGATCAAAGATTATTTTGGAGTTGGGCGCATCGTAATCAATAAACGGTACGACAACCACAAAGAACATCTTTACAGGTATGTTGTTAGAAAGCGGGCAGACCTTCAAAAGGTCATAATCCCTTTCTTTGAAAACAACCGACTACGAACCAGCAAGGCAACTGATTTTCAGAAGTTTGCGCAATGTATGCGCTTAATCAATACCGGTGATCACAGGACGCACTCGGGCTTGATTCAGATAGCGCAAGTTTCGCAGACAATGAACCGTCAGAAATCCAGGCAAAGTTTGATAAGAATCCTCAGAGACTACACGCCAAACACCGCGACAGCGGAAGAAGATATAGTCCGTTCTGCATGGCGACATGCAGCCGTCGAAGAGAGAGGAACTCGAGACGGAAGTGAGTGTGGTATCAACACACCACTAACTTGACAAAAGCGAAATTCCTTGTCGGGTAAGTTCCGACCCGCACGAATGGCGTAACGATCTGGACACTGTCTCAGCGAGGGACTCGGTGAAATTGCAATACCGGTAAAGATGCCGGTTACCCGCACCAAGACGGAAAGACCCCGTGGAGCTTTACTACAACTTGGCATTGGGCCGGGTTGCAGCATGTGTAGGATAGGTGGGAGGCTTTGAAGCCACTGCGCTAGCAGTGGTGGAGCCACCAGTGAAATACCACCCTTGCTGTAATCTTGTCCTAACCTGGACCGCAACAAGCGGAGAATGGTTAGCAGATGTCAGAGCAGAGTAGAGCGACACATTTCCGATCTATAACTAGATCGGAAAAGTTAGAGCTTTTCCTCTGCTTTCAAACATGCATCTGTTAAACCTCATTGTCCTCTTGTTCCGGTTCAGGAACAGTGTCTGGTGGGTAGTTTAACTGGGGCGGTTGCCTCCTAAAGAGTAACGGAGGCGTTCAAAGGTTGACTAGGTACGGATGGAAATCGTATCGATAGTGCAAGCGCATAAGTCAGCTTGACTGCGAGGCCTACAAGCCGAGCAGGTGCGAAAGCAGGAGCTAGTGATCCGCTGTCACACTGCAAAATTTATTTTGCAAGAAAGTGGAATCGGCAGCGCTCAACGGACAAAAGCTACCCCGGGGATAACAGGCTTATAGCGCCCAAGCGTCCACAGCGACGGCGCTGTTTGGCACCTCGATGTCGGCTCGTCGCATCCTGGGGGGGAAGCACCTCCCAAGGGTTTGGCTGTTCGCCAATTAAAGCGGTACGCGAGCTGGGTTCAGAAC
>CBDTXE010000011.1:0-17508 GCA_965364395.1 uncultured bacterium | reverse complement strand
CCGTTTCCTTGACAACCTACAAAGGAGCCCTGATGGAACCCGCCGACCGCATCATTTGGAGCGCGGATGTCGATGACGAGCAGACGCTGATCGCCTGGCTGGAGCGCATGCCCCACCTGCGATTCATCAAGATCGACCGCCAATTCACCGAGGGGCGGAATTTGGACATCCTTAGTGCCCTGCGTGGCCGGGGCCTCCAGGTCTTCTCGGACGCCAAGATCATCGAGATCCCGTCCAAGCTGGTGGGCATCGCCGCCAAGCACTTGGCGCACCAACCTTTCATGCTCAACTGCATGGCCGGTAATACCTCAACCGGCATCCTCGCGCACAAGGACCGCGATAAGATCGACGGACTCAAGCGCTTCGCCGACGCCTGCCACCGTGTCGGGACCCGTCCGTGCGGCGTGACGGTCCTGACCAGCAAGAGCGATGAGGTCGTGACCGAAGAGTTCAACGGGCGCACCAGCGAGGACCAAGTCCTGTTCTACGTGGACCTCCTGCTGGCGTGCGGCTTTACGGATGTTGTGTGCTCGCCGCTGGAGGTGCCGGCAATTCGCGCCGAATCCCGCTTTGACTCCCTGGGCCTCAACACGCCGGGCATCCGCCCGGCCGGCTCTGCGGTGGGCGACCAAGCCCGTCCCAACACGCCGCAGGCCGCCTTGGCCGCCGGTGCCACACGACTGGTTATCGGGCGGCCCATCACCGACGGCGACCCATCTGTCAACTTGAAGTCCATCATCGACAGCATCAGCTGAAAGGAACCACCATGAGCCTTGATGTCATGGCAGAGCTGGACCGCGCCGGCGCCGTCCTTCTGGATAGGCACTTTGTCTACAAGAGCGGGGCGCACGGCCCCGGATACATCAACATGGATCCCATCTTCCCCGACGCCGTACTGATGCGCCGGCTCTGCTACGGACTGGTTGAGCCCTTCCTTGGGGAAGCAGACACATTGGCCGCTCCGGCGATTGGCGGCGTGGCGCTAGTAATCCTGGGAAGCTCAATCGCAGCCTCGCAAGGATGGAATATCAGCGCCGTCTGGGCCGACAAGGAGGGCAAGGAATTCCGCTTTGAACGTGCCGGCTTTACGCGGCATCTGAGCGGGAAGCGCGTACTGGTGCTGGAAGATTTGCTGACTACCGGCGGCTCCGCGCTCAAGGTCTGCCAGCAGGTTGCCGCACACGGCGGCAATGTCATTGGCGTCAGCGCCATCTGCAACCGCGGCGGCGTCACAACGGAGGATCTCGGCGTTCCGCGACTGGAGGCACTGGCAAGCGTCAGCTTTGACGCGTTTCCCGCCGACGCCTGCCCGCTGTGCTTGCATGGCGAGCCGATCGTGACCGATATCGGTCACGGCGCGGACTACCAGCAACGCAACCCGGACTACCATGGCGGCTACAGCCAGACGCAAGTCTGACATGTACGCAACCTTGACCCAGGCGCTGCGCTACGCCGGCGCTGACGCCGAGGGGCTGCACAATGCTGCCATGAAAGCACTGGCCATTGCCAGCCGCTCAGACCGCCTCCTTAACCGGATGCACCGACAGTACTGGCACCGCGACCCCAGGCTGGCCGTCACCAATCCCGCCGGCAACGACTACCCCCTGCGGCTCCCCAATCCCATCGGCATCGCCGCGGGACTGGACAAGCAGGCCGTGGCCATGCCGGCGCTGGCCGCGCTCGGCTACGGCGTCATCGAAGTTGGCACCGTCACTCCGCTGCCGCAACCCGGAAACGCCCGGCCACGGGTGTTCTCTCTGCCCGCTGACGAGGCAATTGCCAACGCCATGGGCTTTCCCAGCGAGGGCATGCGGCAGATCCAATACCGCCTGGGGCGCGTCAGGCTGCGCGGCTACGCGCTGGGAGGGAACGTTGGGCCCAACAAGGCCGCCATGGCGGAAGGGGTGGATGCCGCCATGGCCGACTTTGTGGTGGCGGCGGCCTGCCTGCTTCCCCACGTTGACTACCTGACGGTCAATCCCAGCTCCCCCAACACTCCGGGCCTGCGTCAAATGGTGATCCACGCCGCCCGCATGGTCAGCGAGCTGACAGGCCTACGCGACGAAGTCGCGCCCGGCAAGTTGCTGGTCTTCAAGCTTGCGCCCCCGGTAGATACGGGATTCGAAGCGCTAGATGTCTTCTTGGAACAGGCTGCCAGCCACACCGGCGTCGCCGTCCAACTCACCAACACCTGGCGCCAGAGGCCACCACTCCGCCGGCGGCGCGCTGGCTGGGATATGGGTGGCTTCAGCGGCTCCCAGACCGCGCTGGCTACCCTGCAGACGGTCAAGTACGTCCGCTACCACGCCGGAGGCAAGTTACCCATCATGGCTACCGGCCTATGGGACGGGCCGTTCACGGAAGCCTTGCTCCGGGCCGGCGCCTTTGCCGTCCTGGGATACACCGGCCCCGTGTACGGCGGCCCGGACCACGCCGGAGGCATCTGCCGGCATCTCTCGGCCGCGCTCGACCGTGAGGGCATGGGCTCCATCCATGACCTGATCGGCACCGACGCCCAATAGCAACAGTGGCCGCCCCGGACAAATCCGGGGCGGCCACAAGACCGCACTCATTTACTACGGCGAAGAACGCTTCCCAGCGCCGCCCGCGCCGACAGTCGCCAGAGCGCTGAGCGCTCGCCCAACCGGTACAACCGCTCGCTGGGCGGACCGGCAATCGGCTTCACCAGGATGCCTTTCATGGGATAGCCGACCGGTGGCATGTCAAACCACAGCTTGTCACCCACCATGGCAATCTGCTCGGGAGGCAGGCCCATGTCGGCGGCGATATACGCGAAGTACAATGGGTTTGGTTTGCCGCGCCGTCCGTCCACGGGCTGGGTAACGGAGGCCGCCCCCACACTCGCCGCCATTGCGGAGAGGTCACGCGCGCTGTTGGTGGCAAGCCCGATTACAAAGGGTAGGCTTGCCAGCAATTGCAGCACCGGCTCGTCCAGAACGTTGCAATCGTGCGGACCCAGAGTCTTGTCCACGTCAAACGCCAGCCCACGGATTCCGTGCGCGCGCAGCATGCCGGCGATACCTGGCTCACCCAGGTCAAACACTGAACCCATCACGTAGTCGGGCCGGCGCGGCAGCTGGCACGGACGCGCCGCCAGCCGCGCCAAGTTCTGCCGATGGCGGCGTTCGGCGTCGCGCCATGTTTCAACGATCATCATGACCCGCTTGGTCGTGGGTAATTGCTCCGGTATCAAAGCACAAATCCCGTTTCTTTTCAAGGAGACACAAGATTGCGCCCAGACTGGCTCACCCATACAATGTCGCTATGGCTTCACAGAAATCCTTGGTCTTGGCCGCGTTCAAAAGAGCATACGGCATCACCCCCATTCGCAGCTACGCCCTCAAGGAATCCCCGGAAAGCAGCGTCTATAAGGTGTCCGATAAGGCCGGGCGGCTTTACTGCGTCAAGCTGGTCAAGCCGGACCGCCAATTACCGCAAATCCAATCGCTGATTGCCACCCGCCGGCACCTGGCCGAACACGGGTTCTTTATGCCGGGCGTCATTGCCAACCGTGATGGGGTGGAATGGACCAAGTATGAAAACCGCTATATGTACGTCTACAGTTTTATTGAAGGCGAACGGCCTGATCCCAGCTTAAAATTGGCTGAATATATCGGCACCAGCCTAGGCAAGCTGCATTCCATACCTGTGCCGCCGCATCGTATGCCGGTGCGGCTGGATGGTCGCCGTATTCTGCAGGAGCGCCTAAAAGAGTTCAAAGGCCTGCAGGATACGCACAGCAAGCAGATTGGATGGCTCAAAGAGCACATGCCCGACATCACGGAGCTGATGTTCCTCCCCAAGACTATCGTCCACGGCGATTTGCAGCTGGATAATCTCACTAAAATACCTCATGGCCAGGTAAGGATGATCGATATTGACGAGCTAGGCCTTGGCCCCGGCGTCGCGGAGCTAGCCTATGCCTGCGTCACTTTGTGCGCCTTTACTCCTGCTGGCAAACGCAAGCTGGGCCTTACCGAGGTCAAGGACTTTAGCTGGAACCGCGACTGGATGGAAGCCATGATAGCCGCCTACCAAAGAATGCGCCCAATGACGCCTGATGAGCGGACGTACCTCCCGCACGCCATCCGCCTGACTATCCTGCGGTGGATAGACCAGGATAATTTTGCCGACAACTTCAAAATGTATAAATTGGCGGTTGAGCGGCCGCCCAAAGCCTCATCCCGCATCCGGTAGGACCAGGTTTGCTAAACCGTCCGTCCGAGTGACCGATTTTATGCGCTTGGGTTTGAACTTGATGCGCTGCTCGGGGTAAGTCCCTTTCATCCAATAGACTTCGTTGGCGCCAGCCTTCCAAGCGCCTTGCAGCGGCCGGATACTATCGTCCGCAAAGGCACATTGGTTTAAGCTTAGATCCAAGCGGTCGGCGGCGACGTGGTAGATTTTTGGATCGGGCTTCAGGGTCTCAACATCCTCGTCGCATGACACCACCACCGCGTCCAGGAGTTGGTAAAGGCCTAGGCGGTGGAACGCCGCCACGCCGTTAGGATTGTGGTTTGAGCACAACGCCACCTTGTAGTCCTCCGACTGTAACTTCCCTACCATGCTGATGGCCCCTGGCAGCAAGTAGCAGGCATTGGCAAACCATTGCATTTCTAAACGATCCAACTCCTCCAGTTGCTCATTGGTCAGCCTTATCCGCAACCGACTGGCCATTGATTCCAAGCGCTGTTTCCGGCTGACCTTGCCGGTCTCAAAAGCCACTCCGGTATGCGCCCTTGCCCACCCGACGTAAGCCGGGGTGACCCTTCTCACCCATTTGCGCTGGGACTTGGGCAAGGCGTTAAGATAGTCGGCGACGTTCTTGGTGAGACTGAAACCCGGTTCGATATCCAGCATGACGCCGAAGCCGTCAACAATTAGTGCTTTTATGTCCGCCCGGCCTTCATCGTCCAAGTGTTCCCCCTCGCTAATAATCCCTCATTGGTATCCAGTCTACCACGGCGCCTGGCAGCGCCTAGGGCACGATGCCTAATTTCCGTAGCATGGACGTAGGGCGTTATACCATACGTTGGCCATCTTGGCGTACCCTGAATCGTTGGGATGGACTCCGTCCGCCAGGTCTGCCGTAGTCATTTGCGAGTCGTCGTGCATGTTAACAAACGATACTTTCTTACCGGCCGCCGCCCGCTGGCTGACAAGCCCCGGTATTGCCGAGTTGTAGCTCTGGGTCCAACTTTCATAAGTGCCCGACGACACGCGCGTAATGCTGGCCACAAAAACGTACGCGCTAGGGCGGACCGCCGTAATGGTATCTATCAGGTGGCCTAGCCGCGCCGGAGCACCGGATAAGTTGAACTGTTGAGAGACGTCGTTGGTACCGATCATCACCAGGACGACATCGGGCTGGTGGGTGTTGAGCCACGACGTGACGCTGGCGTCGATCTGCTCGATCCGCCATCCTGAATGGCCCTCGTGCCTGGCGTGGTTGGCGTCCAGCGGCGGAATGTTCAGGTTACGGTCGTCCATCGTGCCAACTGAACCCGTATTCCACCCGGCCGCTGCGGCCTTCTGCCAAAGCGGATACCGGTAGCCACCTTTGCCCGCCCAGCCGTTAGCCTGCTGTCCAAGGGTGATGGAATCGCCTAGCGGCATTATTTTGACCGGCGTAGTGCGTGACAACTGGCATGGCCCCGTACTTACAGAGCCTTTGGCATAACTAAATTTTGCAACTGCCCCGTTTGCCTGCTCGTAGTATTCGATTTTCAATACATGCGCTCCCGCCGACATTTGGCGTGTAGTGGCATAAGAAGTAGGCCCTTGCCGCTTCCACCCGTCAATTATCATCTGGTTGTCCAGATACACGCGGATGCCGTCGTCACCCGTGGCGGTGAAAGTATAGCTGCCAGCTTCAAAGGTCCGAGTGCCAGTCCACAATGCCGCAAAGTAGTCGGCGTTAATGCCGCTGGCTGGAGAGCCGGCCCCCCAGTCAAAATCAATCGCGGCATCATTCCTCGTTACGGTCGGCGTCCCGTGAGGCATAACCGGCGGGGTGTCGCCGCTGTAGGGCACGAGGTTCCAGTATGAAGCCAGGAAGCCGCTGGTCGGCGGAGCTGTGGGGCTGGGCGGGGGCGTAACGGTTTTGCCATAGTTAGATAGCAGCACCGATAGATCTACCACATCCACCACGCCGTTACCGTTAAAGTCGGCGGACCCTTGGGAGCCGTACTGGGATAGCAGGATTGAAAGGTCAGTAATGTCTACCTTGCCGTCGCTATTGACGTCGCCTTGGCTGGCAGCCCATCCGTATTGCATCAACCATGCGCCGGCCATTGCTGCCGCTACCAGCAGTCCCGCCAAGAGGCCTTTATTACTTCGCATGCTTGGAATTATAACAGTTATGCTACTTGCGGCGCTTGAATATATTGAGCGGATTGGAGTACTCGGCGTCCTCATCCTCCGACAGCTCAATCTGGCTGGCGTAGTTGCGTTCGGCCATGGCGCCGCGAAGTAAGGTGTAGTTGTATAGCGCCAACGCCAATACCGATGGTGCCGATATCAAAAATGGCAGGACTGACAGAAAACCTGATTCCGGGCACCCCGTGGGTAAGCACGTGAACAGCCGCACGTTGGCAGCCGTTGCCACTACCAGCACTAGTAATATCACGGCCGCGTTGGCCCATTTGGCACGCTGCGGCAACAAGTTTGAACGCGCACTTACAAACAGCGCGGCTATGTATACTATCGCTAGCAGCGGAGTTGCGATGATGCCAACCAGCCACAGAAACGGCGATAGTACAAACAGCGCGACGGCCAGATACGCCAATAGGTTAGTCACAACCGATGGCTCTCATAGCTCATGTGCGCCAATAGTTGGAGGGTTGGTGCGCGGAGAATGCCAGAAATCTTGAGAGAGATCGCCGATAGGCGTGCCCTTTCCCTTGAGGGGCGAAGATGGCTGCAACTTGTAGGCTGCCATGGTCCACATTCCTGGGCTGACAAACAGCGGGTTAACCTGCAGATTGCCCGGACCGTTGCCCAATCCCTCGCCGTAGTGGTTGCCATCAGGGTAAGCATTGTGGCTGATATCCCAGGCATTGCGGTTTGCCAAGTGAACCCCGCCCTTGATTATATTGTTTTTCAGTATGTTTCCGGAGCCGCTGCCGTTGATCATAGCGTCGGCAAAGATGCCCGCGTTATAAAACGTGTTTCCAATGAACTTGAAATTGCTATATGTCAGCTGGTTGGACATTCTAACAAACGCCGCATCGCCTTGGTTAGCAAATATATTGTTGCGTACGGTCACATTGACCGCGTTATTGGACCCGGCCGCCCACGGCAGATCTTCGCCACCCCAGGCAAACGCCCGCGCCGGATAGCGCGATGTGGACCAGTTGCCATCGGCGTAGCCAAAGTTTCGTTCCATGACGCCGTTGGAAACCATGGCGATGCCAAACGACACGGAATGGGCATTGCGCACAACGTTGTCTTGCATCAGGAATTTGTTGGACCGCTCAATTGACAGCGCCTCGCCCCATACTTCATGCACAAAATTGCGCCTGACTACATGGTCAGTTAAGGAGCTCCCCGTACCGCGAACCATCAATCCGCCCGCCCAAACGTCGGCTCGGTTATTATGGTTATTCATGGCCGTATGGTGCATCTCATTGTCTTCTATCAGTATCTTATTGGCCCAAACCTCAATGCCATTCATCCAGATGTATTGCATGAAGTTGCCCCGGAGGATGATGTTTTCGCCGCTGACGTGCAGGCCATGGGTTGGGGCATTTTTCAACTCGAACCCTTGTACCAATACGTTTGACCCGGTAATTGTGAATAGCCCGCCATCCCCATACCACCGGTTGCCGCCTCCCACCGTATCGGTTTGGGCGTCGTATATTACCTTTTCACTTTGGTATGGCTTGACCACAATAGGGCTGGATGCCGTACCCGACTTACTGATATTCACCCTCTCGTGCGGATACGTCCCGCCGCGCACGCAGGCCGCCTGGCCGGGGTACAGCAGGCTGGCGGCCTTTGTCAGCGTCCTGAAGGGAGACTGCTGCGACCCGTTAGCCCCGTCGCTGCCGCTAAGCGCGACAAAGTATACGCACGGGGTGTTGTCCGTCACTGGGCCCGGAGAAGGAGATGGGGTTGGCGTTGAGCTGCCGTCGGTTTTGGTACTGGTACTGACGGCATCCGTCCAATCCCCATATGATCCGGGCTGGCCGGCGCCCACGCGAAACATATACGATGTGGCGGGTGCCAGGCCGGTAGCCGTGTACTGGCTCTGGGTTGCCTCAAGCTGCTCCCACCTGTCGTCAATATATACCTGGTACTTATCGCTGGTGCGTAAGTCCGGACTGTCATTCCAATCAAGGGTCACAGAATTTGCCGTCGTTGCGGTCACTTTCAGGCCGGTGGGTATGGCTGGCTTTGGGTCGGTGTCGGGACGGCGTGAGCTGCTGCGTCCGTAGTTTGCTAGCAACGTAGATAAATCGATGATATCAACCCGCCCGCTTCTGTTAACGTCACAATCTGGGTCGGTGGCTTCAGAGGCCGCCTTGCCGTAATTTGACAGCAGAAGCGAAAGATCCGTTACATCAACTCGCGTATCATTATTAATGTCTCCGGGCAGCGTTGCCGCCAGCGACATCGAGATAAACTGCGCCGACACAGCCAGTCCAACCAGCGCGCCAGCTACCATTAACAGCCGACCCAGCATGGCAGGTAATTTACTCCTCATGAAACCATAGTAAAGCGTAAGCGTAATAAATGTAAGTAATTTGCGGCAGGCCGGCGTAACCAGTAGCTACCGCCCCGGCCGGTAGCAACCGCTCGGCGGCGTCTGCCCCAAATCAGCCTCGTAGTTGCGGCAGACATTTACAAACTGGACCCAGTTGTTATCTATCGCCTGCAACATCATTGACTTGGTCCAGGCGTTGGTGTTGTAGCCGGCGTGCTGGTAGTTGTACATGCTTTGATGGTAGGCCGATTCGGCATAGAACAGAACACCGCCGGCGGTTTGGTCCGTCATGGTGGCGCCGTACTTCTGAAGGGTGCGCGCAAAGATCTGGGCCAGCATCTTGCCACGCGGCGTGTTGTCGCCCGTAATTTGCAAGATATCCACGCTGGGAGCAATACGCCAGATGCCTCCCATTGGGATGATGCCATTGCCGTGGCCAAGGCGATTTTGCGGACCCGTTGAACCGTACGCCGGCACCTCGTCGGTGAAGGTAGCTGGCCATTCCCAAGTACTGGGCGTATGGCGATATGCTTCGTAGCCAAGGACGTGCGGAATGTAGGCGTTGGCGTGGTCACCCCGGTTGTAAGCGGCTTCGGCGGCCCTGATTTCTTTTTCGGTTATAACCGTACCACCGATGCGCACGCCGGAAGCCGTGTTGCCTTGAATGGACGGGTTAGTACTGTAACCCAAATTGGTACGAGTATTAGCCACATAGCCGGCCAGCGCGTTGTAAGAAATATTTGCACCTATAGCCGTATGATAGAACTCACCGTATGCGCCAGTCTCAGGATTATAGAGCACCATGTGGTTTTCGCCGCCATCAGAATACCGGAGGCATGACGCCGTTGGCCAGCCACGGCCTTCAATGCCACCGTTCAAAGGCGCCAAATGGCCGGACGCGGGGCGCAGCGGTCCATTGCAGAGTAAGTCTCCTTCGCTGTCCTTGATGTCTCCGTTACGGAATACCTGGTAGATGGTAGTACTGTATTTGGTTTGTTCCAGCCCGGTTGCCGAAGCGTTCACCATAAAGCGCAGCTCATTGCGACGGTTGGTTTGCGACGTACCGTCCATTAGTGCTGCATTGGCGGGAAGCTGTGTGGTCAAGGCGTTATTGGTAGCAAACTGGACCAACGGCTGCGGGCCGTTACCGGTTGGCGGCGGGCTGGACGGCGAGGGTCCCGGAGTAGGCATGGTGCCGTCCTTACTGAATCCAAACGTCAAAGTGGCATCGTAAAGCTGTTCGTAATACTCAACTTTGACCGCGTGGGTACCGGCGGCCATGGTCCGCGATGCCGTGTAGGTGGTAGCGCCTTGGCGCTTCCATTGGTCAATTATCATCACATTGTCCACATACACGCGCACGCCGTCATCGGCCGTCACTGTAAACGTGTATGAACCGGCCTCAAAGGCCTTATTGGCCGTCCACCGCGCAACGTAATAATCGGTATTAATTCCCGATCCCGGCGGCGTACCGCCCCAGTTGAAGTTGATCTCGGCATCATCGCGCGCCAGAGTCGGCGTGCCGGAGGGCACATTTGGGGGCGTAGTATCTGTAAACGCTGGCACGTTCCAGAACTCTGCCCTGTATATGGTACTGCCGCCGCCTCCCACAACTTTGCCGTAGTTTGAAAGTAAGAGCGATAAGTCGGAGATATCAACTGTCCCGTTACCATTGAAGTCCGCGCTGCCGGCTCTCCCATACTGCGACAGCAGCATGCTAAGGTCCGTGACGTCAACTTTGCCGTCGCCATTGACGTCGCCGTTGCCCGCCGCCATTCCCATATACGTTCCAATAACCAGGGCAACCGCCAGTGACGCGGCCACCACGGCCGTGGCGATCCACAGCGAGCGGCGCGTTTCTGTAACTTGTGGTTTACTATTCTTTGCCATATTTCGGTTATGCTTATACTCAGATTACCATTCTTCCCCACCAGGTCAACTTATGGCAACCAAAAACCGCCCCGGAGGGCGGTTTGGCTTTTTGGACTGGTATTGCTAGGACTTGGCGGCGGTGTGCTTGCCAATGATTTCCTGCGCCACGTTGGGCGGCACGGCTTCGTAGTGGTCAAATTCCATGGAGTTGGCGGCCCGGCCCTGGGTCATGCTGCGTAGCGTAGTAGTATACCCAAACATTTCTGCCAGCGGCACAAAGGCATCAACCACTTTGGCGTTCCCGCGGTCTTCCATCTTTTCAATTCGCCCGCGCTTACTGTTCAGGTCTCCAATGACGTCACCCATGTACTCTTCCGGCGTAGTAACTTCCACCTTCATAATTGGCTCCAGAATGACCGGGTCGGCCTTCTTGGCCACTTCTTGGAAGGCCATCGATCCGGCAATTTTAAAGGCCATTTCCGAGGAGTCAACGTCGTGGTACGAGCCGTCGTACAGCTTGGCCTTGATGTCTACTACCGGATAGCCGGCCAACACACCGTTCAGCATGGCTTCTTTAATTCCTTCATCAACCGGCTTGATGTACTCGCGCGGCACCACACCGCCGACAATGCCGTTTACAAATTCGTAGCCGACACCTGGCTCTTGGGGCGTGAGCTCAATCCAGACGTCTCCGTATTGGCCGCGGCCACCGGACTGCCGTACAAACTTGCCTTGGCCGCTGGCGGTCTTGCGGATGGTTTCACGGTATGCCACCTGTGGCTTGCCAATATTGGCTTCAACCTTAAACTCGCGCTTCATGCGGTCCACGATGATATCCAAGTGCAGCTCGCCCATGCCGGCAATCAGCGTCTGGCCGGTCTCATGGTTGGTGGACACGCGGAAGGTCGGGTCCTCTTCTGCCAGCCGCTGCAGCGCAATGCTCATCTTTTCCTGGTCGGCCTTGGTCTTGGGCTCAATGGCGATCTGGATGACCGGTTCTGGGAATGTAATTGACTCAAGAATGATCGGGTGGGCTTGGTCGCTAAGCGTATGGCCAGTAGTAGTTCCCTTCAGACCAACGGCGGCCGCGATCTCGCCGGCAAACACCTCCTGGACTTCTTCGCGGCTGTTGGCATGGAGGCGCAGGATGCGTCCAATGCGCTCTTTTTCGCCTGTAGAAGAGTTGAGAATATAGGAGCCGGACTTGAGGCTGCCCGAGTAAACCCGGAAGAACGCCAGTTTACCCACAAACGGGTCGGCCGCAATCTTGAATGCCAGAGCCGCAAACGGCTCCTCGTCACTGGCGTGGCGGATGATCTCTTCCCCGGACTTGGGATCAGTACCGGTGACCGGCGGGACGTCCAAGGGGCTAGGCATGTAGTCTACAACGGCGTCCAAAAGCTTTTCCACGATGACGCCGCGGCCGTCGCCGCCGCTGACTGCAAAGAACTGGGCAGAAAGGACGCTTTTGCGGATCAATCCTTTTAGCTCATCCACTGTCAGCTCATGGCCGTCCAAGTACTTCTCCATCATGTCGTCGTCCGCCTCAACGGCCGCTTCAATCAGATGGCTTCGGTAGCGCTCCGCCTTTTCCTTCATGTCTTCCGGAATCTCGGTTTCCGTGAGGGACTTATCGGTGTAATCGCTGTAGGTATAGGCTTTCATTTCAACCAAGTCGACAATGCCGTTGATGCTTTGCTCAAAGCCGATCGGCAGATGGATGGCATAGGCGCGCTTGCTTAGACGGGCGTGGATTGATTCCAGGCTCTTGTAGAAATCCCCGCCGGTCTGGTTGATCTTGTTGATGAAGCAGATCCGCGGCACGCCGTACTTGTCCGCCTGGCGCCATACGGTTTCCGACTGTGGCTCAACGCCCATTTTGCCATCAAAGATGGTCACGGCACCGTCCAGTACGCGCAGTGACCGTTCCACTTCCACGGTGAAGTCGATGTGGCCCGGGGTATCGATAATGTTGATGCGGGTATCGTTCCAGAAACAGGTAGTTGCAGCGCTGGTAATGGTAATGCCGCGCTCGCGCTCCTGCTCCATCCAGTCCATGGTGGCTTCGCCTTCATGGACTTCGCCAATTTTATGGACCCGCCCCGTCCGGTAGAGGATGCCTTCTGTGGTTGTAGTCTTACCGGCGTCGATGTGGGCGATGATGCCGATGTTCCTGGTGTTATCTAAACTATATTCGCGAGCCATTGCTAATCCGTTATGAATCCTTTCATTTGGCAAATAAAAAAGCGTCGGCTGACGCCTGTATCAGTACTATTGTAAGACACTATCAGGTTTGCCACAAGCCAGGCAACCCGGACCGGCCCTAAGTGGCCGGCCCAGGCGCCCTTCCCCATGTTTATGCAGGGACTTCCAGGCCCACTATCGGGCGCATGGACGCCGGCAGTGGACGCCGCTGGTAGCACGGCCGCCGCACCCAGCTGGACAACTCAAACCAATCATCGGGCTCGGTTCTTGGCCACTCGGCCGCTGAATGCCGGTCATACATGACCGTCACCATCTTCCTGGCGGCGCGGCACTCGGCCACGACATCGGCAAAGCCGTCGTCGCTGGAAACCAGAACCACCCGGTCAAGCAGCTTCTCCGGGTCGAGCTGCGCCTCCTGCCAGGCCTCATCCTCTTTTAGCCGCAGCCGGATGGCTTTTTCAACCAAGCTGTCCGGGTAGCCCCTGCTGCCCAATGGCAACGACAGCGAGCTCTCATACAGCACTGGACGGAATCCAGTTCCGGCACAGTGGAGATCCCAGCGCCTGGCTCCGGGCTGCCCGGTGATGAAAAACAAGCCGCGGTCCGCACCAGTGACGCGGTAGATTCGTCGCAGGATGGCCTGCCAGCGTGGGCGGATGCCCAGGCCATGCAAGCTGCCTCGGAGGTTGTCCCCGTCAATGAACACTTCAGTACGCCCCATTTAAGACGTCCTTTGTCAGAGGGAAAGCTTATTTATTATGCCGCTTTTGGTTTACAGTGTCAAACCGCGGTCAGCTCCACCACGTCGGCGGGCAGATTGCGGGCAAAATAGCTGTCATGCGAGACATACAGAATGGCTCCGGCGTAGCGTTCAAGGGCGTCTTCCAGCTCCTCGATTGACGGCAAGTCCAAGTGGTTGGTAGGTTCGTCTAGTACCAGCAGGTCTGGGTCGCCGGCCAGCATGGCTATCAATTGGAAACGCGCTTTCTGGCCTCCGGACAGACGGTCAAGCGGCGTCTGGGCATCTGTGGCCGGGTCAAACAGATAGCTAGCCAGGAGCTGCCGCAGTTGCTGGTCGTTAATACGGCGGCCGACGGCGTCGTACGCGCGGCCAATCGCCTCGCCCAAAGTTAGCGGTAGTAAGTCCTGCGCAATCTCCTGGTCGTAGACGCCGATGGTGGTCCGCGGATTAACTTCCACCGTGCCTGCAAAGCATACGGCGGGCAAATCACGCCCGTCGGCCGCGGCGAGGATAGTTTGGATCAGCGTCGTCTTACCAGCGCCGTTGGGCCCCTTAAGCTGGATACGGTCGCCACTGGACATGCGTAGCGACAAGCTATGGAAAAGTGGGTCGGCATAGCCAAGGGAAAGACCATCAACGGAAAGGATTTCAGCCCGCCGCAGCTCGTCGCTCGCCGTTCCAATCCTAATGTTGCGGTCTTTGTACTTGTCGTATTTTTCAACTGCCTTGGCATGCATGGCGGAAACCGACTCGCGGTCAATCCACACCGACGGCTTTTGAACTTCAGTTTGCAGTCGGCGCAGTTCCTTGGTCAGGCGGTTTTCCATGACCACAAACGGGTTCTTTTTATCCGCCGTGCCGCTCCATGACGCCTTGCGTGACCGGGCATACTGGATCTGCTTTTTGATGTTTTCAATCGACCGCTGGGCAACCTCGTACTGGTTCATCGCCGTCACGGTAGTCGTGCTGTTTTGCTTCAAGTAGGCGTCATAATTTCCGGTGAAGGAGTATGCTTTCTTGTCCTTTATTTCAATGATGCGGTCCACGTTTTGCAACACGTCACGGTCGTGTGAAATCACCACCACCGCATGGTCTACTGCCTTGAGCCACTCGTTAAACACCTCCTTGGCTACGTAGTCCATGTGGTTGGTGGGCTCGTCAATCAGGGCTAAGTCGGCATTGCCCACCATGACCTTGATAAGCTCCACAAAGCGCTTTTGCCCGCCCGACAGCCTGGCAAACTCCCCGGGCAACGCGCCGTCTGGGAGCTGGAAGGCCTGCGCCGAGCGCTCAATTAATCCCTCAATGGTAAAGAAGCCCTTTTCATTGAACCGGTCCAGCGCTTCGCTGTATTCTTGGATCTTCCGTAGGTCGTCGCCCATGTGCTGGGGATGGGTATCAATAATCCGTTTCAGCTGGCCGTATTCCGGCAACCCAGCCAGCACATAGCCAATAGCCGTTTCGCCCTCGGCCGCATGGTGCTCTTGCTGCGTCGCCATCACTGTCAGCCCTCGCCGCCGCACAATCTCACCATGGAAGTCGGTATCGGCGCCCGACAACATATTAAACAGCGTGGTCTTACCTACGCCGTTGCGGCCAATCAGTGCCACCTTCTCCTTATCAGCAACGTGGAATTCAAGGCTACTGAAAAGGTGTTTGGTGCCGATCGATTTACTATCAATACGGGCGGAAAAAATCATGCGGCTTCAAGCATACCATACTAGCCCCACTCGATGGTGGTTGGCGGCTTGTCTGATATCCGGTAGACCACCGCTCCAACTTCCCGGACCTCATTGGTGATACGCTGCGACACTATCCGCAGGAAGTCATTGGGAAGCTCCGCCCACTGGGCCGTGAAACCGTTGACGCTCCATACCGCCCACAGCGCCACGATTGCGCCACTGAAGGCGTCGTCGCCCTTGCTGCCGGTGGTAAATGACTGCGTCACCACGGCGCCCGCCTGCCAAACGCCGGCGTACAAATCCCACTTGCGCAGCTCCTCAATGTAAATGCCGTCAATCCGCCGGGCGACGTCAAGACGGTCGGCGGTAACCTCACCCTCAATGCGTACCACCAGGCCCGGACCCGGGAATGGGTGCCTGACCAGTAGCGCTTCGGGCGTACCAAGCAGCCGGCCGACGTTGCGGGCACTGTCTTTCACCAAGTCGTCCAGGGGCGACAGTTCCGGCATACTGAAGCCCAGGTTTGTATTATGGTGGAGCTTGATCTGGGCCTTACGCGATCCCGTCTGGTGGCCGCCGCCGCTCTCACTCAGGTCAGTGTACAGCGTGCCTTGGGCAATGAACCTAGCGCCAAACTCCTTGGCCTCGCGTTCCAAAATCTCTTTATAAATCCCGCGCATCGCCAGACGCTTCTGTGGCATGGTGGCGTGACCTTCCAGTGCTTCCAAAAACTGCTCCGTCGCGTCTACAATATCCAGCTCAATCCAGTCACTCTTGCCAAAATATTCAATTACGTGGTGCTCGTCGTCGGGCCGGTCAATGCCTTTGATATATATTCCCCTGACTTGTCCGGGGTTTAAAGCGTGCTTCAAGATATATGCCACCACGGACGAATCCGAACCGCCCGACAAAGCCAGTAATACTTTCTTGGAACCGACGGTTTTTTTGACTTCGTCGACTTTCCGCTGAGCCACGTCCGCCGCCGGATAAACGTCTTTGGCTTCGCAAATTTTAAAGCAAAAGTTTTTGAGGATATCAGCGCCAAACTCGGTCTCGGTCACTTCCGGGTGAAACTGGACGCCCCACAGGTGTTTGTGGCGGCCGGCGGCCACCGGCGCGTGCTCGGTAGCCGCTATCACTTCCAGTTTGCCGTCTGTCTCAATGCGGTCGCCGTGGCTTTCCAATACCGGCATACTGGCAGGCAATCCGGCAAACAGGTCATTTTTAGCAGACACCGTTAACAGATGGGTGCCAAACTCACGTTTGGCCGAGCCTGCCACCGGCGCACCGATATGCTGCGCCCATAGCTGGAAGCCTAGGCAAATACCCAGCACCGGAATACCCAGGTCTAAAATTTCGAGATCCAAGGGCGGGGCATCCAAATACACCGACGCCGGCCCGCCCGACAGCAAAATACCAAGCGGCTGCAGGCGCCGGATGTCGTCGGCAGCCACCTTGGCGGGATCGGCCACCAAACAGAATAGCCCAAGAGCGTCCAGATGCTGTTTGATAAGATGGTCAAACTGGCTTCCAAGTGAAAACAGGATAAATATTTCGCTGGTTTGGCGGATTCGCTTTTCTTCAGCGATCACCGCCATTACCTCCTGGGTGACATGGCCGAGGGTCTGGATCATATCCCCAGATTCCGAAACACTTCATTCATCATGCCAAAAGCAAATTTGTCCCGTGGAAGGTCTGATGCCGCAAAGAAAGTGCAGGACGCAGCATCATCGGCTGCCTTGGGAACTTGGCCGGCAGGCAGCCGGCCCGTGAAGCAGGCCGTTAAAGTAGGATAGGTCACGCCGCCAAACCCATAGTCTTCAGTGTACGATCCCAGATATTTCATATCCTCCACCTGGCAGCCGACCTCTTCCTGAAGCTCGCGGACGGCGCACTCCTCAAACGTCTCATCAGGGTCAACAAACCCTCCCGGCAAATCATAGGCTCCCTTGGCCGGCTCAACTGCCCGCTCAATTAGCAGGTACCGGCCGGCCGCGTCGGTCACCACCACCGCCGCGCATGGCTTGGGGTTGTCGTAGGTGGTGAGGCTGCACGCCTGGCATACACGGTGACCGCTTTTCATGTCGCATCGCCCGCCGCAGCGGGGGCAATAGCCAAATTCCAATGCCGACTGCCTCACGGCCACACTACCTTTGAAGGCGGCTTTACTCCGATGTCGCGGCGATAGTAGGCTCCCGGAAAGGCTATTTTGGCAACGGCCGCATACGCCTTTTCACGGGCCTCTTCCAAGCTGGTACCCGTGGCGGTGATGGTCAAGA
>CBDTXE010000010.1:0-17684 GCA_965364395.1 uncultured bacterium | reverse complement strand
TACCAATGGTCCCCGTAGCGCCTTCTATAATCCACAGTAAACGGCTTGCCGGCATGGCGCTGGCTGTCGTTTGCCAGAAGCTCGTCGGCGTGGTGCTCAACCAGCTCTCCATACCGCGGCTTGTAGCCGGGCACGTCTATGTATGTGCGCACCCGGCGCATGTGCCCCACTACCGGCTCGTGCCACATCCACCGGTCGTGTTTTATGCGTGCATGAATAAACAACCGGGCGCCATCCAGCTCAATTCGCACAATTTCCAGGTCATCCTTGTATAAGTTGACGGTTCCGCAGTGCAAATGGTTGTTTGGGCCGACAACGTTTAATTGCCCGCGAGGGTCAAATTCCACATAGTACCCGCCGGCAATCCATGCGTCGGACGATAGCTGCTTGATTTGTTCTTTCATATACACGAAATATATATGCTGGATATTAATGGGCATGAACATTTTTGACAAAATAGAGGCATCTTGGCTAATTTCGTTTTGGAACCAATTCCATAGGCATGAGCACTATACGCAAGGTAGTCTTAGCCACAAGTAAAAGTGAGGGAACTTTATGTCCCGTTTGAAAGTGGCGATGGTGGCGCCGCCGTGGTTGGCAGTGCCCCCCAAAGGATATGGCGGTATAGAATATGTCGTTGATAACCTATTAAATGAATTGGCCGAATTGGACGTAGACGTCACGCTTTACTGCGTTAACGGCAGTCTTAATCCTGCGGGCGACACCGTCGTAACCTATGAAGATGAGCAGTATAAAGAAATCGCCCGGCCATTTTACGACATCGTCACAATCCCTGTAACACATCAATTAGAAGCTTTTCTTGACATCCAAGACCGCGGGTTTGACATTATCCACGACCATAACGGGTTCATTGGCCCGGCTATCCGTGCCTTTGCCGGTAGCAATCTGCCGCCTATGCTCCATACCCTGCATGGCCCCATCAGCACCGACGAGACCGTCAAGGCTGGACTACCCGACAACCGCCCGTACTTTGAGGCCGCAGGCAAATTTGATGGGTTATATTACAACGCCATTTCTAAAGCTCAAATAGCCAATGCGCCGGCGACTCTCAAAGAAAAGGTAATGTGTATCGTTTATAACTCAGTTAACCTTGCCGATTTCCCCCTGGTTACAAAAAAGGACACATACTACTGCACGCTGGCCCGCTTCACGCCGGACAAGGGCCAGGACGTCGCCGCCAAACTATGCGCCGAACTCAACGTTCCTTTGAAGATGGCCGGAATAGTTGGAGGTATCACCCGGCTCAAGGAATTAAGGCAAGTACTGTCTGACAGTGCCAGCCCTTACCACAAGAACCCCGACGTCGTTTACTTTGGTGAGCAGATCATGCCAACCCTCGACAAACCAAAAATCGACTACATTGGAAATGTGTCCGGTCCCGCCAAGTTACGTTTCATTGGGCGCGCTAAGGCGCTGTTGTTCCCAATTGATTGGGAGGAGCCCTTTGGGATGGCCGTCATTGAAGCACTGGCCTGCGGCACACCGGTAGTGGCAATGCGCCGCGGTGCCATGCCGGAGATTATCCAGCATGGCTACAACGGCTACTTGGCGGACACCGAGGAGGAATTCAAGTACTACATGCAGCAGGTTCACCGCATCAAACCGCAGGACTGCCGCCGCAGCGTGGAAGAAAAGTTTTCTTCACGCGTTATGGCTGAGTCCTACATGAACTGCTATCGCAAAATTACGGGTGCCTACACAACTGCCAATTAGCCCTTAGACGTCTAAAAAATGGCGTTAAGAAACAGCGTCAGCAGAATACTGATAATGATGCTTGGCCACAACAGGAATTTGACTCGGACTTTGCCCGCTTGGGAATTCGGATACTTCATACTAACACCCTACCGCAGTCGGCCGGCGCGCTCATGATGCACATATCCAAATACCGCCGTCACTTGGTACTATTTGATCACAATATGTAACCAGGAGCGGTTTATGGACGTGTCAATTAATTACTGGGCGGTTTTATTAGCAGCGGCGAGCACGATGGTCGGTGGGTCTATTTGGTACTCACCACGTGTCTTTGGGAATACCTGGATGAGGCTGGTTGGAATGGAAAAGGATAAGGCAGGCGAAGGAGCCACCAAAGCCATTGCCGTTACGATTTTTGTTAGTTTAATAACCGCGTATGTTTTAGCCCACGTGTCATATCTCTCCCATAGCTTCTTTGCCAACAGCTTTCTGCAAGACTCCCTGACTACCGCCTTTTGGATGTGGCTGGGCTTTACTGCTTCACGGTTTATCACGCACGACGCCTTTGAGCGCCGCCCCCGTACGCTGACCTTGATGAACGTGACTCATGAACTTGTCACCTTTTTGGTCATGGGCCTCATCATCGGCTTGATGGGCTTCTGAGATTACTGGTGCGCTAATTTGAAACACGGTTCCGCCGCCCGGTAGCGCCGCGACAGAAACTTCTCCGCGAAACTCTTTTTCTACGATGTCTTTAACGGTAGAAAGGCCAAGGCCCATCCCCGTATTACTGCCCTTGGTGCTGTAAAACGCCTGGAACATGCGGGGTACGTCTTGGGGACTAATGCCTGGACCATCATCTTCAACGGCGATGGTGGCGGTCCGCCCGTTTGCATATGACCGCACCGTAACCAATCCCCTATGCGGCGAGACTGCCTTGGCCGCATCAATGGCGTTTGCCACCAGGTTAGCGCAGGCCTGGCTAAATCTTACGGGATCGCCATATATTCTGCCGACGCCGCGGTCGTCCATCCGCAGGTCTACACGGCAACCACTGGCTTTGGGTTCAAGCACGGAGAGCGTTCGCGTGATTTCACTCCTGACCGAAAACCATCGTCGCTGACCGCCGTCTTGTAGTTGGCGGCGGGCGCCTTCCAAGTATCGTTCTGCGTGCTTTATGCAACGCTGAACCCGGCCGACCACTCCGTGATCAGTTTCAATCTGCTCAAGGTTCAATGATGCAGCCGTCAGCGGATTCGCTAGGTCGTGTAGCAGACCGGCAGTTATTTTTCCAAATTCCGCAAAACGCTGGATCTCCGCCAGACGTTTTGACTGGGTTTCTTCAAGCATACGCGTCCTCTGCCTGACCATTACTTCCAGCTGGTCACGCTGCTTGCGTAGCGCCTCCTCTGACTGGCGCGCCCTCACTAATGAGCTAGCAATCTCCCGATTGGTAAACCATGTCACAAATGCCATAACGCCCATGATTCCGGCAAACACAGTCGCATCAACTATTTCCAACCGATCTGCCAACCATAAAGTGTCTGGTACGTAAATTCCGCTGGACTGTAATGCGCCCAACGCCGCCAGGCAGACTAGCACCAGGGCGGCTATCGTAGCCGCTGCCCGGGCGCTAACTAGCGCTCCAGCCGCGCAAATGGCCAATGCATACAACAACAAGCCTGTTGGCAAGTCTATCCGCCAACGGAAAAGGGCATACGTGCCGGCTGCAAGACACATTAGCAGCAGCCCCATGGATGCTTCGCGGTAACTTCGTAAGCGCGATAGCGCGAGGATTACGCAGGAAACAAAAAGCAGGGTAGTTCCGACAATTGCCGATCCCGCATTCCCCATAACAACACGGCCTTGATGCAATACGGCATCCGCTATCGTAATTAATGAGAGGCCAATCGCGCCCGCAATTAGAACATTGAATAGGAAGCCTTGCCGGCGAAGGTCTTCATCGTCAGTCCGCGGCGTTAACTTACGTAGGCACTTTGCCTGCAGTATCCGCCACTTGCCCGCTATCGCTTCTATTCCCATCAGATCGCTCTATTACCGTGCACATAGTATTACATCACGACTATTAAGCAATTATTTGCAGATGGTTTATTTTGCTCGGGCGGCCTTGCGCGGTAAGGCCAGCTGCATTGCCCCGGTGCCTAGAACGGCAACTGCCAAACTGAGCACTGCCCCCAGCACCGGCAGCATCGCGACCACATAAAACACGGTCAACGCCAGCACAAACCGCCACCCAACGGCCACTTTTTCCATGCCAAGCGGCTTGGCAAAAACTACGGCTGCCGCAAGTGCGACCACCAACTTAGCAAGATACAAAGCCACACTGTAAAGGGCAGCCAACACAAATGCCAGCGGTATGCCAATCAGCGTTAGTGACAGCACGATGAAAGCTGGCACGCTCATTAGCAGCAGGACAACACCCCATCCGGCGGCAGCTGCAGGCTTGTTCACCACTTCCTTTGCCACACGGTGCATTGCCGGACCCAGCAGCCACAGTAGCAGCAAGCCCGTCGCCAGGCTTGCTGCGTAAGCCCATAGCTGGAATCCTAGCCGGGCGGCGGCTGGGTTTTCGTCACGCCTGGCGGGCTTGTTTTCAGGCTCGGTGCGGGTAGTTTTTCCGTTAACCACTGCTCCGCCTTCAAGCTTGGCGTTTTCTGCTGACTGATACGACAGGTTTCCGCTCACACGCGCGGCTGATCCCAAGGTCAATGACTCAACCCCCAGTTCCACATCGCGCCCTACCGTGGAATCCAACTTGGCCTGCTGTGCGCCACCAGTAATACCCCGGCCAATCGATGATTTAACCTCAACTGACTGTGCGCCTACCGCCAGTCCGCCAGTCACCGCCGTACTTTGGTCCAATGTCACCATTTGCCCGAGCGTAGTCACCCCGCCACTGATCTGGGCACTAGTAATTCTCAACGTCTGGCCGGCTGCCCGCAGGCTACGCATCTTTCCCGAGACATCAACCGTCTGTCCGCCTACAATCACGTCACCGTTGACTGTGGCGTCAATATCCACGGTTTGGCCGCCGGCGTAAAGGTCACCGTTAATGACTCCTTCAACGCGCACGTGCTGCCCGGCAATATAGAGGTCGTCGTCAACCGTGCCGCTTGAGGAGGCAGTACCGTCTTCATTTGCAATTATTTTTGCCTCAACGGGCCGAGGTATAGCCAGCAGCAACAATGCCGCAAAGGCTATGACCAGCAATAACCACAATCTTCGTCGCGCTCGCACCATGGCGTTGTTCTCCACATTTTACCGCAATACTATGCATTATTTCATATTTTAGCAGTGAGGTTGGTCACCATAAGTATCTGCGGCAACCCTGACTCCCGAAATCAAAAGCCCTTCACCTGGAAGGGCTTTTGATCACTTGATGGAATTTGGCCTAAATCTCTTTTGCGCTCCAGATTGCAAGATACAAAACTTGCATCTGCTGCGAGACATAGTCAGTTACGCTGCGATCATTGGAACATGCAGATTGTGGACCGTCTCTGTAAATGAAGAAGGTGTCAAATTCCTTGGCATTACCTTGCGTCGCCGCGTCCCTTAACCCGTCAAGTCGCTGCGTCCACCGAGCATCAGCATTGGTTGTTAGCTTTGACTTATCAATTCGCTCCACAATTCCCATCGGGTAAGTTTTTGTACCGATGTTGCATGTACCATTCGACTTTTGCACCAGTGATTTTGTCGTAAACTCAACGCCACTTGCCGTGGGCGCGTACTCCAAGTCCTTAACCGCTTCCGGCAAAACAAACTTTACTCCGAGCTCTTTGACCTCGTAGTACTTTGTGGCGGCCTGCTGCGACGGCTGCGCAGAAGGCGAAGATTTCTTAGGAACATTTACTGAGTAATCGCTTTTGTCCTGGCGCGCCTGGTACGCAAAGTACCCCGCCGCTCCAACGGCAACTAGCGCCACGACGATAATCACGGCTTCAAATGCCGTAAATCCTTTTTGGTCTATTTTTTTCATTATTGCTTGCCTTTTATTACATAAAAAGCTTTACATAGCGTAGGCGCAATTGCAATTCGCTTTCTGGAGCGATTTATCTAGCTCATGCGCCGCAAAACCCATACGATAATTCCTGGCTCCCCCTGGCGGAGACATTACGAACTAAATTACTATAAAGGCATTTTGGATTTAGCAAATGAATTCGCTTACGACCAATGGCCAAAGGAGGCTGTATGAGCAACACGCATGGCCGACCTTCCTCTATGACAGTAAGTGTTGTAAGTAAATTGGAGGAGGCTCTGAGAGCTGGTAAGACTATAAAAATGGCTTGCTACTTATCTGGAATAAGCAGGGAAACTTATTATAAGCACATGCGAGCCGATGAGGGGTTTTCTGACAAAATGGGTGCAGCTCAAAGCTGGATAGAAAACACTGCTAGAAGCAGGATTGCAAAAGCAATTATTGAAGGCGACCTTAACAGCTCTAAATGGTGGCTTGAAAAACGAGTCGGCTCAGAATTCAGTAATAGCCACGAAAGACTTCACCCAGCGAGAGGCACAGAGCCATTAAGCCCAGAACCACCTGAAGAGTACATAGAAAACCATGAAGATAAGCTTTCGGAACTTATGCCAATTAAGGAAAGTTTGGATACACTAATAAATTTCCACAAGAAGTCGCTTCACTATCAAAATACTAGAAGTGAGCGTAAGGACGATTAGTATCGTCTGAGGATTCACATCTTGGTAAAATTAGGACAGGTCTTTGAAAAGCTGGCGGGGATACTCCTGCCGCTAATTGGTTTTTAGTCTAGTTCAGCTGGTACCTCCTCCTCGGCAGCCACCTATCGGAAGGTGTTTGCCGTGGGGAGAGGTTTCAAACCTGGTCGAGCTTCCTAATATCAAGTAAGCACAGGAGAATTGTTACGATGATACGATTTCGTATTTACCAAGACAATGCTGGCGGATGGCGTTGGAGGCTGTTAGCAGCTAACAACTACATAGTGGCTGATAGTGGCGAAAGCTACACATCCCGCAATGGTGCCGTCCAAGCAGCAGAGTGGGTTCGTGATAATGCCAGATTTGGCACTATAGCGTAATCCGCTTTTCCTCGTCAGCTTTTTGCAGAGCTACTGCTCAAGAGCCTCTTGAATTAAAGGCCATTTAATTTCGAGTCCATTGCCCACTCTAAAACTCCCGACAAAACCGTGTGAGCGTAGAATAGCTAACTCAGCCTGAAATGGCTGCCTAGCTGTACCTCCTCTGGCACTTACTTTCCTCATGGCATTAAGATTGTTGGCTAACTCATTCTCTAACCAAAGCAGATACTCGTTCCTCTTAAACACTAGACGTCCATTTACTGTATTCGTAAAAGCAAGGGGGTCTGCTGCAAATGCACTCTCAGACAACCTGTAAATGTAATGCAGGAATGCTCCCAGCTGCCCATTCTTGAGAATCGCCGAGCCTAAAATCTTTTTCGGCAAACCACTATTACTATCACCTGTTCTCTGGCAAGCATCCACAAACCTATACCCCAGCTCAGTAGGTCTCCCGTCAGACTCAAGCATTCCGACATGCTCTAGACCTGAATCTATATCCTCACGGTAACTATGTGCTCGGTTGCGGACATTCATGGCAAACTCGTCCCATGCTGCATTCAACTGGATTTCATTATTATTAAGTTTTTCGGCTAACTTATTTTTGATTGAGTCAGACCTACCAGCAAAAAACATTTTATTTGCACCATTGGGGAGGGTTATATCAGAAGGCTCCACCACGGGCTGGTAAGTGCCCCCTGTTACGCTGACTAGCTGCATGACGCTCCCAGCAAGAACATGCTTGAACCAGAACTCACGCCAAACCTTATCAGCGTATCCATCTCCATTTGCATTAGCTAAATACTTATATGGGTCCTGTCCTGGTGCCAACCTTGATACGGCAGCAATTAGTTCGCTTGGTATTGCATACTTATTTAAATGGTCTTCTTCCAGCCCTTGCTTTGCAATTTGTAAGTACTTGAAGAAGGCATCTGCGTCGCTACTCCCCTCACGGAGATGAGCCCATTGTGTTTCTGTCCTTGTATCTACTGATTCAGCGGTTCGCCCACCAAACGGGTTTGATAGAAGGCTTACTTTCCTTATGCACCGCAACTTACCCTCGAACGGGGATGTTAGGGTAGCGTCAGGCTCAGAATAAGTGAAGACCGCAATCGGCATATCAGGCGAGGTGTAATCAACTACTGACTTTAAATGACCTCCAGGGTTGATATGACTTTCATATCGCTCAGGGATAACTACAAAAGAAGATGTGTATCCTTTTTGCAAATATGCATGAGCTTGCCCTAATGCAGTAAGGACACCATGCAAACCCTCATTCTGTCGTTTGAATTCTAATGCGGTTGGGTAATTACTGTTCTGATGTTCGATGGAAACGACACCATCAGCAATAGGCCATCTATTCCTGCCTTCTCTGCTTGCATAAGCATAGACACCCGACAAATCGGCATCTTCAAATACTGAACTGTTGTCCTGGTTAATATCTCGTGCAATTTGTGCTGTTGCCCAGGCAGCATGTATGTCATGGCTCATGAAATTATACTTGGATTAATCGACGTTCTAGCTGAGCGGAAGAATCATCTTTCTGCTCTACCAAGCTATAATACACCCCTTTACCAACCTGTTCAGGAAACCAGCCATTAATTTCTGCTTTTTTAATATTCCTGCCCATAATTTCAGCCAATAACGGCGGGAAGGCGTTCCCTACTTGAATGCACTGTTCTTGGCGGTTGCCCTTGAACTCAATGTGGTCAGGAAATGTTTGAATTCTCGCAGCTTCTCTTACTGTCAGGGAGCGATTTAGCCAGGGGTGAATTGGAAATGCGTTGTGACCCGCAACCATTGTGGTAGCTGGTTTATTTCTATCGAGCCGCTTATAAATGTGGCTGTAGTTCTTAACTTTATCCGTCCTATACCCTACCTGTAGATGCTCTGGGAGTGCATCTACATCCAGCTTCCCACCTTCAGGAATTAACTTGTACCTCTCCACCAGTAGAGGCTTATGATTCATGGGCACGTGAGAGGTGAACTTAGTGTAAGAAGCTTCAGTCGCTAAGTCTGATATCACCTCGCCAATGCCTCGATAGGAATCCTGCCAATCTTTGGGGCTCTCGAAGTATTTCTTTTTTGGCCAAGGAATAATATGACCCGTACGATTTCCAATAATCACAAGCCTTCTGCGTTTTTGTGGAACACCATAATCAGCAGCATTGAGTATCCTAGCCTCAACCTGGTCGTACCCTGCCTTTTTAAAGTCAGCAATTAGCTTCCTCAAGAAAAACCCGTCTCCTGAAGTTGCCAGACCTGGTACATTCTCCATTACAAACCATCTGGGTTGAATCCGTTCGACTATTTCAATAAAAGAGAATACAAGCTTGTTTCTGGGGTCACTGTGCGGGTCCCATCCTCTAGTGTTAACAAACCGTCGCTTGCCGAACATCGAGAAACCCTGGCATGGGGGCCCACCGACAATCAGACCTACTTCTTTTTCGGAGTATTCGTTTACAAGCTCCTTGATGACCTCATCTGAACCAAGGTCTGCATTTATGTAGGGCACATGTGGGAAGTTATGCCTGTGGGTTGCCTCAACATTTTTGTTGAAATCCGCCGCTAATAACGAACTCCAACCAGCTTGCTCGAAGCCGTATGTAAAACCTCCTGCCCCAGAGAACAAGTCAATCATCGTGTATTTAGAGTCACTCTTGGTAGTAGGTACTTCTTTCAAATAGATATCAGGCTCTGCCTTCACTGCCGCAACACCTCTGACCTCCTCCTTCATATGGGCAAGCACTGACTTACCGATAGCTTCGCCAAGCTTAGGAGGCACAGCATTGCCCACCAAAATGCACTGCCTTCTTCTGTCTCCTACGAAGACGTGGTTATCTGGAAAAGTTTGGATTCTAGCAGCTTCACGGGGGGTCAAGCTTCTATCTAAAGTAGGATGGACTGGAAATGCATTATTGCCAGGGACCATAGTTAGGGCTGGCTTATCTCTATGAAGCCTCTTGTAGGTGTTCCCAAAGTTCTTCCGCCTGATTTCAGCTGGTAGCTCCTCTGGCTTTGGCAAGCGGCCGCCTTCTGGAATAAACTGATAGCGACGAATTACGGTTTCCGAATGATTCAACGATATGTGATTGGGGAAGGTTTCATCCTTATCCGCTAGGTCCATTATGGCTTCCCCAACTGTCGCATATGGCTTTCCAGCCTTAGGTCCATGAGTGATTTCTGGGAAAGCATAAGGCTTAGTGCTTCTGGTGCCTATAAACACGGCTCTCAGCCTGTGTTGTGGGACCCCATAATCAGCAGCATCAACAACGGTCTGATACATCTCATAACCAAGCTCATTGAAAGTATTTATTATGAATTTGGTATATTGACCGCCATACATCGTCGTAATAGCTTTAACGTTTTCAATTACGATTACTTCGGGCTTGAGCTCATCCACAATCCTTGCATAAGCCTCGAACAATTTGTTACGGGGGTCAGCAGACAGCTTATCGCCTAGAGTAGAGAATCCTTGGCACGGAGGGCCGCCCACTATGATGTCTGGCTTCCTGCCTCCCGCTAAGTCTAGTAGTTGCTTGCCACTTACCTTGCGTATGTCCTCAACCAGGAATGGAAGATTTGGCCAATTCTTGGCATGGGTCTCGCCAGCCGCCTTCTCAAAGTCGGTAGCAACAGCCACATCGAATCCAGCATTCTCCATACCTAAATGTAATCCTCCCGCACCCGCAAAAAGTGCGTAGGCTACTGGTCGTTGACTCATTTACACCCACCTAAAAGCATTACCATTATCATAACAAACCTTATGCTTATGTTCTATAGTATATTCGGTTTTTGTACGGTTAAAATGTGCCTAATGCCAAAAACGCTTGGGAATTCTAGGCATTACTGGAACAAAGTGGACAAAATAGCTTAGCAAAGGGATTTTATTGACACTAAGTCCACTTAAAAGTAATATGGAAGTACATTGAAATAGAAACCCACTGCACGGTGATGAGTGCAGAGTAAGTGAGGCGAACCACGAACAGATTACTGTTTAGGTTTCGCCTTTTTGTGTGCCCGACAGCAGTGTCGGGCTTTTTTTGACCCATAAACGGTGAATGTCGTTAAACTTCTCCGCTCCTGCGGTAACAGGTAAAAAACTGCCAGCCAGGGGGTCGGACCACCCTTCCACCGCTCCAAAGGAGTAAGCGAACTATGAGAGTGGAGTCACAATGCCGAACCACAATGCCCCTCGGGGTATGTGGGAGAGGAATTGAGGCGGAGCCTAAGGAGTGGACATTTCCACTTTTACACCAGGAGGATTAATGCTAGAGAAACGAACGGCAATCAAGATACATGCACAGGACCACCAAGCACTAAAAGTTATTGGTGCCAAAACTGGGCTGACCCAAACTGTGCTTCTTACGTTGGCCGTGAGACTTCTTGCCAGCCAATTCCCCGAGCTTAAAGCGGACTTCGAGCACGACTACGTTGACCATCCTCGCCATTATAAAAACCAGTTCGATGAGGTTAGTAATGGATAAGGATAAACGCCCCTATGAACGGCTGTATAAGCGGAAAATGCAGCCAGAAGAGCTCGAGGAGGCAAAAGGTAACATGGTCGCCTTTTTCGAGACTTTAATAGAAATGGACAGGAGTCTTAGATTAAAGAGTGATGTTACGAAATGATACATAATGTTACAATGCAATTATGGACCGCTTTCTTACACTTATTGAGGCAGCCGAGATGCTAAAGGTCAGCCGAATGACAATTTATAGGTATGTCACTTCGGGCAAACTTCCCGCATATAAGTTTGGTCGTGACTACCGCATTAAAGCCAAGGACATGCATGACTTTATTGAAAGCAAGAAGGTAGAGGGCTCCTAAATGAAAGCATTATTAATAGCCAGGGTATCTGACCCCGAACAAAAGAAAGCTCTGCCAGCTCAAAAGCAAAAACTATTGGACTATGCAGAGCGTGAGCAACTTGATTATGAATATATTGAGTTTGACGAAACTGCGTATAAAGACACTAGGCCAAAGTTCAAAAAGGAAGTCCTTGATAAGCTGAATACTTCAAATCACCCTTTAGTAGTGGTTTTCGACAAGATTGACCGCTTTACAAGGGACTCGTCTTCGGATGAACGTGCACATCTTACTAAGCTGTTTAGGGCTGGTCGAATAGAATTGCATTTTCCGTCCGACAACCTAGTCATCCACAAAGACTCCCCCGCTCCTGACCTCTTCCGCTTAGACATAGGCATTGCCCTGGGGGGATATTATTCCGCAGCAATTAGAGACAATGTAAAGCGTAGATTTGCTCAAAAACTTAGGGATGGCGAGTGGACGGGCCCAGCTCCCATAGGTTATTTGAACCAAAGAATTGACGAGAAATCCACTACCATCGTGAAGGACCCCGACCGAGCACATCTCATTCATAAAGCATTCGAAATGCGAGCAGAGGGCAAATCATTTGATGTTATTGCTAACCATCTTAAAAATATGGGTCTTCGAAGTAAGTCGAAGTTCAGGCTTCCCTTGTCAGCGAGCAGAATTGAAGAGATGTGTAGAAATCCATTTTATTATGGTCAAATGATTTGCAAGGGGGTTCTTTACGACCATAACTATGAACCCATAGTCACGAAATGGTTGTTCGATAAGGTCCAGATAGTGAACAAGGAACGAGCATATAGTAAGACTAAGACCGACAGCACACCCTTTCTATTCCAAGGAATACTTAAATGTGCATTTTGTGGCTACTCTGTATGTTCAGACCGCAAAAAAGGCAAGTACGTTTACCTTAAATGCACTCAGTATGGAGGCAAATGCCCTGCTGTTCGAGTTAGTGAGCAAACTCTTACCAGCCAAGTAGAGGAGTTACTCGAATCAATCCAGGTCCCAAAAGACATTATGCAAGATGTAGTTAGAGAGCTGGAATCAAGTCACAAGTCAGAGCAAGAGCATTATCAGCGTTCTATAAACCGACTGAGGCAGAGGTATGACGAAATTGACCGAAGCATCAAAGTTATGTATCAAGACCGCTTGGTAGGTCGGATAACAGCAGAACAGTATGACGAGATGGTGTCAGATGCCAAGAATGAGCAAGCCGACCTCAATATGCAGCTCGACGACCACTCAAGGGCCGATGAAAGCTTTCTTATTACGGCATCTTATGTACTTGAGTTAGCTAGTCGGGCAAGCAGCTTATTTAAACAGAGTTCGGAAGTAGAGCAAAAACGCCGCATTATCACACTGGTACTTTCGAACTTAAAATTAGAGGGCGAAAAGCTGGTATTTAACCTGAAAGCACCCTTTGATGCTATCGCCGAGTGCTCGAATAATGACAAATGGCTCCGCAGACAGGGCTCGAACCTGTAACCTACTGGTTAACAGCCAGTTGCTCTACCATTGAGCTACTGCGGAATATGGTTGCATTTCTGTCGGAATACTTCGAGATTATACCTGTTAGCGAGGCTGCTGGTCAAACATCGGGGCGGGCGGTATCCTGTTGTCATGATTGAAAAACGGCTACTTCACCGTGTGTTTCTGCATATACACAAAGGCGGGATGCGCGTGACATACTGGGATGGCTCCACCGAGAACTATGGGCCAGGAGACCCCTACTTCCATATAACCTTCCATTCCCCCGTCGCGGCTCGTTCAATTCTTCGCAACATGACCCTCGGCTTTGGTGAGTCTTTTATGGATGGCCTTATCACAGTAGACGGCGACCTGGAGAACGTCGGCCGCCTAGTCAGCGAGAATACCACCGCCTTCAAGTCCCTCGAGCTCACCAAGCTGACGCGCCTGCCTCGCCGCAATACCCGCCGCCGGCAAGCCAAGCAGGTGCAGCACCACTACGACTTGGGCAACGACTTCTACAAGCTCTGGCTGGGCGACTCCATGATATATAGCTGCGCGTATTTTCGCACGGCCGACAATTCGCTGGAAATTGCTCAGGAGCAGAAGCTCGACTACGTCCTGCGCAAGCTGCAGATAGAGCCAGGGCAACGTATCCTCGATATTGGATCAGGATGGGGCACGCTGTTAATCAAGGCCGCTAAGGAGCATGCCATTACCGGCCTAGGCATTACCTTAAGCCAGCAGCAGCTAGACTACTCCAGGGCGCAAGCGGAGAAGGCCGGCCTGCAGGACCGTATATCATTTGAACTGCTAAATTACCAGGAACTGGCGACCCGCAAGCTTGAATGGGACGCCTTTGACCGCATCGTCAGCGTTGGGATGTACGAGCACGTCGGCCGCCGGAACCAACGTAATTACCACATGGCTATCTCCCGCATGCTCAGGCCAGGTGGAATCTCGGTCCTGCATAGCATTACTACTCCTCTGGAAGCTCGCACCGACCCCTGGATCGATAAGTACATCTTCCCCGGCGGCTACTTGCCCTCAACCCGCCAGGTCGCTTGGGCGGCGCCGGAGTACGGCCTCAACCTACTGGATTACGAAAATTTGCGACTACACTATGCCCTAACTTTAGAAGAGTGGCATCGGCGCTTCTCGCAGCACAGTAAAGCAATTGCCGACAAATATGATGAACGTTTTGAACGGATGTGGCGGCTGTACCTGGCCAGCGCCGCAGCCGGCTTTCGCTACGGCGACCTCCATTTGTCGCAGTTTGTTTTCAGCAAAGGCTTAAACAATACCCTTCCTTTAACCCGCGAATACCTTTACAAATAACCGACCCGCCCAATGGTCGAAATTGGAACGGGTCGGTTATCCTCCTTACCACAACGTTTTTGTGTTGATTTTAGCTTTGGTCGGATTTGGCAGGTTCACGTACCTGCAACGGCTCAAACGTATACGAGAACAAATACCTCCGATACATTTGGCGCAACTGCCTTTTGCTCAACTTTTCCCCCTTTCCCCCTTTTTCATTCACCTTCTTCCGGACTAAACGACGCATAACTTAATACTTGCGGATTACCCCAATACAGACGCCCTGGATCTTAATGGGCGTGGACTTGGGCACGATGATCGGATCGTAGGCATCATTGGCCGGCTGCAGGCGGATATGGCCCTTTTCTTTGTAGTAGCGCTTCAAAGTGGCTTCCTCGCCATTGACCAGGGCGACAACCATCTCACCGTTTGAGGGTACAGCCTTTTCCTGGATAACTACATAGTCGCCTTCAAAAATGCCCTCATCTTTCATAGAGTCACCCTTAACCTGCAGGACATAGGAATGACGCGATCCAACCATGAACGGCGGAACCTCCAGGGTTTCTGCGTGGCCGGTGGTTGCCTGGATAGGCTGGCCAGCGGCAATCAAGCCAAGGATAGGCAAGCCGACGTAGCGCTCTTCGTGAAAGTCGTCTTCGTGGACCAACTGCAATGAGCGGGCTGAGTTATCGCTTTTCTTGAGCAGGCCCTTTGAAACGAGCGTTTCAACATGATCGGCGACCGTTGCGACCGAACCCAAATTAAAGGCCTCCGCAATTTCTCGGTAGCTGGGAGCGTAGCCGTGAACTTCAATGTACTGGGTTATGTAATCCAGCACTTCCTTTTGTCTTTTTGTGAGCGGATCGGCCATACGTCCTCCTTGTAGTGTTCGTTTTTAGTATGGCGAACGAAAACCGAACTGTCAACAAAATAGTTAATGTTTACCTCGTCTCCCGACCTTTGTCTTCACTGAAAAAGTAACCAACTGCCAGCTTTGACAAGCCATACGTCTCCAATACGCCCGCAGCAACCACCACCGGCACTGACAGCTCGCCAAACTTAAGCCACCCCAAGCCAATCGCCACAATCAGCACGCTGCTGACCACAAAATTGATAACTACCAGCCACTGGAAAATCCGGTTCCAGCGGTTACGTTGGTTTTGCTTCTCAATGCGCACGGCCAAATCAAACTTCAGGTGCTCCGCCCCGTAGTCTAACTTGTCGCTGTTGGCAGAAGTTATCTCGCGCGATTGCGCAGCTGAGTAAGGCTTGATTGCCTGCAATACTCGCTTGCGTAGGCGCTCATTATCGGACGGCATCCTGCTGCCCAATCCCCAGGTTCTGTAGCCGATAGGACATGGCGCTCCTGGATACGCCAAACAGCCGCGCCAGAACTACCACGTCATCGCCGCCCAGCTGGTACTTCCGCAGGGTGTCTTCTATCAGGTCGCGCGGCATCAACAATTCGGCCGCAAAAGCGTCGGCTTCCTTTTCGGCTGGCTCCTTCTCCTCGTCGTACATGGAATCGCGCTTGTACACCCCATACTCGTTGGGGCTGTGGTCCAGCCGGAAGTGCGCCAGCTCGTGCGCCAGTGTGAAATTCTGGCGCTCGGGCGGCTCGTTGGCATTCAAATAGACTCGGCGGTTTTCCTTGTCCAACAGCCCCGATACATCTTCCAGGCCGTCCGCCGGATCAAAGTATACAATTTCCAAACCCTCGTCAGTTGCCAGCTCAAAAACGTTTACCGGAGGTTGGGTAAATGAGTATTTCTTAAGAAGTTCTTTTGCGGCCTCGCGGGCGCCATTCCAATCCGCCATACCGTTCTCCTAGCCATAGTGGAACAATCATAGCATGCCGAATATTAACCGAACATAGGCTATATTACGAACGGATCAACCCGAGAACTTCATCCCGCTTTTCCTCCATCAGCTCTTGCGATTTTGCCTCCAGCGTCAGCCGCACCAGCGGCTCGGTATTTGATTTGCGGCATACAAACCGCCACTCCGGGTAGCGCACGGAAATTCCATCTAGCTCGTCAATGTCGGCGTCCTTGTAGGCATCCTTCACTTTAGCCAGGGCAACATCGGCGTCTGCCACCTTGGAGTTTATTTCGCCGCTGAGGTGGTATTTGCTCTCAAGCTGCCTTACGCGGTCGCTTAACTTACCCTTTTGTTTACTGGCGTACTGCAGCATGGAGAGGCCGGCCAGCAGTCCGCAGTCCGCAAACCAAAAGTCCTTGAAGTAAAAATGCCCCGACACTTCACCGCCAAAAATTGCATCGTGCTGCTTCATTTTGGGCTTAATAAAGGCATGGCCAATCTTGCCCGGCAACGGCTTACCTCCCGCTGCCAACACGGTATCGGCAACGGCGTCGCTTGAACGCACATCATAAACGATGGCGCTGCCCTTTTGGCGCTTAAGAAACATTTCAGACATGAAGGCTACGATGAAATCACCCGGGACGGTGACACCGCGGTCGTCCACCAACAGGCAGCGGTCACCGTCGGGGTCAAATATTAGGCCAAGGTCTGCCTTGACCTGAAGCACCTTCTCCCGGAGCTTTTCCTGGTTCTTCGGCTGGATTACGTCATTGCCATGGTTCGGAAAGTTGCCGTCGGGCTCCCAGTGCAAGGGCGTTAGTTCAAGGGGCAACCGGTCTTTGAGCTTTTTCCAGTACGCACCTTGCGCGCCATTGGACGTATCTACCACCACCTTAAGCGGCTTGAGCGAATGCGCCGGCACCACCCTTAGCAGGAAGTCTAGGAACTCATCCGTAACATCAGTGTGGTCTACCGAGCCTAGCCTCGTGGCGTCGTGATGTTCGGAATTGAAGAAGGGCTTGAGATCAACCGGCGCTACCAGGTCCGGTACGTGCTTGACCAGCTTAAACCCGTTGTACTCCGGCGGGTTGTGGGATGCCGTAATCATGATCCCCGGTACGTTGCGCGTGGCGCAGGCGTAGACAAATGCATCGGATGACACAACTCCAACGTCAATGACGTGTACGCCCGAACGGATTAAGCCATCTAGAAGGTGGCCATGTAACTCATTGCTGCTCAGTCGCACGTCGCGGCCAATCACCGCCCTCTTGGGATGGAGCATCGCCTTAAAGGCACGCCCTACTTGCTCGGCGGCCGCCGGTGGTATCTGGTCGGGAACAACCCCCCGGATGTCATATGCCTTAAACGCAGCGGGATCGATTGTGTGGCTCATAGCGGCAGTCTCCTGGGATTAGTTAAATTGCGGCGTGTCCACAACCGTGAAGTCGGTGCTTGCCTTG
>CBDTXE010000009.1:0-18899 GCA_965364395.1 uncultured bacterium | reverse complement strand
GGGTAAGGAAGCCCAAGAATCTTGGCGGTCTTGTCAAAGGCCTCGCCCGCCGCGTCGTCGGTTGTCCGGCCTAGAACCCGGTAATCGCCGTGTCCTTGAAAAAGCACCAGCTGGGTATGCCCGCCCGACACGGTTAGGCAGAGGATGGGGAAGCGCGGCTCGTCATCCAGAAGGAAGTTGGCATAAGTGTGGGCCTCAACGTGGTTGATGGCGTAGAGGGGTTTAGCATACAGCTCCGCCAGTACCCGGGCGGTTAAGGTGCCAATTAGCAGAGACCCAATGAGGCCGGGACCGTAGGTGACAGCAATGCCGTCAATCTGTTCCATGGTAGTGTCGGCTGCGTCCAGAGCCTCCTGGACTACCGGCAGCATCGCTTCAATGTGGGAGCGTGCGGCCACTTCCGGCACAACCCCTCCGTATTTGGAGTGGAGGTCAATTTGCGACGCTACTATATTGCTCAAAATATGGCGTCCGTCCGCCACCACTGCGGCCGCGGTTTCATCGCAACTGGTTTCAATGCCGAGTATCTTCATCGCACGCAGTATACCTCATCTCCAGCGATGTCCGGTACAATGGCTTTATGAACGGACAAACACTGCCGGATAACTGGGATGGCGGACTGCTGCAAAAACGGGGGAGCATTCTGCAAAGCCGTGCCTGGGCGGAAGTGCAGATGGCCGTTGGTCGGGAAGTGGTTTGGGATCAGGGGGACGGCTGGCAGTGGCAGGCCGTTATCCGCGTCAGTCGCGGCATTCGCTACCTGATGTGCAGTTACGGGCCGGCGGCCGACGGACCCAAGTCCATGCGGGACGCGGTTAAGTCTTTGGCAGAAGCCGCCATCAGGCAGAACGCCGATTTTATTCGCCTTGAGCCGCAGTCAAACATTACGGCGGCCGAATTGGAGGCAATGGGGGCGCGCCGGATAGGGGAGGTGCAGCCCGCCCATACGCAAGTGGTTGATCTGATATTGCCAATTGAAGAAATCAGGGGTGAGTTAGCATCCGGCCACCGCAATCTTATTAACGGTACCCAACGCCGCGGGATAACTGTCCGGAAATCAACTGCGGCCGCGGATTTTGAAGCCTTCATAACCATGCTGAGGGAAACCCAGCAGCATGCTCGCACGACATTCCATTCAGAGGAGTACTACCGGAAGCTATGGCAGGTGTTGCAGCCCAAGGGGATATGCCAGCTGTACGTGGCCGATGTTAATGGGGAGTCCGTGGCGGCGGCTATGTTCTACGACTGGGGCTCCATCCGATATTATGCCCATGCCGGCGCACGCCAAGAGGCTAACCGTCGGGCTAAGGCGTCGGTCTCATTGGTTTGGCAGGCGCTTGTTGACGCCAAGGAGGCCAAAATGGCCGCTTTTGACTTGTGGGGCGTGTCTCCGGAGGGCGACGAATCCCATAAGCTTGCCGCTCTGTCGCGGTTCAAGCGGGCGTTTGGCGGCCAGACGGTCGCCTACCTGGGCACTTGGGACATTCCGTTAAAAACCAATAAGTATCGCGCCTATACCTGGTATCGGCGGCTGAGGGGGAGGAAATAATGCGTGAGGCAACACCGGCCGAAATCGCCCGCTGGGACCAGATGGTCGCCGGAAATCCCGACGGGGGCAACCCGCTGCAATTGAAGGCGTTCGGCGAGACCAAAAGCCGCCATGGCTGGACTCCGCGTTATTTGATGATGGGCAAAATGGCAGTACTGGTGCTTAGCCGGCGCATTCCACAGCTGGGAGATTTTTGGTATGTGCCCAAAGGTCCTGGCGTAGACAGTGCGGCGGCACTGGGGCGGTTTGCTTCTGCCGTGTCGGCAATCAAGTTAGGCCGGCGGCCGTTTGCCGTGCGCATTGATCCCGAGCTACACGTGGGCGCCCTCAGTCTGTCCGCGCTACAGGGCATGGGCATGGTCCCGTCCACCCGGCACATTCAGTACAACATCGCTACGGCCATCGTGGATCTAAAGCCTTCCGAGGAAGCAATAATGGCTCTGCTAAAGCAAAAAACCCGCTACAATGTTCGCCTGGCCCATAAAAAGGGAGTGACGGTGGCCGCCGTACCAACCGACGACGACACAATTGGCCAAATGTACTACCTGACCCAGGTCACCACGTCGCGGGCGGGCGTATACCTGAGGGAAAAGGCCTACTTTGCCGACTTTTGGCGGCTGCATGCCCAGAGCGGACACGGCCAAATGTTCTTTGCCTCATATGAAAACCAAGTGTTGGCTGGCGCCTTTGTGACCTATGTCGGCCGTAACGCCTTGTATAAGGATGGGGGATCGGTGCGCGAGCACCCCGAGGTTCAGGCGCCATACGCCTTGCAATGGGAGATAATCCGCTGGCTGAAGGGCCGCGGAGTCGCTAGCTACGACTTACACGGGACTCCGCCGGCGGCTGAGATTGATAATCCTGCCCATCCCTTGGCCGGCCTGGCCCGCTTCAAAACCGGATTTCAGCCCAATATCACCGAGTTTGTCGGTACTTACGACATCGTCTTATCGGCGCGGGCGTATGCCGTTTGGCGACGGATAGGGGAGCGGTTGGCCGTCACTTTCCAGTATCGCGCCAAAAAGCGGCTGTTCTACTAGTCTTGTGGAAGAGTCGCGCGGAAATCTTGGTCGCCCAGATAGAAAAGCAAGGCAATATTGAGAGCTAGAACCGGGCCGATGCCCTGTTCAACCACTTTCGCGATGGACATGGAGATGATACCCAATTGAATGCCCGCAATGGTGGCCAGCAGTACGGCGCATGTCCCGGTGAATATCCAGAACGCCATGCGCATCATTTTGCCGTGCGTCGCCGCATCCAAATTTGGATAAATCATTTGCATAATTCTCACGTGTAGTACCCCCTATGTATTGTTCGTATCGTAAATCATTACCTTTTCGGAAACAAGACGCGTGGCTATCATAGGTGCAAGGAGAAACCTATGCTGCGCAAACTAGTTAAACTGTTGATCCCGGCCGGCCTTTTCCGCGCCGTTGAACCTTACGGCCACCTGGCCGAGTCGGTGCTTTTTAATTGTCTGTACGGATTCCCGGCGCGAAATCTCAAGGTCATTGGCGTTACCGGCACCGATGGCAAAACCACCACGACCACTTTGATCTGGAATATGTTAAAGGACGCCAGCTATAACGTGGGTTACATGACCACCATAGGCTACGGATCTCCCAAAAAGCAGCGCGCTAACCAAGTCCATATGACTACGATGCAGATCGGCCCGATGCTGAAACGCATGAAGGAACTAAAAGCCGAGGGAATCGAGTGGCTAGTATTGGAGACCACCAGCCACGCCCTGGCCCAAAACCGCGTTTGGGGTATTCCTTACACTCTGGGTGTTATGACAAATGTGGGACACGAGCACCTGGACTACCACGGCACCTTTGAGCGCTACCGCGATGCCAAGCGCCGCTTGTTCCAAAAAGTTGGTGCCAACCGCAAGGGTCTGATGGTTGGCGTCGTCAACGCCGACGATCCCAGCGCCGCCCTGTTTGCCGGCGAGGTGCCAAAGCCCCTCCGTTACGGCGTGGAGCACGGCGACATTCGCGCCGAAGGCATTAAAACATTGCAATCTGGCAGCCAGTACGTGGTTAAACACCACGGCAAGTCGCTGAATGTAACCGTTAATCTACCCGGCGGCTTCAATGTCTATAACTCACTGGCGGCCGTCTGCGTTGGCCTGGCTGTAGGGCTGAAAGATGAGCAAATAGAGCAGGGGATTGCATCACTCAAGGCCGTTGAAGGACGCATGACCACGGTTGACGCCGGCCAGGACTTCTCGGTAATCGTAGACTTTGCCCACACACCCGACTCGTTTGAAAAACTGCTCAGCGACATGCGCCAGCGGGTGAAAGCGCCGAATAAGCTGGTTGTCATGTTTGGCTCGGCCGGCCGCCGCGATGAAACCAAGCGCGCCATCCAAGGCCGGATTGCAGGCAAGTACGCCGATTTGGTGGTGGTCACGGAAGAAGACGACCGCGACGTTGACGGGCGCGCCATCATGGAGCAGATTGCCGGTGGGGCAGAGGAGTCCGGAAAGCGCCGCGACACAGACCTATTCCTAGTGCACAACCGGACGGAGGCAATTGCTTTTGCTCTTAACCAAGCCAAGAAAGGCGACACTGTGATGTTGCTGGGCAAGGGGCACGAGAAAACCATTGAGCGGGCAGACGGCGAACATCCGTGGGACGAGGTGGCCCTGGCTAAAGCCGCAATTGCTTCGCGCCAGAATTAGTTCCATAATAGTAGTGCTGTAAGAGTTCCTCGGCATCGCCCGGTAGGGCATCAAACAGAGAGGCGCCATGACCTGGTCAGGATTTGATCAGGCGTTCATCGTCGTCGGAGGGGAACGCTCCCGTCGTATGCGTGTTTCCATTGCCGCTGCCGCGGCACTTGGCGGCACCCATCGGCACCACGCCTGGGGGAACCCGGTCTTGGTACCGCGGCGATATGACCAAGTTGCCCTGGACAGCCCCGAGATTTTGCACTGCATCCGGGAAGCCAGGATGGTGCAGCTCCTCGGAGAAGGGGTAACGCCGCTGTTTTGGCCGCGCGTCGGCTGCGCCGATTTGCGGACCATTACCCTGATTGATCGCGGACAACCCGCCGATCTGCTTGGGCGCGAGCTGGCTTGCCGCATCCGCGGCCAATACGCCCTCCCCGCCGCCCAGGCCGCCTGAACTACAGCAGGCCCCGGACTTACCGCCGGGGCCTCGCCGCGTCAGGAGTATAAGCTGAGGCTGATGCAGCGGAATCCGCCGCCGTTGCGTCGCAGCTGCGTATTAGGGAGTAGTTGCAGCTTCATGCCGGCCGCCTTTAAATCCGCTGCCAGCTTAGGAGCATTATCAACCATCACCACCTCTTCGCCGGTGCTGACCAGGTTGCACGCCAGGGCGTCGCGGGCTTCCCTGAGGTCTACCGGAATAATTGATACGTTTTTAAGTTTCTTGATTGCCGCCTTGCCTTCATCTGTCAGCGCATCAAAGCAAACAGCCAGCAGATCGGGTTTGATGACCCCGACGGCAATGTCGATGTCGTAAAAGTAAGATTCCCATAACATCGTGTTCTTATTCTTTAGGGGGAATCCCAGCCAGTGCCGCTTGGGCTTTGCCCGGACAATGATCGGTTCCAGGCCAAGGTGCTTTTTGATGTCTTTGGCCGCTGCCGGATCGGTGCGGTAACCGCTGCCCATCAATACCCGCCCCTCGCTGATGATAAGTGCGTCCCCTTGGCCGCTAAACAATGCGCCGGCGCGCTTGGTGGCAAAGCCTAAGTTTTGGAGTGCGGCGTCCGCATGGGGTTCCTCGCTCTGGCGCAGGTTGGGCAGCCGCGACATCAGCGCCTTGCCATTCCAGGTAAGTGCCCAGTTGGCCGTGAATACGCCATCCAGGCACTCCCGGGGGCTGGCGATCTGCTCAACTTGGACGCCCATTGAACGGAAAGCGTTGACGGCGGCGCGGTGTTCTTTGTCGGCGCCCTGGCGGTCGGGCTGGGCAAACGTGTCTTCATAGGCGTTTATGCCCTGCGTGGCCATATGCTTGGCATCGGTAACCAGAACGCGGCGGTTGAATGGAAGCAAAGCTGACATTGGGCTCAATTGTAGCATCACGCCCCTATTGACAGCCAAAAACTGCCTTTATAACATGTTGTTAGCAATCGCACTCTACGAGTGCTAATTTTGTGGGTAACAGGAGGACAGGTATGAAATTACAGCCGTTAGCTGACCGTCTGGTGGCCAAGCCGCTGGAGGCACAGGAAAAGACCAGTTCCGGATTTTACGTTCCGGACAGCGCCAAAGAGAAGCCCCAAATGGGTGAAGTGGTGGCAGTTGGCAAGGAAGTCAAAGAGCTCAAGGTGGGTGACCACGTCGTTTACAGCCAATACAAGCCGGACACGGTGAAGCTGGAAGGCGATGAGCTGATGATTATGAAAGAAGAAGACGTCCTCGCGGTCGTCAAGCGGTAATTCAGGAGGAAAGCAAATACTATGGCAAAGAAGATTATTCCTGACGGTGATGCCCGCAAGCGCGTGCTTGAAGGCGCTGAAGAACTTTATAACGCCGTCCGCGTTACCATGGGCCCCAAGGGGCGCAATGTCGTTATTGGCAAAAGCTATGGCGGACCCCAAATAACGCACGACGGAGTCACGGTCGCCAAGGCGGTCGAGATTGAGCAGAAGAAGGACGATGAAACCCTGGGACGCGGCGTTGGAGCCGAGCTAGTCAAGCAGGCAGCCAGCCAGACCGGCGACCACGTGGGCGACGGCACTACTACGGCCACCGTCCTGACCTATCACATCCTCAGCGAAGCCAACCGGATGATTGAGGCCGGCCACAACCCGATGGACCTGAAGAAAGGCCTGGATGAAGCCGCCGCCGGCGTCATTGGAAAAATCAACGGCATTAGTGAAAAAATTGCCGGCAATAAGGCCAAGGTTGCCCAGGTAGCCACAATTTCAGCTGGCGACAGCGAGATTGGCGAACTCATCGCCGACGTAATTGAATCGGTAGGCGAGGAGGGCTCCGTGACCGTTGAGCAGTCCCAGACCCTCGGCCTGGAGAAAGAAGTGGTTGAGGGCTTCAAGATCGACCGCGGATACGCCAGCGCCTATATGGTTACCGATACCGCCCGCATGGAAGCGGTCTACGAGAAGCCCCTTATCCTGATTACCGACAAGAAGATTTCGGCCATCCAGGACGTCCTTCCGCTACTGGAAAAAGTTGCCCAGACGGGTAAAAAAGACCTGGTAATCATCGCTGAAGATGTGGAGGGCGAAGCCTTGGCCACGCTGGTGCTGAACCGGCTAAAGGGTGTATTTAATGCGCTGGCCATCAAGGCCCCCAGTTTTGGCGACCGCCGCAAGGCTATCTTGGAAGATATCGCCATCCTGACCGGGGCTACCGTCATCAGTGACGACCGGGGACTGACCTTTGAAAGCGCTACTTTGGATATGCTGGGCACCGCCCGCAAAGTCATCGCCAATAAGGACGATGCCACCATCATTGAGGGCGGCGGCCATCCCGGCGAGGTTACTGAGCGGGTTGTCCAGATCAAGGCCCAAGTGGAAAACGCCACCAGCGAATTTGATAAGGAAAAGCTGGAAGAGCGTCTAGCCGCCCTGGTGGGCAAAGTAGCCGTCATTAAGGTTGGTGGTGCAACCGAGACCGAAATCAGCGAAAAGAAGGACCGCGTTGACGACGCCGTCGCTGCCACCAAGGCCGCCGTGGCCGAAGGCACTGTGCCTGGCGGGGGAGTGACTCTGGTTGACCTGGCGCGCGACATTGATATTGCCGCCACGCGCGTTGGCAATAGCGCCGACGCCGGCCGCTTAATCCTTAAAAACGCCTTGCAGCAGCCATTTAAGCAGTTGATGCAGAACGCCGGCCTGAATGCTGAAGAGAAGCTAGCTAAAGTGCTTGACTCAAAAAACCGGGGCTACGGCTTCAACGTCATGAAGCCGGAAAAGCTGATCGACCTCAAAGCCGAAGGTGTGGTTGATCCCGCTAAAGTCACTCGCGAGGCCGTCCAGAACGCCGTGTCCATTGCCGGTACTGCCATGACCATGGGCGCCTTGGTGGTGGACATCCCCGAAGAGAAGCCAGCTGGTGGCGGCATGCCAGGCGGCGGTATGGGGGATATGTACTAAGCCCTAGCAGCCCAAACTTACGCGATTAGGAGCCCCCGGCTCCTTTTTGCTATGTGGCCAACGCCTTCTAAAAACGATTGACAAAAATAACGACATGTGGTAGTATCTGTACTTATACGGTTTTATACTCTTATGGTATGAGCCATCCTTGACAAGGTAAGAACGGTATTTCCCGGGGACTGAGCTTCAAACATCTGTGTTGGCGGCTCCGTCCCCGGGAAGTGCGACTCGGGTGTCCCGTCCAAACCAGCAGGGAGGGTGCGCATGCACGAACCCAGTGGCCCGCGAGGGTCGCCGACCGCCCGCAAGGGCAAGTCGTTTTCCAGTGAGCAGCACCAGCAGCACCCCGCCGCGAGCGCGGGCACGACGACCACGAAGCACCTCGGCACCTCGCCGGGCACGTCCAGCGACGCGATCGCCTGACGCGCCGGCGCGCCGGCCTGCAGACATCGCACCCAGCCCCGCACGCTTGCGAGGCAACGGGTCCGGCGATGCACGGCCAGGTCGGCTCTGAGGCCGCGTGAAGCGGACGCAGTTACTGGTGACGCACCAGAGCTGTTCGCTCGCGACCTGTGGCGAATGCGGCCGCAACTACGCCATAGGCGCCGGCGCATCCGCTGGCGGCCTCATGCGGCATTGGCTGCGGGCGTGGCGCTACGGCGACCATAGCCCGCGGCCGTGCCGCAATCCTGTCCAACAGTACTGCAATAAGCAGAGGAGGCCTACCCGGCCGATGGGACGACAGAGACTCAAGCCCGCTGGGCGCGTGTAGCCTGGCGGGTGCCGCGAAAGCGGCAAGCACCCCATAGCTTGCCCAGGCAAGCAAATGGCTCTTCGGAGCGGACTGGGCGACGGGCGAGGCTTTGGCCTCGCTACCAGCCCACCCGCTGAGCGCCTCCTGTTGCCGGCCCGCGACAGACAGGTTCATAGAAGCAAGGCCGCCATCTGCGCTACGGCGCTCAAAATTGGCGATTAGCCGCGGACGTTAGTAGGTTCGAAGTGTGGAGCCGGTATACCGGCTATCCACTCCTCTCAACGCAAACGCGTCCGCGGCCTCCGCACCGTTCAAGCCTTCCTCACCGGGAACCCTCAAGGGTTCCCGTTTTCGCATCTAACCACCGGACCCTTTAGCGGGTCCGTTTTCGTATCTGTCCGCACGTGTCACAATAGATCCAACACGAAGCAATAGGAGCAATGGTAATCACATGTTGGATGACCCCAGTTATATCGCGCAATTTGACCACTCTAACTCCCTGGCCATAGTCGCCGGCCAGGCAATGCAGCTTAGGGAGCAGTACGAGATCGATGTTCCCGATGTTAAGCCGCAGCGCCTGGTACTGGCCGGTATGGGTGGCTCGGCATTGGCGGCGGAATTTGTAAAATCATGGCTGTCGGACAAGTTGCCGGTGCCTTTTGAAATAATCCGCGACTATTCACTGCCAAAATACGTAGATGAAAATACATTAGTTTTCGTCTCCAGCTATTCGGGCAACACGGAAGAAACTTTGGCGGCGTTTGAACAGGCCAAGGCAGCCGGTGCCGCAATCGTGGTTGTCACGGCCGGGGGCAAATTGGAAGAACAGGGGAGTGAATACGGCTTTGTCAGGATTCCCGCCGGCTTGCAGCCCCGGGTGGCCGTCTTGTACGGCGTCAAAGCCATTGCGGTGTTACTGGAGGAGCTGAAGCTGGTTGACGGCTTGGTGGACGATCTGGAAGTGGCCGCCGAGTGGCTATTAGAGGAAGTGTCGATATTTGCGGCCAACGTTCCGGAAAAAGACAATCCGGCCAAGCAAATCGCCAAGCAGCTGGTGGGGCATCCGGTTGTCGTCTATGGCGGACCGACGCTTGCCATGGTGGCCTTGAAGTGGAAAATTAACTTCAACGAAAACGCCAAGCAGCAGGCTTTTTGGTATCCACTGCCGGAGTTTAACCATAATGAATTTACCGGCTGGTATCATCCCAAGGGCAGTAGCCTCAGGGTGGTCCAGCTGCACTCGTCCTTGGACAACCCCCGTATTGCCAAGCGCTACGAGGTCAGCAACCGCTTGCTTAGCGGCGTAATGCCCGCCCCGGTTATCGTGGAAGCGCATGGGCAGACGCGCTTGCAGCAAATGCTGTGGACGCTGCTGCTAGGGGACTTTGTGTCCCTTTACGCTGCCTTTTTAAACCAGGTTGACCCCACACCCGTTGATTTGGTCGAAAAGCTCAAGAAAGAGCTGGGCTAGCCAGACTTCCGGCCCATGTCTCCGTGGGTGGTGCGTGAAAATGAATCCGGGTACTTGAGGCCGTAGCCAAGCATGCGGTCCAGGCCAATGTGCGCCAGCCACACCAGTCCCGCCGTCGCCAGCGCCCGCAAGTCCTGGAATATCAGGCTGAGCGCGATGAGGTTGAGGGGGATAATGATCGAATGCGCCACGTTATAGATGACTGCGCCAACGCGCGCGCCTGCCAGGTAGGCGGTAAGCGATATGTCTGGCACAAAAAACAAAACTGCAAACCAAATCCAGCTCATGCCGCTCAAGGCATACAGCCAAACCGCACCCACCAAAACAACCACGCCTTCCGCACGAACAAACCATATGGGCAGGCGCTCCATGGCGTTACTCGTAGCGGAGCGCTTCAATCGGCTTCATCCGCGCCGCCTTGATAGCCGGGGCAATACCAAAGACAATGCCAACTAGGGTAGAGATCAGGAAGGCCGTCAGCACGGCTTCAAGGGTAAACACGGCTTCAATTTTGGTTAGCGACTTCACCAGTACGCCGGCTAGCCAAGCAAAGGCCAGGCCCAGTCCGCCGCCCAGCAACGTCAACACCATCGCCTCAATCAAAAACTGGTTCAACACCATGCCGGAAGTCGCGCCCAGCGCCTTGCGCAGCCCAATCTCGCGGGTACGCTCGGTTACTGACACCAGCATGATGTTCATGATCCCAATCCCGCCAACCAACAGCGATATGCTGGCGATTGCCGCCACAAACGACGTCAAAATTGCCAGTATTTGGTCAAAGATTTTCAGCGCCTCCTTAGCGTCCATTACTGTGAAGTCTTTCTGGCCGCCGTGATTCTGTTCCAGTCGTTTTTTAATCTCGGACTTAACTTCGTCTACGCGGTTGGGGTCTGTCCTGACGTCAATCTCGCTGATGGCGGCCGAATTGTTGTTGATGCCCTTGCCAACCTCAAAGGGCATGAAGATCATCGAGTCCACGCCGGGACCCATAGGCATGGCATCGGCATCGGGTTTCTTGGTGACTCCCACCACGGTGTAGGGCTGGTTGCGGATGGTCACCTTTTTGCCCAGGGCATCGTCACCAAACAGCTTGCTAGCCGATGTGCCGCCCAATACCACTTCTTTGGCTGTGCCGCCGTTAATGAAGCGACCCTTCACGATGTCCAGTTTGAGCGCCCGCGACAACTCCGGCGTCGTGGCTATCAGCATGCTGCCGGCAGCCGGTTTGCCGTTGCCGGTCACAACGCCGGAAACAAACATAAATGGCGCCGCCGCCTCCACGCCGTCAATGCGCTTGATGGTATCAACGTCCTTTTCCGTCAGGGTGGACGAGCCAAGTGCCGAGGCAAAATCAAAGCCGCCGCCTTCACCGCCCCCTGACCCGGGATTCACCTGCAATATATTGGTCCCAAGTTCTGACACCTGGTCGGTGACCGCCGCCTTTACGCCGTTGCCAATGGCAATTACCAGCGATACCGAGCTAACCCCGATGATGATACCCAGCATGGTGAGGGCAGTGCGGATTTTGTTGCCGGTGATGGACCGGCTAGCCATTTTTAAGTTTTCCCAGATCATAGCATCACCTTTCCCGGTCTGGACATGGTCCTTGTCGGACGCTGGGACTGCCTTGGCCGCGCTTTACTGGTGGCGCTGTCCGACACGATGGTGCCGTCCCTAACCGTTATGATGCGTCCGGTCTGCTCGGCAATTTCCGGGTTATGGGTAACAATCACGATCGTGTTGCCGGCGGCGTTCAGTTCCTTCAGCAAATCAACGATGGCTTGGCTGGACTTGGTATCAAGGTTGCCGGTTGGCTCGTCGGCCAAAATCAGCTTGGGATTATTGGCTAGCGACCGGGCTACGGCCACGCGCTGGGTCTGGCCGCCGGAAATCTGGTTGGTGCGGAAGTTAGCGCGCTCACTCAGGCCAACGGTCTTTAGTAGCTCCAGCGCCCGCGTCTTGCGCCGCCGCACCGGTATCTTGGCATATACCATTGGCAGCATGACGTTTTGCATGACGTTTAGCCGCGGCAGGAGGTTGAACTGCTGGAACACAAACCCAATCAGCTCGCGGCGCAGTTTGGCCAGCTCGCGGTCGGAACGCTTCTCCATTTGCTGGTCGGCAAGCAGGTACGTCCCAGAGGTGGGGGAGTCGAGCAGCCCCATGATATGCATTAAGGTTGATTTACCTGATCCCGACGGGCCGACGATGGCGACAAACTCGCCTTCATTAATATCTAGGTCGATGGATTGTAGGGCGGCAGTCACCGTATCGCCGGATTTATAGTGTTTCTGCACGCCTCTGAGTTCAATTAAAGACATAACCTAATTGTACGCTGAAAAAGCTTTGAATCGGCAAAATCACCTACGAGCCGCTATACCGGGGCAGCACAATCCGCTCAATGAACTTTTGCAGCAGATGGTCGGTCGAAGGTGACTCCTTGGCGTTTTCCATGATGATGTCAAAGGCCATCGGATCGGCGGCGTAGGCGTCGCGGTAATGGATAACACGCTCCATCAGCCCTGTTTTGGTAAGGTCCGGGTGAAACTGCAGGCCATATTGCGTGCTGCCCGGCCAGGTGAATGCCTGGATCTGGCACTTGGTGCTACTGGCCAGGTTGACGGCGCCGTCTGGCAACTTGGTGACGCTGACGTGGTGGCCAATCTGTGCCCAAAACTGCGAAGGGAAATCGTGGAACAGCGGATCGTCCGAGGCGTGCTCTGTGACCGAGACCAGGTAGCTGCCAACTTCTTCCCGGGCCGGGTCGGCCTCGGCTTTGCCGCCGAGCGCATGCGCCATGAACTGGGCGCCCCAGCACGACCCAATCAAAGGGATGTTCTGTGATCGGCACTGCGCTAACATGTCTTTTAAGACCGGGCAGAAGGGCAGGTCAAAGGTGTCATAGTCGCCACTGCCTCCAATAATAAAAAGATGCTTGCCATCCAAGTGCTGCGGCTTGAGCTCTTGCTCCAGGCCGTTTACAATCTCCAGCTGCCCCGGCTCGAGACGCCCAGAGGAGACCATGCCGGCAACCTCGTGGTCGCGGGCAAACTGGTCTTTTCGCAGCTGCAAAAGCAAAATTTTAACGTCTTGGGCTTTCATTGCTTGCATGCTACCACGCCTGGCATCGACGGCAAAACCCTTGTACAATTACGGGCGTCATGGGCTCGTGGAGAGGTGTCCGAGTGGTTGAAGGAGCACGCCTGGAAAGCGTGTATACGGGCAACCGTATCGAGGGTTCGAATCCCTCTCTCTCCGCCATTTGAATTATGTCCGAACACCGGCCCCGAAAATCGGGGCCGGTGCCATGTTGGGGAGACCCGGAATCGGCCGTTTGAGGCCGGTTCTTGGCGTTCTGGGGCCCCTCGGCCATCGGCTGGGCAAGATCGTCTGCTAGCCGATGCAGCTCTTCGTACAGGGCCGTTCGCTCGCCGCCTGCAGTGTCGGGATCGAAGACAATCAGCCGCAGGAAGATGGCCTGGTTCATGAGGCGACGGACTTGTGGGCTGGCATCCGAGTAGGGGAGGCGACCGGCGTCAACGAGCGCCAGCGCCTCGTCTAGGGCCTCCATCACCTCCCTGCCATCATGAGCTGCTGCCTCTGCCCATCTGCGGGCTTCCGTCCGCTCCTGCTCGATCCGCTCCTGTTCGGCCGCTAGAGCTTCCTCTGAAACGAGGTTGCGGTAGTAGAGCTGGATGAGCTTCTGCTGGTGGCCGGTGAGCTCGCGCAGCCGCCTGGTATGGCGTTCCGACTCCCGCTTGGCGGTCTGGACATTTGGCTCAACGAGACTTCGGAGCTCCTGGCGGAGCGCTTCCTGCTGTTCGGCGTTGAAGTACTCGCTGCTGTACCGTCGCTCGACGGCCCACTCAACCTTGTCCACGGCGAAATGGCGCGACCATTCGCAGCGTCCGCCGCGCCGCGTGCGGCTAAGGCAGCTGAAGTACTCGTAATAGACACCGCTCTTGCTGCGGTGCCGGCCATAGCCAAGGCGCCGACCACAGACGCAGTAGAGCGAACCCGACAGGTAGTGGGAGTGCTTGTAGGACCGATCGCCGCTTGCACGGTTGCCGTCCAGGACTCGCTGAACCTGGGCGAAAGTGTCCTCGTCAACCAGAGGCTGATGGAGTCCGCGCAGTTTGACGCCGTTGCGCGTGACAATGCCGACGTAGAAATCGTCTCGCAGAATCCGATGGAGCGAAGTCCGGGAGACCGGTCGGCTCGCCCGGGTTGGGGTCGGCCGCGTCCGCAATCCCGCGTCCTCGAGCAAAGTGCAGAGGCTGGTGAGCGTGTGGTCGCCCAGCGCAAACAGCTCGAAGGCCGTCCGGACGAGGCCAGCTCGCTCAGAGTCGATGGCTATCGAGGCAACGCGCCTTCCATCGATCTGATCCGCGACGTTGAGATATCCAAGGCGCGCTGGGCCGTGGCTACCGCCAGCTTGGTGTTTGCGTTCCAAGCCCATCTTGACCTTCTCTGCGTCGCCACGGGACCGGAAGGCGTTAACGCCCGCCATGATCGTATATAGCAGCTTGCCAGCCGGGGTGTCGTCAATCCGCTCAAGCGAGGACTCCAGCTTGGCTCCTTTGGCTTCTATCTCCCGAAGCAGCCAAAGCGCATCGAAGTCATCCCTGGCAACCCGTGATAGGTCGTAGACGATGACGAAGGTAGGCTTCAGCTCCCCGAGCTCTCGAAGCATCTGCTGCAGCGATGGCCTCCTGACGTTAGTGCCGGTTCGGCCTGGCTCAACATATTCGGCGATAATGGTTGCGCCAAGAGTATCGGCTAGGCGGCGGCATGTGTCACGCTGACCGGGAATTGAGTAGCCCTCCGGATCGTGAGCCGTCTGGAGCTGACCGGTACTGGAGACGCGAAGGTAGATAACGGCGGTCTTGCCGCCGGTGCCGACCAGTTCAACTGTATTGGCTGTCGCCGTCATAACCTCCCATCTCCTTACCGGTTAATACTCTACCGTTAAGCCGTCGGTGTCCTCAAGTTGCTGAGAACCAGCAATCGCTGTCTCCTGGATGCGGATCGCTAGGTGCCTGCACAGCTGCAGCCTAGGCCACCGTCCGCCGGTCGATGATTATGACGTAGCAAGGGCGGAGTCAATCGCTGCTGAAGTACGCGGGAAAAGTCCCGCAGAGCAGCCAAGATAAAGATTGCAACTCAACGCGACGGGACGGGCGATGGGACAACAGCTAAGGAACGGGGGACCACTTCCTTTTCAGGAGCCTAATGCGCTGAAGAATTTCCGCGAGATAGCCAAGCGTTTCATTGATCCCAGGCAGGTATCCCGACGGATGAGCGCATTCATTTCTTCTTTGAAGCAGGCCTACAAGTGCGGCAACTTCATTCTTCGTCGCTAGACCCCTGTCACGCAGAACCTCGACAAACTGCCGCTCTGGTACATACTCAGCCATCTCGGCTATATCGCCTCCGCGCCAATTCGGCCTTATGGTCTGAAGTGCGATAAAGTCGTCCGCCAAGGTCTCGAGAATGAAGTCCATGCATGCCGCCCAAGCCATGACGAATGCAGCACGGTGAAGACCGTTTTCGGCACACCGGAGCGCCTGTCGCATAAGATCATCTTGCTTTAAGGTAAGCGAGTCCAGATTCCTATATGTTTGCTCTAAGACCGCAACGCGTGATCGTCCGGAGTCCTCATGGTCGCCAAGTACCTTATGGGCTTCCCTTTCGAAGTTGGCAACCCTCGTTAACCATCGTGTCCAATCACGACTCATCGAACAGATGCTTCTTCATAGCAGCGAAGAAGCTGTCGTAGACGTCCGGGTCATTACTTGCCGGAATCTGAAGCTCAATGTTGATGTTGAGGTGAGGAGCTCCTGATGTTTTCAGGCTTGGTAACACCTTACTGCTGGCGGCGGCAGCTGGACTCGTTGGCGCTGCGCTAACTGCTGCGTCGGCACCGGAAAAGGTGGCTTCACTACATAGTGTCTTAAATGTTCGGATGGCTCGATTGACGCCATCTTGAGACATGGAGCTATTGGCGCGAATCCAATTACCGATGGCTTCATCGTCTTTACGCTGGGCGTCCGGATGGAGCTCAAAGAGACCCGCATACGTCTTTCTAAGCGCTTCGCCCAATATCGCCCTTCCGGTTTGCTCGCCGCCCCGGAATTGCTTCCATAGTTGGGTAGGTACGCCACTTGCGTCAAGGAATCCGAGTGACTTGAAGATGCTAATGAGCGCTGCGTCGTTGCTCGACTTGAAGCCAGCCGATTTTAGGTAGGCGACGGTAACCTTTGCGGGGACGTTAGCAGTTCTGATGTGCTGCAGGAACCGCGGAATGCTTCCTGGGGTGTAGGTTGCGAGAATCGTCATCGCCAACCCTCCGTTAATTGCTGTAAAGTATCTCACGCCTAAACTAAATTTGGCAACAGGCGAGATAAGCTAGAGTAATTTAGGCTCTTAGATGTTCTCTACTGGTAGGGTGCGGTAGAGAAGTCTGCCGAGCAATCAACGGAATCTGACACGCCAGCGCGCTTGCCGGCCGCCAGGCTCCATGAGAAGCTCAAGGAGGCGGTCAAGGTTCGCACGTCGTCCCGATCTTCCCGCCAAAATATAATGCTATCATAGGCCAAAGAGTAAGGATGTATGATGTCTGAAATTGGCGGATACCAGCCAGCGACCAGCGACCGGGAATTCCATGCCGCCGTCATGGAGTCCGGCGCCTCGCCGGAGGAGGAAACTGCGGGCGACTGGCCGCGGGTGGAGCAAGGCGAAATGAAGCTGCCCCAGCGCGCGGCCGAGATAATGATGAGCGCCATGAATAAACTGCCCGTGCATAATGCCCTAGTTGAATTGAAGGCTAAAGATATTGACAGTTTTGAGCACACCTTGAGGGTGACCCAAAACGCGGTAGCTTTGTCGTGGATGAACCGTGAAGTTGACCAACTGACGGATGACGATATCAAGACCATGGCCGTCGTTGGCCTAATGCATGATTCCGGCAAATGCCAGACACCGGATGAGATACTCAAAAAGAAAGACCGATTGACGCCGGTTGAGTCCACAGTGATGAGCTTCCATGTGGCCAATAGCGTGGAGGCGTATGAAAACGTGGAAGACAATCCAATGGGCCGGCTACTCGTCATGACACACCATCAACTGCAAGATAATAAATCCATGCCGCCGGAACTGGTGGAACTGGAAGTTGAAAAGGCTGGCTTTTCGCCCGAGCAGCAGCAAAAGTTCAACGTTATGCACGGTATCCTGGAGACCGCCGACAAGTTTGACGCCTTGGCATTTAAAAGGGAATACCGCGACGGTGATTCATATGAAGTAGTGCAGAACCGAATGTACGACATGTTTGAAAACAACGACGGTCCGCTCCAGTTTACCTACCAGTTAGTCACTTTATATGAAGAGGGCGGCCCACTGTCGCCGGAAAAGCGGTTCCGAAAGCCCCCGGCGGTCCTTCCAAGGGATGAAGTCCCGGCGCAAAGCTAGGTTTCTTGCGATGAATATGATTCCGCTACAATTTCACCCGCACGACACTTCCCTCAACCACGCTTCTCCCATGATTGTCCGTCCTAACGACGCGGCCCACAGCGCCATCCGCCCGGGCGACGTGCTGCATATGCAGGGCGGGGGCCATTCCATTCTCGATCGCCAGAAGTACCAGGTTGTCGGCCGGACTGAGCACCCCAACTTTGCCCACGCCATGAACTCCATCCGCGGCAGCTCTATGTCTGCGCGCGACAAAATTAACATGGCCCAGCAGTTTAGCATGCACCATGGGGCCAGGGTCGCCGCGTCGCCGGTTGTGACCCTGCACGTGCAGCCGCATCCGGCGACCATGATGGGCCAGTCGCCGACCTCGCTCTGATGTTTGACGAGATTTTCATGCAATTGGAGCCCGCCGGTGTCAGGGTCAGAAAAATGTTTGGCCACCGCTGCCTGATGATCGGGCGCAAAGGCTTTGCCGTTGACCACGACGACACCATCGTCATGAAACTGCCCGAGCCCGAGCGGTCACGGGCCCTTGCCCTTGAGGGCAGTCACCTGTTTGATCCGGCTGGTGGCCGGCCGATGAAGGAATGGGTGGTCATCAGCGCCGAGTACGCAGATGACTGGCCGGACTACGCGCGGGTGGCGATGCGGTACGTTGCCGAGTTGGCCGGTGGTAGTCTGTAGGACTTATGCTTGCGCAGACAAAAGTAAGACCTTATAAAATGTGCACGTCCCAACGCTACTAAAGGAGTGAGACCAATACGTACGACGCTAGCGAGGGTGGCCCATGGTCTGGGCTACCCTCTGCTAATCGCCATCGTTGCGCTGAGAACCCAGATCAACGAGAACGCCCACTCGGTCCATCTCGTCTGCGGCAAGTGCAAGACCGCTGCCTGGTATCCCAAGTGGTCAGCCGCGTACTGCGAACTCTGCGGCAAGAAGCTCAAGTGACCCAATTAGGCCCCGGGCTTCACCGCCCGGGGCTGCCCGCCCGCAATCATAAGCCGCTTGGACTTATATCTGTAATTATCCATAATGGAATTATCGGTGGTGGATTCATCGATTCCTTGAAAACCCGAACCAAGGGAGCCCCATGGCAGCCGTTCTGGCACCGGTGCTCCCACGGGAGCGCAGTGCAAAGCGACGCGCGCGTACCAACCTGCATTCGGCCTACGACGTTCCTGAAGGGCATTGCCTCTGTGTGGATCCCACGTGCGGGCATCTTGTTCCATTGCCGGCCGATGCCAGACGCAGCCCATGGGTCAGGTGCTTCGCCGGTCACGAGTTTGACCTGGCTGAAGAAGCGGCCAGAGCGCAGGAGCTGCCGGGTGGTTGGACGCATTCCGGCCTGTCGCCGGCCAGGCAGGGCCAGATAGCCGAGACGGTAGTGCTCACCCATGGCACCCTCGGCCGCTTTGGCCGGGTCAATTCACGGCTGTGGTCGGATGAATACCACAGTGCTCTGGACGGCGTTACCACGCGGCTTTGGGGCGTTGAGGTCAAATCGGTCTCCAGCCGGGCGCGCAACCGAGCATTTGTCCTGGGGGCATACAAGGATT
>CBDTXE010000008.1:0-20146 GCA_965364395.1 uncultured bacterium | reverse complement strand
CCCAGGGTAAGCCGGTTGGCAAAAGCCTGTATGAAGACGACCATATTGAAACTGCCAAGCAGATCATGGCGACAGCCCAACAGCAGGGCGTCGAGCTAGTGCTGCCGGAAGACGTAGTAGTGGCTGCCAGCCCCGAGGAAGGCCCCGGACGGACGGTAGCCGCAGAAGACGTAGGCGAAAGTGACGTGATTGTCGATATCGGCCCCGCCACTGTGGCAAAGGCGCTCGACCCAAAGGATTTCCACGGCACAGTCATTTGGAACGGCCCAATAGGTATCACCGAGGTAGAGGAGTTCGCCGCTGGCTCCAGGCTGCTGGCAGACAATATTATTGCATCGGGAGCTACCAGCGTGATTGGCGGCGGCGATACGGCGGCGTTTGTGGACGAGTCTGGACTGCACGACAAATTCACCTGGGTCAGCACCGGCGGCGGCGCCAGCCTGGAGCTGATGTCCGGCCGAGAGCTACCTGGCCTGAAGGCCTTGCAAAAATAAAACCATAAGCGTGATATTATTGGTGTATGAAACACTACACCATTGTCGGTAACTGGAAAATGCACCAGACGCCGCAGCAGGCCGCCACGCTCATTGACCGGCTCCAGGGCACAGTCAAGCCACATACCCACGTAACTTCCGTGGTATGTCCGCCGTTTGTTGATTTGGCGGCGGTCCACGCCCAGGTGCAACCCGATGTGCTAAGCGTCGGGGCGCAAAACCTGCACGATGAGGATGAGGGCGCCTTTACCGGTGAAGTGTCCGGGCCGATGCTGAAAGGCCTGGCTGAATACGTCCTTGTAGGACACTCCGAGCGCCGCCGCTACTTTCATGAGACTGACCGGCTGATTGCCAAGAAGCTGGCAGCGGCTATCCGCAACGGACTCAAACCCATCTTGTGTATCGGTGAAAATTTGAGTGACCGCCACGACGGCCATTCCAAGCGGGTTGTCGTGGACCAGCTTCACGGAGCGCTGCATCACATGAGCGCCGATGACCTGGGCGGCCTGGTGATTGCCTACGAGCCGGTGTGGGCCATCGGTACCGGTGAGTTTGCGACGCCATCGCACGTGGAGCCCATCGTGTCAGTCATCCGTCTGACCCTCGATGAACTGTTTGGCAGGCCGGCCAGCAGCGGCACGGAGGTATTGTACGGCGGCAGCGTTGACGCCAACAACGCGCGGTCATTCTTGGAGATGGAGCATGTCAATGGGCTCCTGGTGGGCGGCGCGAGCCTCAATTACCAATCGTTCTCAGCAATCATTGCGGCGGCCCAGAGCCTGGCGGAGTAGCTATTAGTGGAATGTCCGCGCTGCCATCAGTCAATGACCAAGTCAGCCGCCGGCTGGCTGTGTCTCAACTGCGGCCACGTTGTCATTGGCGGCATGCATTCGGCGCAAAAAGCCCGGGCCGGGCGGCGGCCAGAGCCTAAGGCCAGCATCTCGGCGGCGCACCCAAAGGTAGCCGTGGCAGCAGCCGTACCGCTGGCCGAGCCGGTAAAGGACCAGACTGCCGCACCCCTCGTCAGGGAAGAGACGTTGGCACCGCTGCCCAAGCTGCGCAAAAACCGCGCCGCCAAAATGCTGTTCTTATTGTCTTTCCTGATGGCCGCCGGTTCTGGCCTGTTTATCGCCAAAATGTTCTTTTATGATCCTGCGTTTGCGTTGGCCGCTTACATGGATAAGCTGTCGGCCAGGCCGGCGGCGTCTATCAAGGTCAGCGGCAAGTTAACGTCGGGACACGACCTAGCGGGCGCGCTGGGCGGTGAAACCAAGTTCAATGCCGAGGGTGCCTATGACCTGACCGAAGGCGGCAAGCCCAAAGCCGATCTACGGTTCAAACTGGACGCGCCTAAGAACGGTGCGGAAGGGCGGGTTGTCAGCCTGCCTTCTGACTTCTATTTCCGTTTTGACAACGCGGCGCTGCCAAAGTTAATGGGTATGAAGCCGCTGTCTGGTTGGAACCGTGTCCCCTGGGAGGACGCGGCGGCACTTGATCCTTGCCGCCGGACAGGCAAGCAGTTTTCCTTTGAGTACGCCGCCCAGGCCCTTAAGGATGGTTTTCCGGTAAAGAATTCCAAGCGGGTGGGGCTGTACCGCACTATCAACGGCCACGAAACCGAGCACTTCACGGGACAGATAGATTCCGCGGGCTTGCAGCGGGTAATCAAAAACGCCAACCAGGCCTTGCCCAAGGAATGCCGGCTGCCGCAGGATGAAAAGCTACTTAGCGGGACGGTAGTTGATTACGAGTTGTGGAACGGCGACGACTTTGACCGCTTATATCTGAAGTTCAGAAATGAGGCTGCCAAGACCCAGGGCGAGGTGACGATTGATACGTCCGGATATGGCAAGGAGCTTAAGGTCAGCAAGCCCGATAATTCCAAGCCCGCGGGTTCGGTGGGCATTGATGAAGGCCAGCGCGTCCAGCCCGCCCCTTCTCCTGCGCCAACCCCCAAGCCGGTGTCACCGGCTCCTGCCGCGGCTGCCGACCCCGCGGTGGCCCGCGACTCGCAGCGCAAGGCTAACCTCCGCGATATGCGGACCGCCTTGGAGGGCTACGCTGGCAAAAACGGCCGGTATCCCACCAGCGACTATTCAGGGCTCAAGGCCCTGCTGGGGCCATATATCAAGAATCCGCCAAATGATCCTCTGGCGGGCAAGACTTACCGGTATGTGCCAAGTAAGTGCTCGGGCGGCGGCTGCAGCGCCTATCGTCTGGAAGCGGCGCTTGAACGGGCAAATGACCCAGATGCAACCGGCGGCTTGTACGTTTTGACGGGCGCGCGCTAGGAAAAGTCTACCAGCTGCGGCTCCATGGCCAGCGTGATGCCAAAGCGTTGGCGAACAGTGTTAACGATGTGGTCCCGGAACGCCAATACCGTGGCCGCTGGCCGGCGGCCGGGGTTAATCAGAGATAATGCTTGCTGAGGGTGGGTGCCCACGCCGTCGTGGTTCACGCCCTTTAGGTCACACTGGTCTATTAACCAGCCAGCGGCCAATTTTACGCGTCCGTCCGCCAGCGGCCAATGTGGCATCTGGGGGTAGGATGCTATCAGTTTAGAGGCGACGCGGTTGGGCACGATGGGGTTATGGAAAAACGATCCAGCCGTGGGTATTACGGCCGGGTCGGGAAGTTTTGCCCGGCGGATTGCAACCACCGCCGACCGGATGTCGGTCAGTCTTGGCTTGCTAATCCCGCAACTGGCTAGCTCGGCTTGCAGGCTGGCATAACGCACTACGGATTGGCCATCTTTCCGGAGCCGGAAACGGACCGCCGTGATAACGTACCTGCCAGTATCGCGCTTGAATAAGCTGTCCCGGTAAGAGAACCGACAATCCGCGTTATTCAGGCTGACATACTTCTGTTTGGCGGTGTCATAAGCGGTGACGGAGGTTATTGTCTCGCTGACCTCCTGGCCATAGGCGCCCACGTTTTGCACAGGGGCGGCGCCGACGGTGCCGGGGATGATGGAGAGGGCCTCAATCCCGGCCAGGCCATGGGCGACGGTCCAGGTCACCAGATAGTCCCAGTCGGTGCCAGCCTGGGCTTCAACGTCGGCATGGGCGACGGATTGGTTGATGACGGCTATGCCGCTGAATTCCAGCCTTAGGACGGTGCAGTGCTGCTGCGCTGCGGCTAAGACGATGTTGGAGCCGCCGCCAAGTACAAAGTGCGGCAATTTCAGCCGGTGCGCCTCGGCGACGGCCGCCGGTGTTTCCTGCGGGTGCGTAATAATGATGCCGTAGTCGGCCACGGAGGGTATGCCTAAAGTGTTGCGTCCGCTCAAATCATACGTAGGAACCGGTGGCTTCATGCCGCTATAATACTCCTATGCTATTTACTAACCATGCGCTAACCGGGATGGTCATCGCCCAGGCGGTGGGTAATCCGGTAGCCGTGGCGCCGCTGGCCTTTGCCTCCCACTTGGTGTTGGATGCGTTTCCGCACTTTGGCTTCAAGGGAGCCAGCTTTACTGACAAGCGCTGGCTGGCACTGGCGACGGTGGACTGCCTGGTAGGCTCGGCGGTTACATTGGCCGTAGTCTGGCAGCGCCCGGAGCAAGCGGCGGCGCTGCTGACGGGCGTGTTTTTTGCGGTACTGCCCGACCTGCTTTTCTTATCCGCCATATTTTTGAAACGCCCAATCAATAATGCTTTCACCCTGTTCCATACCCGTATCCAGTGGGGCGAATCGCCGCCGGGCGGATTGGTGGAGTTGGCATGGGCCGCAGCCATGGCTTGGCTGCTCCTGAAATAGTAGAATTACTAGGTATGGCGGATTTACTATCAGGGTTGAATGAGCCCCAACGGGAGGCCGTGCTGGCAACCGAGGGGCCGGTACTGATGTTGGCTGGCGCCGGCAGCGGGAAGACTAAGGCGCTGACACACAGGATTGCCTACCTGGTAGCAGAAAAGGACGTACCACCCGGACAGATTCTGGCGGTGACTTTTACCAATAAGGCCGCCGGTGAAATGCGCGAGCGGGTACTGCGCCTGCTGGGGCGGCGCCATGATGACAAGTACTACCTGCCGTTCATTGGCACGTTCCACTCGATATGCGTCAAGATCTTGCGGCGCGACGGCGACCATGTGGGCCTGCCGCGCAACTTCACCATATTTGACGCCGGCGATTCCCAAAGCGCCATCAAGCAAGCGATGCGGCAGATTGGCGCTGATGAAAAGCAGTTTACGCCCAGCCTGGTGGCCAATCTGATATCTTCGGCCAAGAACGAGCTGCTGGGGCCATCGGCTTACGCCCAGTACGCCCGCGGCGGCGCCCAAGCCGTGGCGGCGCAGGTCTACCCGCTATACCAACAGACCCTGACTCAGGCCAATGCGATTGATTTTGACGATATCATCATGAAGACGGTGCAGCTACTGAACTATGAGGAAATCCGCACCCGCTGGCAGAAACAGTTCGCCTACATCCTGATTGACGAATACCAGGACACCAACCACGCCCAATACCGGCTGGTGAAGACCCTGGCGGCGGCCCACCGCAACATTTGCGTGGTGGGCGACGACTTTCAGGCAATATACTCGTGGCGCGGCGCCAACTACCAAAACATCCTGGACTTTGACAAGGACTACCCGGAGGCACGGGTCATCAAACTGGAGCAGAACTACCGCTCATCGCGGAATATCCTCGATGCTTCCCACGCGGTCATCGCCAAGAATACCAACCGGTCGGACAAGAAGTTGTGGACCGAGCGCGACGGCGGCGAGGGCATCCAGATCCTGACCGTGTACGACCAGGACCACGAGGGCGACACTATCTGCCAGTCAATCGAGCGCCTGCTGCGTGAAAGCTATGCCGTGCGTAAAGGGAGCCGCGGGATGGAGGCCGGCTATGACCTGCGCGACATCGCGGTACTTTACCGGATGGGCGCGCAATCACGGTCATTGGAGGAAGCGTTATTGCGCCATAACATCCCGTACAAAATCGTCGGCGGGACGCGGTTTTATGAACGCCGCGAGATCAAGGATGCGGTAGCATACCTGCGGTTTATCCATAACCCCGACGACGTCATTAGCTTCAACCGCATCATCAACCTGCCGCCGCGGGGGCTGGGGGAGAAGAGCCTTGAGCGTCTGCTGAACTACCGCCGCGGACATGGCCTGCGCCTGCTGGAGGCGCTGGCCACGGCTGGCAACGTTGAGGGACTGACGCCCCGGGCCAAAGTGGCGCTGGTAAAGTTCTATGAATTCATTAACGGTATCCGGCAAGAGCTGGAAAACCTGTCAGTGGCAGAAGTCTTGCAACGCACATTGCGGGGCAGCGGCTTCCTGGCGTTCCTAGACGACGGCAGCGTCCAGGCCGCCGACCGCATAGAGAACGTCAAGGAACTGCTGAGCGTCGCTGAAACCTATGGTGAGTTAGGCCTGGAGGGCTTCTTGGAAGAAATTGCTTTGGTGTCAGACATTGACAACTATTCTACGGACGCCAACGCCGTTACGCTGATGACGATGCACGCGGCCAAGGGGCTGGAATTCCCGGTAGTCTTTATGCCCGGGATGGAAGAGGGTATTTTTCCGCATAGCCGTAGCGCCCTGGACCAGTCACAGATGGAAGAGGAGCGGCGGCTTTGTTACGTGGGTATGACCAGGGCGAAGCACAAGCTGGTGCTGCTACACGCCCAGTCCCGGCTGCTGTACGGAGGCATCCAGCGTAATCCCCCGTCGCGCTTTTTGATGGATATTCCAGCGGAAGTGCAGGCCGCCGGTAATGCCGACCTGGTCCGTTCCCAGGGGCAGCCGGTGTTTGCCGATCCCCGTAATGAGCGCGACGCCAGCCGGTTGGCCGACGAGAAGACCGGTCTGGTTTCTGGAGACCGCATCCGGCACAGCAAGTTTGGCACGGGTATTGTTGTCAGCGTGGACGGCGATGACCTCACCGCGGTATTTGAAGGCATCGGCACTAAGCACCTAAGCTTGTCATTTGCTCCTGTTGAGAAGCTGGGGTAATCTTGACACCGCTGGGAGAATCCGGTAAATTTAAGCATAAGGATTTCACGAGTGGGGTCCGCAAAAACCAAAAGCCAAACACACTCCGTTCTCAGTAACATGCGAGGCTTCTTATTTACGGTAAGCTAACCTCCGCACTGCAGGCTCCGGCCAGCAGTAAGTTTCGGAAGGTCATGTTGGGGTTCGCGGGAGCGGCATTTGCACTCATCGTGGGCGGAATGGTGGTTGGGGTAATCCCGCCGCCACGCAATGCGTTGGCTGACTCGTCGAGCATTGTCAGCATATACGCCGACGGCCAGAAGACGGTCTTTACATCTGACGCGGGCACTGTGCGCCAAGCTTTGGCACAGGCCGGAATCGCCGTTGACAGCAATGATTTAGTTGAGCCCGCCCTTGATGCCAAACTGCCGTCTGGCTTCTTTAACGTCAACGTGTATAGGGCGCGGCCCGTGGCCGTACAGGACGGCAACAAGACCGTCGTTGTGCATACGGCATCACAGAGCCCGCGGCTGATTGCCGAAGCCGCCGGGCTTAACCCGTACCCGGAAGACCGCTATTCCGTGTCTAGCATTGAGGACATCACCGGCGTGGGGCTGGTTGGCCAGAAGGTCGTGATTGACCGCGCAGTCCCGGTATTTATCGTGACCGACGGCAAAAATTTTGTTGCCCGCTCGCACCACAAGACCGTTAAGGGCATTTTAGAAGAGCGTGATGTTGCCCTTGGGCCGCAGGACACCGTGGAACCCAATCCCCAAACCCGCGTTACTCCCAAGATGGTCATCAAGGTCAACCGGGTGAAGAACGTGATGCAGAAGCAGGAAGACCTGATTCCCCGTCAGACCCAGACTATCAAGGACGTAAACCTGGAAATTGGCAAGACCGCCGTCAAAGAAGAAGGCCAGGACGGGCTGAAGGTCACTATCTTCCGCGTCAATTACCAGAACGGCGTTGAGCGGCATCGCCAGATGGTCAGCTGGGAGGTTGCCCGCCAGCCCAAGACCAAGGTCATGGTGGTAGGCACTAAGATCAATCCCAACGCCAACCCAGTTGAGCTGGGACGCCAGATGGCTTTGCTCCGCGGCTGGACCGGCGACCAGTGGACCGCCCTTTACAACCTATGGAGCCGGGAATCGCGCTGGGATCCTAGTGCCGTCAATGGTTCCAGTGGTGCCTGCGGCATCCCCCAGGCTTACCCGTGCAGCAAGATACCGGACAAATCCGTTGCCGGACAGATCCGGTGGGGACTGAATTACATTGCCGACCGGTACGGTACGCCGGAAGCGGCCTGGGCCTACTGGCTCCGCAACAATTCGTACTAAAAAAGGAGGCCGGAGCCTCCTTTTTTGATTGGTTCCGAGTTGCTATACCCGGGCGCTACCGCGTCGGAACAAGTTGACGATGGCCAGCAAGATGACCGCGCCGAGAATCGCGACCAACAGGCTGTAGAAGCTGAACCCGTTGGGGTCGCTGCCGCCAAAGGCCTGAACCAGCCAGCCGCCCAGGATGGCGCCGATAATCCCGACAATTATGTTGCCAAACGCCCCTTGCTGTCCGTCGCGTCCCACGATGATGGAAGCGATCCATCCAGCGAGGGCACCGAATACCAGCCACAAAATGATTGTTGTAAGCATTCAATCTACCTCCATTAGTGTGCTTATAAAGCTACCGCCGCAGGGGAAGCATTTGTACGGCAAAAACAATAAAATCTGTAGGCCAGGCCGGCGCAAAACTGAGCGGATTGAACAACGCTATCTGCCGCGATGTACAATAGACGCTATGGATTTAACGAATGTCGACAATCTGAAAATTGCCATGCAGATGGCCGGCCTCAAGGCCAGTAAGGGCTTGGGACAGCATTTTTTGGTCGACCGCGACAGCCTGGAGCAGGTTATGGCGGCGGGCGAGTTGGATCCGGGCGACACCGTTGTGGAGATTGGTCCAGGCCTGGGAGTGATGACCATTCCCCTGACCCGTAGCGTCAAGCAGGTGATAGCCGTAGAAATGGATCCGGTGCTGGCTGACTTATTGGAGCGTGACCGCCCCGGAAACTTGGAGGTGCGGCAGGGCGATATCATGCGCGTAGCCCTGCCCCAGCTGCCACCCGGATACAAGGTAGTGGCCAATATTCCCTATTACTTGACGTCGCGGATATTCCGCATGTTTTTAGATAGCAACCATCAGCCCGCCCTAATGGCGGTGCTTATCCAAAGGGAAGTTGCCCAGCGGATTACGGCGCAGCCCGGAGCGATGAGCGTGCTAGCTTTCAGCGTCCAGTACTACGGCGAGCCGGCCATCAAGGCGGAAGTACCGCGGCACAAGTTTTGGCCGCCGCCTAAAGTGGACTCGGCCGTCGTGCAGGTAAGGGTGTTTAAGGAGCCGGCGTTTCCCGCTGACCGGGCCCGGCTTTTCAGGCTGGTTAAGGCCGGTTTTGGGGAGAAGCGTAAGATGCTCAAAAACAGCCTGGCCGGCGGGTTGAATACTAGTGTCCAGCTATCGGCCGCGTTGGTTGACAGGGCGGGGCTGCCACCTACGGCGCGGGCGCAGGAGCTGTCCATGAAGCAATGGCAACAACTTTATGCCGCGGCCATGGCGGAAAGCCTGCTCCCGTAGATACACGCGGCTTTTTTGGCTACAATAAGGCCCATGTCTAAGTTCTTCCTCACGACTCCAATATATTACATCAACGATAAGCCGCATATCGGCCACGCCTATCCCACGATTGCGGCCGACGTATTGGCGCGCTGGCATAGGCAGAACGGCGATGACGTTTTGTTCACCACCGGTACCGACGAAAACAGCCAAAAAACGGTTGAGTCGGCCGAGAAAGCCGGCAAGGACCCGGCTGCCTACACCGGCGAGATGGCTGAAACCTGGCGCAAGACCTGGAATATGACCGGGGTCAGCTTTGACCGTTTTATTAGGACGACCGAACCCGACCACAAGGCTGCCGTGTATGAGCTAATCAAGCGGGCCGAGAAGTCCGGCGACATCAGCGCCGGTGAATACCAAGGCCTGTATTGCATTGGCTGCGAGGAATTTAAGCGCGAGTCAGAGCTGGCAGACGGCAAATGCCCGCTGCATAACCGTGCCCCGGAAAAGCGTAATGAGAAGAACTACTTTTTTAAGTTGTCCAAATACCAAGACCAGCTTCTGGCGCATATTGAGCAGCATCCGGACTTTATCCGCCCGGCCAGCCGCCGCAACGAGATCCTGGCATTCATCAAGGGCGGCCTAGAGGACATCAGCGTTTCTCGCCAGCATGGCAAGTGGGGCATCGACTGGCCCGGAGACAAGGAGCAGAAGGTTTACGTCTGGTTTGACGCCCTGGCCAATTATCTTACCGTGGCCGGCTTCCCCAAACCGGGATTTGAGAAATGGTGGCCAGCGGACGTCCATATCGTGGGCAAGGACATCACCAAATTCCATTGCGTCTACTGGCCGGCCATGCTGATGAGCGCGGGGCTGCCCTTGCCAGCATCGGTCTATGGGCACGGTTTCTTTACCATTGACGGCCAGAAGATCTCCAAGTCGCTGGGCAACGCCATCGATCCAATTGAGCTGGCGGGCAACTACGGCATTGACGCGCTGCGTTACTACTTGCTGCGCGAAATACCTTTTGGTGGCGATGGGGAATTCAGCCGGGAGCGCTTTAAATCAGTCTATGAAGCCGACCTGGCCAACGAGCTGGGGAACGCGGTGCAGCGGGTGGCCTCGATGGTCAACAAGTACCTGTCCGGTACCTTTGGCGATTTGCCGCCGGGAGCGCATGACACTGGAGCTGTGCGTGAGGCCATGGACAATCTGCGGCCGGACTTGGCACTGGCAGAGATATGGGAGCACGTCAAAGGCGTCAACCAGTACATTGAGTACGAGAAGCCGTGGGCGCTGGCTAAGACCGATCCCGGCCATTTGCTGCAAGTGCTCCAGCAAGCCGTGGGTGACCTAATCCATGTGGCCAAGCTAATTATGCCCTTCATGCCAGCCACCGCCGAGCGAATTTTGCAGACCTTTGCCGACGGCCAAGTGAACACCGGCGTGGGCATTCTGTTTCCCAAGTTTGAGGAGGCGGCCGGAGGCCGGTGATGCCAGCAGCCCAGCCGGACATTCTGCCGCGACTGCGGACGGCGCCACCTGGTGACCGTTTAGTGGATACCCATGCCCATTTGCACTTTCCCGCCTATGCTGGCAAGGTGGACCACGTCCTGATGGCAGCTACGGAAGCGGGAGTAGGGACGGTTCTGACGGTCGGCGTTAACACGGAGGACAGCCGTAGGGCTGCGGACCTCGCGGCCGCCTACGCCGACGTTTGGGCGGCCGTGGGCATCCATCCTCATGACGCCGGTGAGGCCGAGCAGGGTATGGGGTATCTTCGCGACTTGGCCGGCCGCCGCAAAGTGGTGGCCATTGGCGAGTGCGGCCTGGATTATTTCCGGTCCACCACCAGCCCGGAGGAGCAAGAAACCGCCCTGCGCCTTCAGCTTGGCCTGGCACAGGAGAAGGGCTTGCCACTAATATTCCACGTGCGCGACGCCTTTGATCAATTTTTCAAAGTACTCGATGACTACCCTGGCCTTCCTGGTGTGGTCCATAGCTTTACGGCGGGTCCCGCAGAACTGGAGGCCGTCTTGGAGCGCGGCTGGTACGTTGCCCTAAACGGCATCGTGACTTTTGCCAAACCCGGGCCGCAGCTGGATGCGGCGCGCAGCCTACCACTGGACCGATTACTCCTGGAGACGGACTGTCCTTTCCTGAGCCCGGTGCCCCATCGGGGCAAGCAAAACGAGCCAGCGAGGGTTGCGGACATCGCTGCCTTCCTGTCAGACCTGCGGCGTGAGCCCATAAGCGCCCTGGCCAACGCGACCAGCCGCAACGCGGCCAGGCTGTTCAAATTTTCGCCATGAACCCACAAGAATACATATATCTGGATTACGCGGCCGCGACGCCCCTCAGTCCCGAGGTGCTTGAGGTAATGAGGCCGCATCTGAGCGACCGTTTCGCCAATCCGGCGTCGCTCCATACGCCGGGACGGCAGCAGCGGGCGGCGCTGGAGGAAGCGCGGGCAAGTGTTGCTAAGGCACTGGGCGCCAAGCCGGCGGAGATTGTTTTTACCGGAGGCAGTACCGAGGCGGCCTACCTGGCCATCCAGGGTTTACAGTCGCCTCCGGGCAAGGCGGTAGCGCTAGCAATTGAACACCGCGCGGTTCTGGCGGCCGCCGCATCACTGCGGCAACGCGGTTGGGAGATGGAAACGGTACCCGTGGAAGCGACGGGCAGCGTTGACATGCGCCGGCTAGCGGAGGCAATCGATGATGATACGTCGCTGGTGTGCATGCAGTACGCCAACAATGAAATTGGCACGCTGCAGCCGCTGGCCAAAGTGGCGGCTATGGTTAAAGACATCCGCAAGCAGCGGCGCGAACACGAGAACCAGCGGGGCATTTATTTGTACTGCGATGCTGCCCAGGCCGGCTATGAAAGCCTTCAGGTTTCGCGGCTTGGGGTGGACATGCTGAGCATGGGCGGCGGCAAGCTGTACGGCCCTCCAGGCTGCGGCTTTCTTTATGCCAAGACCGGCACGCCGCTGGCGCCAGTGATGCCTGGTGGAGGACAGGAAGGGGGGCTGCGGGGCGGCACGCCCGGTGTGGCAGCGGCTGTTGGGCTGGCCCAGGCTTTGGAGCTGATGCAGGCCGGCCGCGAGCACGAGTCCCGCCGCCTGCAGGAATTGCGCGAAGAACTATGGGAAGGTGTTGCCCGTGCGGTTCCTGACGCCGTGCGCAGCGGCGGCAGTAGACACGCGGTTCCCGGCATACTGAACGTAACTATCCCTGGCATAGAGGGTGAGGCCATGGTAGCGCACCTAGATGCCAGGGGTTTTGCCTTAGCAACCGGCTCGGCCTGCACGGCCGCCCACGAGGACCCATCGCACGTGCTGCTGGCGATTGGGCGTGCCCGCGATGAGGCTAGCAGTAGCCTGCGGATTAGCGTTGGACGCCCAACCACCCGAGAGCAGGTGGGGCGGTTTGTCTCCGCCTTGGCGGACACGGTTGAAACCCTGCGCCGCCTCGCAAAATAAGCCTTAGCGGTTACAATAGAGTGTATGAAGGCAGTGTGGTGGAGCCTGATCGTATTAGGCGTGTTTTTGGCATCGATTATCGCGGCCATCGTGGGAATCGGTTTTTTTCTGTCGCCCCAGGACCCGCTGAGGAAGGCCGACATGATCGTGGCGGTCAGCGGCGGCGAAACCCAACAGCGCACACGGGAAGCAATCCGCCTTTACCAGCAAGGATATGCGCCGTATGTGCTATTTAGCGGGGCGGCGGAGGATAAAACCGGGCCTTCCAACGCGGCGGCCATGCGCCAAGTAGCCCTAGATGCCGGCGTACCGGCATCGGCTATCCTGATTGAAGAGAAATCTACCACCACTGCCGAAAACGCTACCGAGAGCGCTCCCCTCATTCAGTCCATGGGCGCCAAAAGCATAATCATGGTCACTTCTCCTTACCATCAGCGCCGCGCCAGCCTCAACTTCCGGCAGACGCTGGGAGAGCGGGTGCATATTATCAACCATTCGGCTACTGACAGCAGTTGGCGGAAAAACTCATGGTGGACCAATGCCTTTACGGTCCAGCTGACGGTAAGCGAACTGCAAAAAACCCTCTATGTCTACTCCACCAAGCCGGCTGCGCAATAAGGTATACTTTGAAGCATGAGGGTTATAAAAGCAGCGGTAGTGGCCTGTTTGGCGCTGGGTCTGTCTTGTGGGGCGTATGCCGAGACTTTGCAGTCAAGCAGCTACCGCATTGACGAAAGTTTTATTGGCGGCGGAGGGACGGTCAACAGCGCCTCACCCAGCTACCGCGCCGATTCGGCCATTGGCACCACAACTATCGGCAGCTCAACGCCCGCCGGCGGGACAGGGAGGCAAACCGAGGGTGGCTATGTGACAACTTCTGACCCAGCGCTGACTTTCAGCGTAAATTCTTCGTCTGTCAGCTTTGGAGCTTTGTCGACAACCGCGGCTTCTACCGCCACTTCTACTTTCAGCGTCACCAATTACACCAGCTACGGATATATCGTCCAAGTAGCGGGTTCATCCCCCAGTAACGGGTCACATCCGCTGGCAGCACTGGCTAATCCAACGGCGTCACAAACCGGCCAGGAGCAGTTTGGTATCAACGTGGTGGCCAATACCTCGCCGGTCAGCTTTGGCGCCGACCCCGGTCCCGTGGGAACCCATGGGGTTGCGGCGACGGGCTATAACGGCGACGGGCTGTTTAAGTACGTATCCGGCCAAACTATCGCCTCGGCGCCCAAGAGTTCGGCACAAACCAATTTCACGATATCCTATCTGGTTAATGCGGCTACCACTACGCCCGGCGGCCAGTATTCCGGGGCTCTGACGCTGATTTGTACGGGGGCTTATTAGATTAATCATTTGACGGAAGTAAAACGCTAATGCTAAAGTTAGGGCAATACCGTATAAGGGTGCACTGCTAGCGCGCATCTACATGAAACAAAGATCAACCACACATATTATCTTCAAGGCAACGTTTGCAGTCCTGCTGGCGGTCGCCAGTATCCTGCCCGTGCCTGCGCAAGCGCAACAGATTACGTCGCGCAAAGTCACGCTTGGCTCTTCCCAGCCCAGCACTTCGACCAGCCATAACTTCACCTTTACGGCTCCGCAATCAACTACTATCCAGTCCATTGAGTTCCTGTACTGCGATACGCCCAGCGGGGCCTGTACTCCTGGCGCTGCAGGCAGCAACGGCGTTCCGGCGGGCATTAATACCAATACCGCCGCCCTCAACGGGGCTCCGGCCAACTTGGGCAGTGCCGGAACCTGGTCCGTGGCGGGCGCCCCCAGCCAAGGCCGCGTCAGGATTTCCGCCACCGGCGCCGCTGGCTCACCCTCGGCCGGGTCTACCGTCAATTTCAATACCATCACCAATCCGTCAATCGTATCCGGGCAAGGCAAGACCTTTTACGTCAGGATTGCTACTTTTTCCGATGCGGCCTGGTCAACGCCGATTGATTCCGGCGTAGTGGCCGGAGCGGTAACCAACCAAATCCAAGTTACCGCCAGTGTTGATGAGACGCTGAATTTCTGCGCTTTCCAGGCGGGCGCAACGTGCGGAGCCGGTACGGGTGCAACCGTAGCGCTGGGAACGCTAAGCAGCTCGGTGGCGACCGGAGCAACTTCCAAGCTGGTAGCGGGAACCAACGCCAGTACTGGATATGTCATATCGTATTTGGGTGCCACTTTGACTGGGCCGACCACGATTGCAGCCACTGGTCTCACGGGGGCGCAGTCATCTACCGGAACGGCGCAGTTTGGCATCAACTTAGTATCAAATGCCGGAACACCGGGTCCGGCTCAGGGATCAAATCCTTCGGGTGGCAGCGGCAGTGCTTCTGCAAACTATGGCACGGGCAATACCTACTCATTTGTTCCCAGCACGCTAACCCAGGTTGCGTCGGCTGGCGGAGCTAGCGCTGATACGGTCTACACTGTGTCCTATCTGGCAAATATCCCGTCCAACCAGCAGGCTGGCAGCTACTCCACCACGCTAACTTACGTCTGTACGGCGACCTTCTGATGGATACCCTGAAGCAATCAGCGAGAAAGCTAGCATCGGCGGCCATCATCACGGGATTACTGGCGACGGCCTTCTTGCCATTGCAGGCCCAGGCCGCCCAGATTACGGCGCGGAAGCTCACGCTAAGCACGTCGGCTGCAAATGCCGGAGCAACCGTAACCTATACCTTCAATTTTACCGTGCCCACAACGGCTACCGTCATTCAGTCGTGGGAGGCGCAGATTTGTACGGCCGCGTCCGGCGGGTGCAGTACGCCCCTGGGGTTTGTTAACTCCGCTTCTATTGCCCAGCCGACGGGCTTGGGGGACGCCGCCGGTTGGACCGGGAACACGGCCACGGCCGGCAGCCTCAGGCTGGCCAAATCGGGGAACGTGGCAACTCCCAGCGGCAGCCAGACCGTAGTATTCAACAACGTTACCAACCCCACCACCGCCAACCAAACTTTCTATGCGCGCATCACCACTTATTCCGCCGCCAACTGGACGGGCGCTATTGATACGGGCACCGTGGCAGCGGCTACCGCCAACCAGATCACGCTTACTGGCAGCATGGACGAGACGCTAGTGTTCTGTACTGGTGCCACGGTTACCGGCACCAACTGCGGCACCGCCGCTGCCGGCAACGTCAGCTTTGGCAGTTCGTTTTCCTCAGCCTCAACTGCAACGGCGACGTCGCAGATGGTCGCCGCCACCAATGCTGGCGGAGGGTACGTTATTGCCGTCAGCGGCAACACCCTGACTTGTGCCGGCTGTTCCGGAAGTCCGACGATTGCGGCTTTGGCTGCTGGCGGGGCGTCAGCGACCGGAAACTCCCAATTTGGCCTCAACGTGGTGGCTAACGCCACTCCGACAGTGGGCGCGGCAATCAACCCGGCGGCCAACGGTACCAACCTGCGCGGCCAGGGCCTAAACGGCTACGGAACGGCCAACAGCTTCAAATTTAATAGCGGCGACACCATCGCCAACAGCGGAAACGCGTCCCTGGGCCCAACCGATGCGCAAAACTTCACGGTATCATATATCGCCAATGTGCCTGGCTCGCAGGCGGCGGGTTCATACACCACTACGCTTACCTACATCTGCACCGCAACGTATTGAGCCGCCCGGCGTATCCTGTATAATACGCTTATGCATTTCTCCGTGAGGTTGGCGGCTGTGGCCGTTATGTTAGTAACTGCCTGTACCCCGGGCATTGCCTTGTCGGCGGCGGCACCGGCCGGCGGGGGCCAGGGGCTAGAGATTTCTCCCCCGGTCATGGAACTGACAGCCGACCCTGGGCAGTCGGTTACGGCTAATATCCGGCTGCGAAACGTTACCAGCGGGCGGTTGGTGGTTAGCGGCCAAGCCAACGACTTTGCCGCCAAAGGCGAGGATGGCGAGCCGGAAATATTGCTTGATGAAAAAGAGGCTTCCCGGTTTTCACTGAAATACTGGATTCCCAGCGTGCCGGGATTTTCACTGGCTCCACAGGAGGTCAAGACGGCCCAGGTGCAGATTAGGGTTCCCGCCAATGCCGAGCCGGGTGGCCATTACGGCGTCATTAGGTTTACGGGCGTTCCGCCGGAGCTGGAGGGCACCGGTGTTTCGCTCTCGGCCAGTATTGGGACTCTGGTTTTGATGCGCGTGTCCGGCGAGATATCGGAAAAGCTGAGTGTGGCAGACTTCACTGTGTCGCGGCTTGGCCAGAGGGGAACATTTTTTGAGAGCGGCCCCATAAAAGTCACTGAACGGTTGAAGAACGAGGGCAGCGTCCACGTGAAGCCCGTAGGCGACGTGGTAGTGACGGATATGTTTGGCAAGCAAGTTGCCAAGTTACCGATTGCGAATCCAGCCAGGAACGTCCTTCCCGATAGCGTACGTAAATTTGAACAAGATCTGCCCCAAAAGAACTTAATTGGTAAGTATACGGCAACGTTTACAGCCGCTTACGGCAACGGCAAGACGCTGGAGGGCGGCAAGGTGACGTTCTGGGTGGTGCCCGCTAAGAAGCTGATAGTTGGATTCATCGCACTGCTGCTACTGGTGTTGCTGCTGCGCTACGCCGTCCGGCGGTACAACCGCTACATCATCAAACAGGCCGGGCACAAGTAACCGCCAACTGATAGCGCTTATGCTATAATCGCCTCATATGGGCGACGGGGTATTCAAAACCAGCCACCACCGGCACTCCGGCCGGGTGCTGCCGCATCACCGCACCTCTTACTCGGGGTTGGCGCTGATAATGCTGCTCGCCGGCCTGGCGATGTCGGCCATCTCATGGCCGGTATTTGCCGATCCCGTCAGTCAGTCGGGCAATATCTCCATTATCGGCAATGTCAATGGGGCGCCGCCGTCAGTGGCGCCTTCAATCACCACGCCCGCTACCAACACAGTAACGGCGACCAGTCCCTTGAAAGTGGCCGGCTTATGTACCACTGGTTTGGTCGTGGCCATTAAACGTAATGGGTTGAACGCCGGATCGGCCATATGTTCCGCCATTGGCACTTATGAATTACAGGTCCAGTTGCTGCCAGGCCGCAACGACCTTATTGCCCAGCAGTTTGACACATTGAACCAAGGGAGCCCGGTGTCTGGGACGGTCACTGTAACTTACCAGCCGCCAACGCCTCCGGTCCCCATGCCGCAGCCAGTGCCAACACCGGCGCCGCAGCCGGGTGGTCGCCCGCCGGTGGTGCAGTCGAGCCCACGCCCTGCACCCGTTCCGGCTGCGGTCATGGCAACCGTCAAATACGTCTACTACGGCGCAACGCCGGACGTAAAGTTTGTGATGCCAATTACCATCGATTCCGGCAATCCGCCGTTTGCCATCAACGTGGATTGGGGCGATGGAAAATCCGATGTTGTTAGCAAACCCCAGCCGGGTGAGCTACGGCTCAGCCACATTTACGATAAGTCGGGAATGTATGAAGTAGTGGTATCGATATCGGACAAATTGGGACTGACCGGTTACATCCAGACGGTCGTAGTGGTAAACGGCCAATCCCTAGCCGGTATCGTACAGGCGTCTGGCGAGAATGGAGACCAATTGCAAGGGAAGATACTAGTGGCGTGGCCGATTTATATAGTCATGGCAACTTTACTGCTGGGATTTTGGCTAGGCGAACACTATGAGCGCCGGCTACTTGGCCAGGGTACACGAACGGCATAATTAGGCAGATGCAACAGATATATAGTGCTTGCGCTTAGCCTAGCGTAAGCACTATAATATACCTACGTACAAGTGGGTGGCAGCACCCGCGCAAGTGAGGGTTGCTGAGAGTACATGAAGCTGAATTGGATTTTGCGCATAGCCGGCATGATGTCGATAGGGGCGGGATTTGCCAGCCTCTTGCTGCCCACCGGTGCCCAGGCTGCGGCTGGCATAAACCAGCAAATCAATTTCCAGGCCCGCTTGCTGACAAACCAAGGCGCGACTGTCCCGGATGGCAACTACAACATCCAGTTTAAAATCTACCAGGATGGCACCGGCTGCGTGGCGGGCGGAACTTCGCCTTGCGGCGGTTCGCTAGAGTGGACGGAAAGCTGGCTTAACAGTGGTAGTAACGGCGTCGCAGTCAAAAACGGCTATTTTAGCGTCAATCTGGGCAAGGTTAATACCAACCTGGCAACCGACGTAGATTTCAACCAGGATTCACTCTGGCTGTCCATCAACATTGGCAACACCGGTAACTGCACGATCACGACCAGCTTCACGGCCGACTGCGGCGGCGACGGCGAGATGTTGCCGTTCAAGCGGTTTGCCGCAACTCCATATGCGCTCAATGCACTAAATGCCAACAAGCTTGGCGGGCTGATCGCCGCCCAGTACGTGCAGCTGGCGCAGGGCCTGCAGGCCGATGCATCAACCACAAACGCATCAATCGCCATCAACAAAACCGGCGCCACGGCGCCCATTATGGATCTGCAGCGGGGAGGGTCAAGCGTTTTCAAGGTCAACAACGATGGTTCCGTAGCCCTAAAAAACACAGCCGACTCAACGTCGGCGCTATTATTGCAGAACGCCAGCGGGGCTAACCTTTTGGCTGCCAATACGGCGGCCATGTCCGTTGACGTTTCCGGCGTAGCCAACGGCCGCCTGCGTATTTTGAACAACTCCGGGGCGGCGGGCGACATTAGTGACAGTTTCAACCGTGCGGACAATTCCAGCATCGGCGCCTCATGGACTGAGCGCGGTGGCGGCGCCGACATGAACATCGTGTCCAACAAAGTGTCCAAGACCAGCACCAGCGCAAATACCACGGTGGCCTACTATACTGGTAGCTATCCCTCCGCCGATTACAGCGTCCAGGCAAAAATCAACTACAACGGCGTTGGCGGTGGGTTTGCCGGTGTGACTGGCCGACGCGTCAACCAAGGCGCAGCCGGATCGGACGGCTACTTTGCCCACATCCATGAGGCCAACGACCTAGTCTATCTATTCCGCCACGACGGCGGCGGTCCAGTCCAGCTAACTACAACGGCCATGACGATTAACTCCAACCAGGAATACTTACTAAAACTGGAGATGACCGGCAGCACCCTGAAGGTTTACGTTGACGGCGTACTGAAGATTACTCACACTGACGCCACCTATAGCGCCGCCGGTGACGCCGGCCTCGCTTCCCCCAATTCTGGCACAGCCGGTACAACCTGGGATGACTTTGGCGTCAGCTTTGCCGCGGGCTCTGGAACCGCCGGAGTTGATTTCCGCTCGTATAGCGGTGGCAGCTACGACAACGGCTTCACCCAGGCATATGACTTAGCCACCGGTAAACTAAACATCCAAAGCGTAGTCAACGGGGCGGCCAGTACAATTGCCTCCTTTGACCAAGCAAGTGGCAGCGCACTGTTTAAAAATTCCACAGATTCTACCACTGCCTTCCAGGTGCAGAATACGGCAGGAGTGGCCTTGATGGCGGCGGACACGTCCAGTATGAGCGTAAACTTCAAGGGAAATGTAAACGTAGGCACTAACGCTACCACATTGTTTTCCGACGGCTTTGAAACCAACAACCTTTCCAAGTGGCAGTCGGTAACCGGTGCCTTTGCCACGTCTGGCACCCAAGTACATGGAGGTAGCTACTCCGGGTATATGACCACGTCCGGCG
>CBDTXE010000007.1:0-21458 GCA_965364395.1 uncultured bacterium | reverse complement strand
CCATCGCGGTCCATGCGGCTGGTGAGCAATAAAGTGGCACGGGTCCACGGCGTCTGTACGGTTGCCGACTTCCGGGCGGGATTTACGAATACATATACCGAATCGCCGTCGTGCACGCGTGCAAAGGCAAATACTTGGGAATGACCGGACTCGTACGGCACGTAAGAGCCTCGGTTTAACGCGGGCTCGGTGCGGTGCAGCTTCAGCAGACGCCGGTACAGGTTGAGCATGGAAGCGGGATCATCGGATAATGACTGTACGTTGAGCGTCCGGTAATCGGAGGCAACAGGCAGCCAAGGCTGGCCGGTGGTGAATCCGGCGTGGCGGTCCGGTGACCATTGCATGGGAGTGCGTTCCGGGTCGCGGGAAACATTGCTGGGGTCGAGCATCCGGCTTTTTGGCATGTGGACGTCTTGCATGCCCAGCTCCTCGCCGTAGTAGACAAACTTGACGCCAGGCATTGTCAGCAGCGCCACGGCCGCCGCCGGCGCGTGCGAACCCGCCCGGCTGGCGAGGCGCGTCATGTCATGGTTGCCCATGACGTATGCGGGGAAGGCGCCGGCGGGCAGCTCGGCTTGGTAGCCGTCAATAAATGTCTGGAACTTGGCTTTGGTCCAGCCATCGATGGCCCCCAGGAAGGCAAAGTAAAACGGCGCCGCCACCTCGTTATCAAGGTATTCATATAACTGCGCGTAGCCGGCCGGGTCGCCCTTGTCGGGATAGGCCTCAAGGACTAGCCAGCGCCCGGGAAACTCCTTGACGGTGTCCGACAACACCCGGATGTACTCGGGCAAATGCTCGCCGACGCCATGGCTGAAGGCGGTCTCGAATTCCTCGGCCAGTACATCGGGCCCATGCTGGGGCTGGGGATTATCCCGGAACCCCTGGTCCTTACTGGTAAACAGGATGGCGTCAACCCGCAGGCCGTCTACGCCGCGGCGGCACCAGAAGCGGATGATTTCCCGGATCGCCTCTTGGACATGAGGGTTGGCCCAGTTGAGGTCGGGTTGTTCTTTAAGAAAACTATGGAGATAGTATTGGCCGGTGCGTTCGTCAAATGTCCATGAAGGGCCGCCAAAAACGCTTTGCCAGTTGTTGGGGGGCGAGCCGTCATCCTTGGGATCTTTCCATATATACCAGTCGCGCTTGGATGAGTCTTTGGAGCTGCGGGAATCAAAAAACCAGGCGTGCCGGTCCGATGTGTGGTTAGGGATCAGGTCCATCATCACCTTGATACCCAGGGCGTGGGCCTTCGTTACCATCGCGTCAAAGTCGGCCAGGGTGCCAAAGGTCGGATCGATATCGCGGTAGTTGGCAACGTCGTAGCCAAAGTCGGCCATGGGGGAGGTATAAATGGGCGATAGCCAAATTGCGTCCACATCCAGCTCCGCCAGGTACTCCAGGCGTGACACGATACCGGCCAAGTCCCCTACGCCGTCTCCGTCACTGTCCATAAAACTGCGCGGATAAATTTGGTAGACTACCGAGTTCTTGTACCAGTCATCAGCGTGCCGCATAGACATAAGGATAATTCAATGTCTGGCGCTGCGCTAGGGCGTTCAGGCGGCAGCGCGGCGCTTGCGGCGCAATGGGCGTTGCGGCGCCTGGCTGTCGCACGCCAAGTCAACCCGGACCCGCATGTCCCGCAGCGCATTCATGAAATAGATAAACGCATCATACGGCGAGTCGTATGGGCTGAAGTAGGCGTGGATATCGCCGTCGTTGAACCATTTGGTGCACATGTAATAGAAATGGTCTGACGTCTGTAGTCTGCGCCAGTCACCAATGATATTGATATCTTTGGTGGCCATGACGTCATTTTCTAGCTCATAGGTGGCCGCGATGGCTTGCTGCTGCATCGGGTTGCCAATCCAGGCACTCATGTCGCGCTCGGTATCTGCCCAGGTGACGGTCTGGGGCACGTCAATGTATCCACGGGGCTTTAGCTCCTTGGCGGCCTGGCTGGGCGTCATGAAGGTGTTGCCTTCATATTTAAGGAACTCACCAGGCATGTGCGACAGGAAATCAAAAATCCCGCTGTGGGCCCACTGGTGCTCCCCAAAAGTTTCATAATCCATAAACAGGTTGATGATTTCCTGGTCGTCATCGAGGGCGTTTACCCAATTGACAAACTTCTCCGCTGTCAGCGGCCAGTCGCCCCAGGCTTGGTTGGAGAACCGGAAGGCGATGTCGTCGCTCAGACGGTAGTTCTTCATTAAAAGCTTCACCTGGCGGGTGTAGGCCGGCCGGTACATATAGTTGGAGCTGCGCCACTCAAGTACGGGGTCCCATCCCTCGGCCAGGATGGCGCGGTATCCCTTGCGGTCGGCCCAGTTAGCCAGGTCGTTATTGTATGCAAGTTCGGTATTGCGGAAGGTTTTGGGCCGGACGCCAAACAGTTCCTCTACCTTCTTGGCGTGCAAGTTCACCTGGCGCTCAAATTCCTCCAGCGAGTAGAAAAATGCCAGGCTGTGGTAGTAGGTCTCGCCTACTATTTCCACGCGCCCGGTGGCGACCAGCTCTTGGAAGCTGGCGAGTACTTCCGGCTCCCATTGCGACATTTGCTCCAGGATGGTGCCGGTGATTGACATACTGACGCAAAACTCAGGGTGTTTTTTGAGCAAGCCAAGCAGGACGGCGTTGGTTGGTAGGTACGACTTATGGGCGACTTTACGCATGATGTGCTCATTGTTGGTACCGGTGCGGCTGTCGCCTTCAAAAAAATAGTTGTGGTCACTGCCCGCGTCCACTACCGAGTATTGGCGTACCCGGTATGGTTGGTGGACGTGCAGATAAAGGCATATCGCCCTGCTCATACGGTTACCTCCCAGAGTTGTTTACGGGCATGCGGCTCCCACGTGCCCTCGTAAATTTGTTTACAATTTTCCGCCGCGTCGCTCCATGACATCTTGCTGAATTCCCGGGCGGCGTTTCTCGTCAGTTCGCGCGCCAACATCGGCTGCTCAGCCAGCGCCAGTATCTGTGAGGCCATCAGGTGCGTGTCCCAAAAATCAAACTTCAAAACGTGCTGCAGGATCTCCCCCGCACCCGACTGGCGCGAAAGCAGCACGGCATTCCCAAACCCCATTGCCTCCAAGGCCGTTAATCCAAAGGGCTCGGAAATGGAGGGCATGATGAACATGTCGCCAATGGAATAGAGGTCACGCCAGGCCTTGCCGCGGACAAATCCGGTAAATAGTATATTTTGAGAGATGCCCAGCTCGGCCGCCCGGGAAATCAGCTCGGTGTACTGCTCGCCGGACCCGGCGATAACAAATAGGACCTTATTATTGCGCTCAACCACTTGCTGCGCGGCCTCCAGCAGGAATGTCAGGCCCTTTTGGATGGTCAGCCGTCCGACATTGACAACCACTTTGTAGCCGCGCTTCTTCATATGCGTCAGATATTTATAGGTATTATCCATGGGCAGCGGGCCAAATTCGGTTGGATCGATGCTGTTGTAGACCACCTGCACCTTGTCGGCCGGAATGCCATACTTCTGCACGATGATGTCCTTGGTGCCCTGGCTGACGGCGATCACCCGGTCGGCCATCATCAGGCCGGTGTATTCAATGTCGTGTACCAGAGGGTTGCCAGCTTGGCCGCCGGCACGGTCAAACTCGGTGGCATGGACGTGCGCGACCATTGGGACGTTCAGACGCTCTTTGGCGGCCATGGCGGCCTCGTATGTCAGCCAATCATGGGCGTGGATGACATGGTAGCGGTTGCGCTTAACGTGCTGCTTAATAAATGCCACATACCGCAGTTGCTGCTCCCGCAGTGACTGCGGAAGGCCGGCCGCATCCTTGATGCCATGGGCCTCTTGCCATTCTATCTTCCATGATTCATATGCCCCGCCCAACAGGGCTTGCATGGTTTGGACATCATACGGAACACTTTCAACGATATTCATAAAATCGATATCCGAGTGGTCGGCTTGGTAAGGAACCGCAAAGTCCAGCTCCACGCCCTGCAGTGCCAGGTGCTTGCATAGCTGGTAGCACGCCACGCCCAGGCCGCCGCTGTTATGCGGTGGGAGTTCCCAGCCGAGCATTAAGATCTTCATTAGTTCACTCGTTACTAGAAATAACTATAAGCGGTTTGTAATAGATTTACAAAGTTTTTATGCTCATTTCTACTATTTTTTGTAAGCCAGCCCAGTGCCACCCATACCTGGTATGTGATGTGTATCACACAACAAAGTATTATCGTTGCGTGGGCTCACGATGTGCGGACGCTGCCAATATAATCCCATGAATGTGTAGACATTCTTTTTACAACGTTTTATAGTGAAGCATAAGCATATTAACAATCATTTCTAAGGCCTTACCCCTATGAAGAAAACCCAAACCAAACCCAAACCGCCATCATTAATAAGTACTCGCCGCCCCGCCCTGTCGGCCGCTCTTGCAGTGGTCGGCTTGGCGGTGCTGGTGGGAATCTACACTCTGTACCAAAGCTTTGCCGCTACCGCCACGTTGTCGCTGGCGCCGGCTACCCAGACGGTGACCATGGGCAATAACTTTACGGTCACTATCAACGTCAACAGCAGCACGGATACCATCAACGCCGTCCAAGCTGATTTGACTTTCCCTAAGGACAAACTCCAATTTGTCAGCATCGACTCCTCTACTAGCGCCTTCAGTATCCAGGCGGCCAACAGCGGTAGCAACACCCTGGGCACCGTCACGATTGCCAGGGGCGTAACGGGCGGGTCCACTGTGTCCGGTCCCCAGCAGGTAGCTAAGGTTACATTCAAGGCGATTGCCACGGGATCGGCCCCTATCGCCTTTGCTGCCAGTTCGGCCGTGGTAAGGAGTACCGATAACGTTAACATTCTGGCTACCAAGACCGGTGGTACCTATACCGTGGCGGATAGCATCGCCCCTACGGCGCCCACCGGCCTAACCTCTCCTTCCCAGACGGTAAACTCCATAAACTTAAGCTGGGCGGCCGCTACTGACAACGTGGCCGTCACCGGTTACCGCATTTACCGCAATGGCACCCAGGTAGCTACCAGCGTCGCTACTTCTTACACCAACACCGGCTTGACCCCCAACACCAACTACACTTATACGGTTGCCGCCGTTGATGCGGCCGGCAACGTATCGCCGCAGTCGGTAGCTATTACCCCTAAGACCCTGGCAGACACCTCTCCCCCCACCGCCCCCGGCGCGCTAAATGCTTCAACCAGAACCATGACATCTGTCAGCCTTACTTGGAGCCAATCCACTGATAACGTGGCAGTTACCCAATACCGTATTCTTCGCAACGGCACCCAGGTAGGAACCACCTCAGTAACGTCTTACACTGACAACGGCCTGAGCCCGGCCACTGCATATAACTACACCGTCAGGGCGGCGGACGCTGCCGGTAACGTCTCCCCGGTATCTAACGCGGTCTCCGTGACCACAATGGCGGATACCGCCGCCCCAACCGCTCCTACGGGCCTCAAGACAACTACGGTCAGCGGTACTAGCGTCGCGCTCAGCTGGACGGCGTCCACGGACAATGTCGGCGTTACCGGGTACAAGATCTTCCGCAACGGGACGCAGGTTGCAACCAGCGCTACCACTAGCTACACCAACACCGGGCTGACCTACGGTACTACCTACAGCTATACGGTGGCCGCATACGACGCCGCCGGGAACACCTCGGCCCAGACAGCCGCCCTATCGGTGACAACGCGCAAGACCGGCGACATTGATGGCAACGGCGCCGTAAATATCTTTGACCTCAGTATCCTGCTAACCAACTTTGGCCGCACGACTAGCCAGGCAACCAACGCCGCTGCCGACATTAACAACGACGGCAAGATCGATATCTTTGACCTCTCAACGCTGCTCAATAACTACGGCATCTAAGCCTTAGCAGCTATCCAAAAAAATAGCCGGCTGTAGGGCCGGCTATTTTTTGAACCTTTATTCCGCGCCGCGGACGCGGATCCAGGGAACAATCAGCCCGTCCAATACCAAATGGCTGAGGTATCCAGCCACGGCCGCCCCATAATACGCCAGGGCGTATTGCCAGCGATCGGGGTCGTATAAGTACGGTACTAGCAGTATTGGCAGCGGCACGATGAGCATGGCCGCCCAAGTATGCGTCCAGCCCCGGTGTTTACCAAGGATGGGCGTGATAGCCAGCAACCCAAGGTAGGCCGCGGCCTCTAGCTGGTGTGAAAAGATTAGCACCAAGTCCAGTATGAAGATGCCGGAATAAAAGACATCTTGGCCCTTGGAGTTGGTGTCAACGTCGGGCCACAGGCCAAACAAGATGGCCAACACAAACAGGCCCGCAATCTTCATCCAGTCGGCCGAAAGGATGGCTTGCTGGGAAAACTGGGCCGGGCTGGCCGACAATGAATTTAAGACCATCAGGTAGGCCGCGCAAAATACGGCAGCTCCTGTAATATGTCCCTTGTATCCAGACATACAACCACGATACGGCAAAACCGTTATGTTTCAAACCCGTATCCGGTTTGTTGTTATTCGACGGTGACGGACTTGGCTAGGTTGCGGGGCTTGTCCACGTCCTTATTGAGGGCGAGGGCCGAATGGTAGGCAACTAGCTGCAACGGGACCGAGGCGACGGCCGGCAGGAAAAAGTCGGGCACGTTGGGGATTGGCAACAGGGCGTCGCAGTGGTCGCGTATGTCGTGGTCGTCGCGGTCGGCAATCGCAACCACGTAGGCGCCTCGGGCGCGGACCTCTTCCATATTGCTGATGACTTTCTCGCGTAGTTCGGCTGCGGTTGGCACAATGAAGATGACAGGCGTACCTTCGTCTACCAGCGCAATAGGTCCGTGCTTCATCTCTCCGGCGGCATAGCCTTCAGCGGGGAGGTAGCTAATTTCCTTGAGTTTGAGGGCACCTTCTAGCGCGACTGGGTAGCAATTGCTGCGGCCGAGGAACAGCGATACCGGGCTGGCCACGATGCGGTCAGTAACGGCCGCAATGTCTTCATTGGCAACTAACGCCTGCCCTATCCATTCCGGTAGCTGTGATAGTTGCTGGTAGTATTCCTTGAGCTGGCTGCGTGACAGCGTTCCCAGCTGCTGGGCAAAGCGCAACGCCATGAGAGTCAAAACGGCAACCTGGGTGCTGAAGGCCTTGGTAGATGCCACGCTGATTTCTGGGCCGGCGTGGGTATATACGCCCGCCGCGGTTGCCCGGGCAATGGATGAGCCCACCACGTTGACGATACCCAAAGTGAGCGCACCCATTTCATTGGCCAGCTCAATAGCGGCCAAAGTGTCGGCTGTCTCGCCCGATTGGGATATGGCCAGGACGACGTCGGTATTATGGATCGGCGGTTTGCGGTAACGGAATTCAGAAGCCAGTTCAAGGTCAACGGGAATTCGGGCCAGCTCTTCAATAAGGTACTTCCCTACCATGCCAGCGTGCCAGGATGTGCCGCAAGCCACAATTGTCAGTTTAGGCGCGCGAAGGATCCTTTGCTCATGGTCGGCGATACCACCCAAGAGGACGGTCTGCTGGTCCAGGCTCAGCCGGCCGCGCATTGTCTCACGTACGACATCGGGCTGCTCATGGATTTCCTTCAGCATGAAGTGGTCGTAGCCGCCCTTCTCGAGCTGGTCCACGCTCATGTCGAGTTCCTGCACGAGCGGTTCTACTTTGCCGCTCTGGAGCGACACGACTTCATAAGTACCGTCTTCCCTTAGCTCGGCGACTTCGTCATCATTGAGGTAGATGACTTTCTGCGTATGTTTAATGATGGGTGTGGCATCCGAGCCCACATAAAAGGCATCATTTGAGACTCCAATTGCCAGGGGGCTACTTTTCTTTGCCAGTACCAGTCTGCCGAGGTCGTCGGCATCCAGTACGGCAATGGCGTAGGCGCCGCGCACCATTTTGAGAGCAACCTGCACGGCCGTGAAAACTGGCAGTTTTTCTTCCTTGGCGACCATGGCAATCAGGTTGGCCAGAACCTCCGTATCGGTTTCACTTTGAAAGCTGACGCCTTTTTCCGTCAACTGCTTCTTCAAAATGGAGTAGTTTTCAATAATACCGTTATGGACGAGTGTTATACGGCCATCGGCGCTGCGGTGCGGGTGGGCGTTTATTTTATTAGGGATGCCGTGGGTAGCCCATCGGGTGTGGCCAATTCCTACTGAACCTGCAACATCGGCTTCCTTGGAGGCCTTATCCAGTTCATTGACGCGGCCCTTTTGCTTAACGACCGAGAGTGTGCCATGGTTACCGATGGCGACGCCGGCGCTGTCATAGCCCCGGTATTCGAGGGCGCGCAGGCCCTCAATTAAAACTGGATAAGCCGATTCACGGCCGATATATCCCACAATTCCGCACATAAAATGGTTCCTTTGGAGGTGTTATATAATGTCACAAATTGGTGTTAATAATAGCATATCGCATAGGATTTGTCAATCTGGGGCGGACAACCCTGTTAACGAGGCATGGCATATGCTATAAAGTGCTTATGGCTATTAATGAACGGGCGCACGCTAACAGCGTCAAGCACCATCGTCTGGTAATCCAAAGCTACCGGGCTAAGGCCGACGCCCGCCGCTCTTTGGCTGACAAGGTCGCCGACAAACTAACCGTAGAGTTTGGTTCCGTTGAGTTCCTGCTGTTAAACGTGATCTGGTTTGCAGTTTGGATCACCGTCAACTCAGGTCTGGTGCCCGGCATCTTGCCTTTTGACCCCTTCCCCTTTGGCCTGCTGACGATGATCGTTTCATTGGAGGCCATATTTCTGGCAATTGTGGTGCTGATATCCCAAAACCGCGCTGCCAAGGTGGCTGAGGTCCGCGAGGAAATTGATTTGCAGGTTAATTCAATCGCCGAAACGGAAGTCAGCAAGGTAATCGAAATGCTGCGCCTGCTCTTGGCTAAGAGTGGCATCAAGCTAAACGACCCTGATCTGGACGAAATGGCCCGGCCCGTAAGCAGTGCCGACATCGAACGGATACTTGAAAAGCAGTTGAAGTAGTTATTTCAGTGCAGTATCGGCTCGCAATGCAATGCCCCTCGCCCAGCTGGCTGCCCGCTCAATCTCTCCAGGCTTCAAAGGCCCTTCCATATCTTTGACGATAAACCCTTCTCCGTCGGCAAGCATTACCGCTCCCTTTGCCTTGAGGGTATGGGCGATTTTGCCAGCGGCAAACCCTATAGCTGACATTAGTATCTGCAACTTAATGCCGTGCTGGTCTTTGGCAAAACGGGTATCAAAGGCCGCCGCTCGGCGGCCATCCAATGCGCCGGCCGGCAAGTCGCTAAGGAATTGCTGGATTGCGGCAGTGGAGCGTCCGGCCTGGGTTGGAGAGCCGACCACCAATATGTCGCACTCGCAGGCTTCGGCTGGCGTTATTTTTGACACCAAGGCACGCCTGGCCTCCATGGTCTCTCCTAGTGTATGGGTTATGATGCGGGCCACCAATGCAGTGTTCCCGTAGGCTGAATCGTAGATAACAAGGGCTTTCATGGGCATTCTCCTCTACATTTACAGTCAACCATATGTAGCGGCGCTAGTAAGTGACTGCTGTCACCCCACCGCATGTGACCTGCGGCATAGATTTTTTCAGCATCTCCATGGCACTATTAATAAAAATAGGAATAATGTGCTATGGCAGAACGAAACACTAAAAGCTCTTCCAGTACCGAAAAACCCAAAGAACTACCGGCCCATCAGCCGCGGCGCTTATATCGTTTACCCAAAGCCGGGTCAGTGGCCGGTGTCTGTGCTGGGCTGGCCGTCTATCTTGAGATGGATGTCACCCTGGTGCGCATCATCTTTGTTGTGCTAACTCTTGCCAGCGGCGGTTTTGGCGTCCTGGCCTATCTGGTTATGGCGGTTGTAATGCCTGTTGCCGGCCACGGCGACTTTGTCAAAGACGCCAAGGGATTTGAGCGCAACGTCAACGAGTTGGCTGAAGAATTACAGCATAATGGTGGCGGCGAACGTTTGCGCGGCTATGCCGGGCTGGCGTTGATGCTATTTGGTGCATGGTTGCTGGTACTGGAGTTCTTCCCTTGGGTGGACGTTGACTGGGATAAGATTTGGCCGGCATTGCTGATTGTCTGCGGAGTCCTACTGCTGGCGCGGGGGAAGAAGTAGCCATGGCAGATGAAGAGATGAAAGCAAACTCAAATCAAAATTCGTGGAACCTAGGAGCCGTTGGTTGGGGGCTATTTCTGGTGCTGGTCGGCGTACTGGCGCTTTTGGCAAACTTTGGAACCATCCAAGTAGATGTTGGCAGCGTACTGCGGCTTTGGCCGCTCTTCATTATCATGGCAGGCTTCTCGATCTTGCCAGTTAGGGGATGGCCAGCCAAAGCCCTGGGAAGCCTACTGCTGGTCGCCATCCTAGCCCTGGTCATGGCTGCTGCCTTAGGTTGGGTTGAGCCGCGTGAGCGCGTCCCAATGTCATCTACCGCCACGTCACAACAGACACTGTCGCTTGATTCCGGCGCATCCGTAATGGAAGCAAATATTAAGTCGGGCGCCGGCAGGCTGCGCATTGGCTCTGATAGCCAGCCACTAGTGACGGCGCGTACCGACAATGCCGACGGGCGCGTTTCCCTGCAGTCGCGCAGCCTGGGCGGCGTCCAGGCGGTGGACGTAGCGCTGGCAAATGACGATGGTTGGTGGCGTAATTACGGCCGCAACAACCTCCAGGTTACACTGCCGCAGCAAACCGAGGCCGCATTGCTGGTTGAGGCGGGAGCAGCGGATATCGACGCCGACCTTAGAGACTTACAGCTCAGGAGCTTGGCGCTTAAGTCCGGGGCTAGCAGTATTTCCATCCGTATTGGGGACAAACAACCCCAGGCCAAAGTATCGGTAGAAATCGGTGCCAGCTCGTTGAAGCTGTCCGTCCCCCGCGCCAGCGGCCTGCGTTTCGTCGTCAAATCGGGACTTAGCAGCCAGGACCTGCCCGGCTTGCGCCAGATTGAACCCGGCATCTGGGAGACTGACAATTACGACGTAGCTGCCAGCAAAGTTGAAGTAGAGGGTAGTCTGGGACTGTCCAGCCTCAATCTGGATCGTTACTAGCCGGGCGACTGACTTGCCAAAACATAGCCGGATCGTGATATAGTATACCTATACCCTAGGTAGGGTACTAAGACGGAACAAGGAGTAATTAATGAATTCTCATACCCATGTGCACCGGAAAGTTAACCAAGAAAAGGTGCTAATCAATTTCAAAAAGGCGCAAAGCCACATTGCCAGCATGATGAAGATGGTTGAGCAGGATGCGTATTGCATAGACGTCATGCAACAGAACCGGGCGGTAATGGGACTGCTGAAAAGCGCCCACCAAATGATCATGGAAGACCACCTGCACTCTTGCTTTGAAGACGCGGTGGCTTCCCGCGACACTGACAGGCAGGCCCAAATGGTAGATGAGATATTAAGGGTAAGTAAGCTTAGCAATAAGTAGGGGTGCAAAGTGAGCCATAAAAAGAGACATCAGCGTTTCAAAGGGTCTGGGAAGACCGTCCAAGTTACCTTGCCTATTAAGGGCATGCACTGTCGTTCCTGCGAACTGATGGTTGCGGAAAACTTAGAAGAGCTTGCCGGTGTCGAGCGCGCCGAGGTGAGCTTGAAGGCTCGTACGGCCAAAGTTTACGCTACGGAAATGCCATCGCAGCAGTCGTTGCGCCAGGCAGTCGCAGCGGCCGGCTACGAAGTAGGTTCTGATGATACTCAGCCGTGGGTATCGCGAAGCGGCAGGGACTGGGCGGAGCTGGGCGTTTGCGCGCTGCTGCTATCGGCATTCGTACTGTTTCTAAGCAGCCTCGGACTGCTCAATTTCAATTCCGGCGTGGGCGGCAATCCGTCGAGCCTGATGGTGGTCTGGCTTGTGGGCCTCACAGCCGGGCTATCAACCTGTATGGCGCTAGTGGGAGGACTGGTGCTCGGCGTATCGGCCAGGCACGCTGAAAAGCATCCGGAAGCCACCGCCGCCCAAAGGTTTACGCCGCATGTCTTTTTCAATATTGGGCGCATCTTTTCGTATTTTATACTCGGCGGGCTCGTCGGTGTCCTGGGGTCGGCCTTTCAGATTAAGGGCGCGATGCTGGGCACACTTACTATTGGTGTGGGAATCGTTATGTTTATATTGGGCGCCCAGCTGACCCGCGTCTTTCCACGCCTGAGCAATGGCGGTTTGGCGTTGCCTAGTGGGCTTAGCAAGGCGCTAGGGCTGCGCCAGCGGCACCAGCGTGAGTACAGCCACCGCAACGCTGTGGTGCTGGGAGCGTTGACTTTTTTTGTGCCCTGCGGCTTCACCCAGGCAATGCAACTATACGCCATGAGTACCGGCAACTTCTGGTCAGGTGCCCTCATAATGTCAGTTTTCGCCCTTGGAACGGCACCTGGGCTCCTTGGAATTGGCGGGCTGACAGCGCCTATCAAGGGCGCGTTTGCCCATAAGTTTTTCCGCTTCGTGGGCGTTGGGGTCATGGGTTTAGCATCATTTAACATTGTCAACGGGTACAACCTGACGGGCCTAGGCAATCCTTTTGCCAATGCCTCCCAGACAAGTGGCGCCGTCGCCAGCCTGCAGGATGGAGTCCAGGTGGTCAGAATGAAACAGACCGCATACGGCTACGCGCCCAAGAATTTCACCGTCCAAAAGGATGTTCCGGTGAAATGGGTCATTGATGCCAATGATTCGTCCAGTTGCTCCAGTACTATCGTCGTGCCAAAGTTGGATATCCAAAGGGGTCTTAAGGTTGGCGAGAACGTGATAGAGTTTACCCCAACCCAAACCGGCAGCCTGAGTTTTACCTGCATCATGGGCATGTACCCTGGGAGCTTCCAGGTGGTGGAGAAAGCCCCGGGCCCCAACGCATCCGCCCCTGCTCCCTCGCCGGCCGATCCGGACGTCCAGACACCAAAATCAGTCTCAGGCTCACGGGTGGAGCGACTGACGACCGTTTATACCCTTGATGGCGATATTAATCCGCGGCGTCTGACAGCCAAGATAGGCCAGGAGACTGAGCTGCTAGTTGATGTCCGTGATAACGGAGAGGGCTGCATGAGTACGATCATGGTCCCCGGCCTCGTTGATGAACCACAGCTCCTAACCAGGGGCAAGCAGCTAAGTCTCAAATTTACAGCCAACAAGCCGGGCGTATATCAAATTACCTGCGCCATGGGAGTTCCGCGCGGGACCATAACTGTCAGCTAGGAGGGAAGAATCGTGTCACAGAAAACAGTTAACTTGGCGTTAGATGGGATGCATTGCGCGTCGTGCGCGGGATTGATTGAACGCCGGTTGACCAAAGTTCCGGGTGTGCAGAAGGCACACGTCAACTATGCCGCGGAGAAGGCGGCCGTCTCGTTTGACGGGTCAGCCGCGGGCGTTTCCGATCTGATTGCGGCCGTTAAGGCCGCCGGTTACCAAGCCCAGGAGATTGCCCATGGCGCAGCCGGTGATGACCGTGCCAAGCATCAGAAGGCCTTGAAGTTGCTATGGCGGCGGTTCTTGGTCAGCCTCCTGCTCAGTCTCCCAATGATTTACTTCATGTTCTTGGACTTCTTTGCCTGGCTGCCTGGCGCGATGGATCTGCCCCCATACGCGGGCATCGTTTCGCTTATCTTGGCAGCTCCCGTCCAGTTCATTATCGGTAGGAGCTTTTTCCAGGGTGCGTGGTCGGCTCTGCGCATGGGAACTTTCAATATGGATAGCCTTATCGCCATCGGCACAACCACAGCCTTTGCTTACAGCTTTTTCGCCTACGTGTCCCATGTGGCCAACACCGGATCCCTAATTGGCCAAAACGGCGCCAAGGTGGGCGATCTTTACTTTGAAACATCGGCGCTGCTGATAACGTTTGTAATCCTTGGGAAATGGCTGGAAGCCCGCGCCAAAGGCCGAACGTCCGACGCGATTCAAAAGCTGATGGGCATGCAAGTGAAGTCTGCGCGCGTCATAAAGAGTGGCGAGACATTGGACGTTCCAATTGAGCAGGTGACGGTTGGAGACCGAATTCTCGTGCGTCCCGGCGAGAAGGTACCGCTAGACGGCAAGGTCGTCAGCGGATCTTCGGCCGTGGATGAGTCCATGGTTACGGGTGAAAGCCTGCCGGTTGCCAAAACTGTCGGGGATATGGTTATTGGCGCTACTCTAAACACCACGGGTAGCGTTGAAGTAGAGGTTACGCGAACTGGAGACGACACCGTTTTGTCGCAAATCATTCGTCTGATTGAGGAGGCGCAAGGTTCCAGGGCGCCAATCCAAGCTTTTGCTGACCGAGTATCGGCTTGGTTTGTCCCGGCGGTCATCGTTGCGGCCTTGCTGACATTCATAGTTTGGTACTTCCTGTTGGGCCAAAGCCTGGCGTATGCCATCATGGCCTTTACTGCCGTAGTGGTAATTGCCTGCCCTTGCGCCTTGGGCTTGGCGACACCGACGGCCATCATGGTCGGCACTGGACGCGCGGCGCAGAAAGGCATCCTCATCAAAGGCGGTGAGCCGCTGGAAATGGCATGCAAGGTCAATACCATCGTCTTTGACAAAACCGGTACGCTAACCAAGGGGCATCCGGAAGTCACTGACGTGTTGGCATTTGGTTCACGACAGCCCGACATGGTTTTAAAGATTGCCGCCGCCATTGAGCGTTTAAGCGAACATCCACTTGCCGGTGCTATTACCGGCTACGCCGAGGCCAAGGGCTTCACGCCCGGCGCAGCAACGGCTTTTGAGGCCCTGCCGGGACAAGGAGTTCAGGCGTTGGTAAACCGGCATACCTATTACTTTGGCAATCGCCGGCTGATGACCGAGACGCTAGGCCTGGAACTAGGCGCCGCGGGCGATAAATTATCGCAGCTCGAATCCCAGGGCAAGACCGCCATGGTCCTGGCAGACAAGGACAGCATCCTGGGCTTGATAGCCGTAGCCGATACCGTCAAAGAGACGTCCAGGGATGCCATTAGCGCACTGCGACGGTCAGGCATGGAAGTATGGATGATTACCGGTGATAATCAGCGCACTGCGGCAGCCATTGCCAAGCAGGTGGGCATTGAGCATGTAATGGCTGAGGTGCTGCCCAAGGACAAAGCGGCCAACGTAAAGCGGCTACAGGAGTCTGGCAAGGTTGTGGCGATGGTGGGTGACGGCATCAACGATGCCCCGGCACTGGCGCAGGCAGATCTTGGCATCGCCATGGGTAGCGGGACGGACGTGGCGTTGGAGGCCGGGGGAATCGTCATCATGAGCAATAACCTGGGCGATGTACGGCAGGCTATTGCGTTGTCCAGGGCTACCGTGGATAAGATCCGGCAAAACCTATTCTTTGCCCTGTTCTACAATGTTGCCGGAATTCCGATTGCCGCCAGGGTATTTGTTGGATTTGGCCTCGTCCTTAAGCCGGAACTGGCCGGACTGGCCATGGCTTTAAGCTCGGTGTCTGTCGTGGCAAATTCATTGTTGCTCAGGGCTTACAGTCCCGGTAGGCGCAACTTTTTCCAGCTAGCCGCTCCTATGGTGATGGTCGTGGTCTTTACCGGCATTTTCCTGGGATTTGCGCGCCTCAGCGGCGGTATGTAATTACGGCTTGCGTGGCGCAGCCTGCGGCACGCCGGTCTCGCGGACCAATCCGCGCATTGAGCGCAGCAAAATAATGATTCCAACCACATTGACGGCCAATGCTAGCGACTGGGCCGCAAGTGATCGGCTGGCGCTTAGGTAGTCGCCCGAGCCGGCAAGCAGGGAAACCAGTGGCGCTACCAGAAGGCTGCCGCCGCAGGTGATACAGTGCGAGCCCACGGCCACCAGCGCAGCGCTGCCGCCCTGGGCAGCCAGTGAGTGCCGTGATCGCCCTTGAATAACCCGGAATATTAACAGGAAGTTGAGGGCGGCAACCAGTGAGAATGCCAGTATGGATAGCGGCAGAGGTGCCGGCAGCGTTGCCGCAAAGTTAGGAAACACACTAAGCAGTAGGCCCAGCTTGCCAGATACAGTCAGCGAAGGCGTTGATAGCACATACACCCATAAGTTGACGCTTGATACCCACAAAAACATACCCAGGGTAGCCATCCAAATTGCAATTAGCGCCGGCCAGCTGTGGCCGCGGTGGACCAACAGCAATGCCTGCTTGGCCGCAGCTATCATGCCCGGCGTCCCACTTCCAGCAGCTCCGACAGCTTTTGCGGGATGATGCGTATTTTACGCCGGCCAACCAGTACTGCATCCTCGTCTTCCAGGCGCTTCAGTACCTTCCCAGTGGTCTCGCGCGACAGCATGACGTTGGCGGCCAGTTCCTGTTGCGTCAAAGGCAGGTTGATTTCCACCGCACCGTCGGCCATCGTTCCAAATCTGGCGCCAAGGGCCAGTAGTTGGTGAATAACGCGGTGATCAGCGCTAGGTGTATTAAACGTCTCTATGCGATCCGCCATGGTGATGAGTTGGGCCACGATTATGCGCAGCGACTGCGGATGCTCACGAAAAAAACGGTCGACTTCCCGTTTGGGTTTGACGGCTAACGTGCAGTCGGTCATTGCAATGTAATCGGCGTCAAACGATCGCCCCATGAAAAGCTTGCGAATGCAGAAAAGTTCACGTTGGCGGAAAATGAACTCTATGTGCTCATCGCCGCTATTGCTGAAATGGGCCACTTTCACGCTGCCGCTCAAAATATAAAAGACATCGTCCGAGTCATCGGTGGATGCCAGGATGGTGTCCTTGCGCGCAAATTGTCGGTGCGTCCCGCCAGAAAAGAAACCAAACAGGCCGTTTGGTTGTGATTCGCTTGGTTGTTCATTGCCAGCCGTGACCAAGGCGCTCTCCCTTATTGTTGAGTCAAACATGCTCAGTTTCATATTATGCTCGCCTAAATACTGCAGCGGAAGCGTTTATTTTGGATTATGCTACCGGCAGCTCAAGGGCGAAGCACGAGCCCTCGCCGACCTTGGATTCCACCAGATAAAGTTCGCCGTGCATGCCCTTGGCGAGCATTTTTGAGATGTACAGGCCGAGCCCCGTGCCACTGACGCCGTCGCGCGTCAAAATGTTGTCATTTGCCTGTTGGAATTTCCGGAATAATAGCTTTTGAAGGTTCTCGGGAATACCCTCGCCAGTGTCCCTAACGGAGATTCTGACTTTGTTGCCATCGCGGGTGGCGGCCACTTTTATCGAGCCTTTGTCGGTAAACTTGATTGAGTTGCCAACCAGATTGATGATAATCTGTCTGACGCGCTCCTTATCGGCGCGTACCATCGGCAGTTCACCAACTGGCTTCTCCAGCTCAATTTTAAGCTGCTTGCGTGATCCCGTGACGTCAAACTGCTTCACTACATCCCCTAGCAAATCGGTGATAACCAGCGGCTCATTATTAAACCTCAGCTTACCTAGTTCAAGCCGTGAGGTATCAAGGAAGTCGTTGACGATACGGATCAAGCGCTCGCTGCCGTCGTGGATATCGCCGATCATCTCTTTAAGCAAGGGGTCTTTGATGTCCTTGTCAAAGTACTGCTGGATCAGGCTGGTGTTACCGCGAATGGCGGTCAGGGGCGTTCGCAGCTCGTGCGATGCGATGGAGAAGAATTCGTCGCGCGACCGCTGCAGCATGCGTTCATCCGTTACGTCTTCCAGGACTACAACCGTGCCGATGGTTTGGGATACGTCTTCAATTTTGGTTACGACCGGGACAAATAGAAACTTGAGAAATAGTTGCCCGTATGAAATGTTGCGCTCTATCGGTTTGCCATCTTTTTGCACCGCATGGATGTCGTCAAGAATATTGGTAACGGGCTTGAACTTGGCATCAATGGCCGCAAGCGCCCGCTTGGTCTTGGAGCGCTCCTCTGGAATGGTCTCCCCCACCATCTTATTTAGGAGTTTATTGGTGTGCAGGATTTCGTCCTGCGGGCTAATGACGGCAAATCCGAAAGGCAGGCTGCTTACGGATGCAGCCAGTTCCGCCTGGGCCTCTGCCAGTTGCTTCGTTCTCTCCACTACTTTTTTCTCAACTAGCGACTTTTCACGCTCCAGACCGTTTTGCGCGGCTTCCAACTTGCCCAGCATGGCATTGATGCTTAGCGACAGGTTACCAATCTCGTCTTGGCGCTTTGGGATATCAACACGGAATGACCGGGCATGCGTTTTGATCTGGTTTACCTGCGCCGAGAGGCGCGCCAGCGGGCCGCTGACATAGAAGTTAAGGGTCCACGCCAGTACAACCGATAGGACGATAGCCATCAATATGATTGTGAAAATGAAATACAGGATAGTCTGCCGGCCTTGAGTATATATGTCACGCGGTTGCTCGATCTTAACAACCAGTCCTGGCTGGCCTAGCGCGTCCTTGACTACGGCGTATCCTGCGGTCTTGTTGGCCGATGCATTTTGCACAACCTCTTTCTTAGGATCCTTTTTAAAAGCCGCCACGTCCGCCGGCATGTCCCCATCGTACGGATAGACCGACATATTAACATGGGCTACTTCGGCAATCTCTTTGACCTTAGGCTCATCAATGAAGTATGCGAAAACCAGAGTACCGGCCTGGGGTCCACTGCGGTCATCTTTTAAAACCGGGCGCGAAGCTAGCATCAGCGGCCCTTCCGGTAGCATCACGATGCCAGACTTACCCTCAAGTTCCTTTCCGCCGATAAGCTGGCTACCAGGCTTTAGTATTTCCAGCAGCCTTTTGGGCACCGGCAGCTCCTCCTGGCTCTCGATATCGTAGCCGGTGGCCTGGACTAGGCGGTTTTTACGGTCAAAGAATAGCAAGTAGTTGAGCGCCTGTCCGGTCACGCCGTCGGGATTTAAGTTGTTTTCCATGTATTCCGGATTGTGATCCAAGACAAAATTGTACGTTTCGCCCCAGAATGACCAATCTGCCACGTCGGTTAGTAGCTTTTGTTGGTTATTGGCGATGGCATCAACCGCACGGTTTAGATTGCGTAATACTTGCTCGCGTTCAACGCGCTCAAAGCCGGAGATCAGGATGAACTGGGTTACCAGCAGGATCGTTACCATTGCCGATAGCATAAGGCTGGCTGTGATCCAAATTGTCTTTGCCCGCACGCTCATTTGGCATCAGTATAGCCTAAGCGTAAGCGTGTTGTATATGATTTATATTAGTCTTCGGCCAACTCTTTCAGGCGCTGCAGGGCCATTGGCCAGGCTTTGTCCATTTCCTCAATATCGTCAGGGGTAACTTCCATCTGGACCGTGACGTTGGTGACACCGTCGCGCTCATCCAACGTGTAACTTTCGGTCGCCCCAATCCACGCGTCTACGTCCTCTCCCGATGTTACTTCGTCGCCATCTTCAATAAGGCCATAGTACTCAACGCAGACGTATGACGGCGGGCGGCTCTCGATCACGCGCCCGACGATGCCGCCTAGCTTGCCGGCTTCATCCGGCGCCACAAAGGCAATGCGGCTGCCTTGCTCCCAGTCGCCTTCATAATGAGTCCCCGGCATGAATTCTGATGCCCAATCGCGAAAGGTTTCATCTCCCAGCATGACGTCCCAGACGGCTTGCTTGGGCGCTTTGATATCAATTTCATAGGTCAGTTGTTTCATGAGATTCTCCTATTGCTACCGATGCAGGCTAACATACCAGCAGCCCAATTGCACGTTACCGGCTGACAATCAGCAGCATCCCAGGATTACTGGGCGTCAATTTCCAGTGGCGTAAAGCCTGCATACCGCGATGACATGTTTTCCAATTCTGCCTCACGGTCTTCCAGCTGTTTTTTGAGAGCTTCTTGGTCTTTTTCGGCCTTGGCTACGCTTGCCGAATACTGGGAAACCTTGGCTTTGTCATTATTATAGGTGGCGATTGATTGCAGCATCTCCGCCCTTGTCAGGGCCCTTTCGGCCGCTTCGATTTGCTTCTTCAATAGTTCAATGGCTGTTTCGCGCTCTTTGAATTTGGCCTCGGCTATCTGGTTTTGCTTCACCGCCAGCTGCCGGTTTTCAAAGTACCGGCGATAGTAATCTTCCAGTTCCGGAGACAGCTTGGGGTATTCTGTGGGCAAAATGGAGTGCAATTCTGGGTTGGTGCTGTCCGGCAGGTATTGCTCGTACATGTCCAGCCGCTCTTTCAGCTCTTTGTCCTTCAGGGATTTTGCCTGGGCACGGAGCAGGCCATCAATGCGCCCCCTCTCATCCTCGCCGAGCTGCTCATAGGCGGCGTGGAGCATTTCGTGTGCAGCCGTTGATACTTCATAGCCTTCAAATTCGTCGGGCATATCGCGCAGGAATATTTGGTTTGGGAAGTAGCACCCGTCTTCTGCCGGCGTTTCGTCAAATGAAAATGGGTCGGAGCAGTCAAGGGCGATGTCCTCACTGAGAACCGGCCTGGCAAGCAAAAACAGCCGCTTTCCCGCTTCATTCATCCCTGCCCTGCTAGCCAAATTCTCCATCGCGGGATCGGCTAAAGCTAACACAACCCGCTCGGCAATTGGCGGCGATGTTATTGCAGCAATGGCAAAGGTTAGGATTGATACTATTATGGCCGCACGATGGCCCTGCGGCGGCCTGGTGCCTGCAGCAAAGTCCAGCTTGGATCCGCATTGAGTGCAGTACGCGGGGCCAGCGGACTTCTTGGTACATGCATGACATATCTGCGGCATCAAATTACTCCGTACGTCATGCCTAATGCTACTGCCCACAAAATCATGCCGATAATTATGGCTATCGCTGCATGCGTTCCATATTTGCCGCCTTGGCCAAAGCTGTGAAATTTGTCCTCAATATGCCGTTGGGCGATGTACAGCGGTATAAATGCGAACGATAGGTACATTAGCCAGTCAGACAGAAATGGGATGACGTTTAAAACAATATATAGTAGCGCAATCCAGCCAGCTCTTGGGATGTTCAGGTCCTTCAGTAACCAGTAGATAGTTATAGGGGAAAACACCGCCCTAATAAAACAACCAATTCGCCGTCTGCCGCCTGGGAGATGCCGCCACTGCTTATATGCCCAATAGATTTCATAGAGTCCGCATGTCAAGAATGACATTATGGCAAGTTTGCTCGGCGAAACGATAAACGGCCGGGAGCGTGGTTCGTCCGGCAGCTCACCGCAATGGCCGCAATACTTGTCGCTGGATTTGGTAGGCTGTCCGCATGAGTTGCAAACACGTGTTCCCATGAAGCCAGTGTATGCCTAAGTAAGCATAAGCGCAATATCCCTGGATTACTTGGCCGGTTGCCGGTTGGCGCGGCGATCTAATGTGCCGGCGTAATGGAACAGCCAGGCCGATCCCAGCCATAGCGCCATGAAAAAGCCGTTTACGCCTAGGGCCTTAACCGGATCGCCGCCAAGTTGTCCGACAGTCGCCACCAATGCGATTAATGCTTGGGCTGTGGCGGCTCCAACCAGGACGCGAACCATTCCGGCTGGCCGGCAACGCACAGCTATCGCACCAATGAAGCCGACGGCGAGTACTGCGAGGTACATTATGTTGGCGGTATTATTTTCATTGCCAATCAGTCCAACGGCCAAGTTTGCCCAAA
>CBDTXE010000006.1:0-22110 GCA_965364395.1 uncultured bacterium | reverse complement strand
AGGGATACGGAAAAGGCGGTAGCGGCGGGCGAGACCACGATTTTCCAGGCCAGCGTCTTAACAAGCCGCCGCCTTTATAGCCGCGCCGACGTCTTTACATCAAATGAGGATGGGACTTGGGATATCCACGAGGTTAAAAGCGGCACAAAAATCCGCACCGAACATTTGAACGACCTGGCCTTTCAGAAAATGGCGATGGAAGAGAGCGGCTACCGCATCGGCCGCGTACATATCGTCCATATCAGTCCCTTCTACGTCCGTAAAGGAGACATAGATGCCGAGGCGCTGTTTTTGCGCACCGATGTCACCGGGGACGTGGCGCGTCTTGCGGCCCGCACCAAGAGGAATGTCGACCGGGCGCTAGAACTTGTCGCCGGGGGCCCTTGCCCGGATGACGGCTACCGCCACTGCGGCAACTACTACGCCTGGCGCGATATCTACCGGCGCCTACACCCGGAAATACCTTCTGACAGCGTCTTGAACCTCTGCCGGTTGGATATGGATCAACTGAGGCAGTTTATGGCCTCGGGGATAAAGCATATGCCGGAGATACCGGCCGACTTCCCGCTGAAGCCCGCCCAGGCGCAGCAAGTGGCGGCGCTACGTTCTGGGGCGCCCCTGGCCAAGCCGATCAAAATAGATGCATCGCTACGCAAGCTACGCTTCCCCTTGTATTTCTTTGACTATGAAACGGTCGGGGGCGGCATCCCGCCTTATGACGGCATGCGGCCGTACCAACAAGCGCCTTTCCAGTACTCGTTGCATATTCTCCAGGCCGACGGCCAGCTGGAGCACCGCGAGTTCCTCGCGACTACTGCCGGCAACCCCATGCCGGCATTGCTTCGCCAGCTAAGCCGCGACATCGGCGCCAAAGGTTCGGTCATCTCTTGGAACAAAGGCTTTGAAATGGGCGTTAACACGATGATGGCCAAGCTCTATCCCGACCACGCAACGCACTTGCGGAGCATCAATAAGCGCATGTACGACCTGATGGAGATATTTGCCGGCGGCCTATATGCCGATTGGCGCTTTATGGGCAGCGCCTCGATTAAGAAAGTGCTGCCGGTGGTCGTGCCCGATTTGAAGTACAGCGACCTGGAAATCCAGGAGGGCGGCACCGCCCAGCGGCAATGGGAGCGCTGCAGCAAGGGGGAGATAACCGGCGCCGACGCCCAGAAAGTCTACTCGGACTTGCTAGCGTACTGCGGCCAAGACACGCTGGCAATGGTGCGCATCTATGAGTTTCTCAAGACTACAGCCAGGACGGCGCCGGGCGCACAGTTGTCATTGTTGGGTTGATTACGGGCACCGGTATTGTATCCGCGACAAACCGTAAGCTTAAATGTTAAAATGGCGGATATGACAGAGATAATGGTCGGCCCCATACGGCTGCGCGACCTTGGAAAACTGCGCCGCCAGTTTGAGGTAGCCGCCAATAGCAGCTTTTCCTACTTGGAACCGCGTTACCGCAGTCAGGTCATCAAAGACAACAACCTGCCGCGTCTGATCGTGGCTTGGGTGCGCCCAGACCGCCTGCTGCTGGCCGCCATGAAAGACGGCGTACTGCTGGGGTACATCATCGGCAGCGTGGAGCGCCCTAGCGCCAATATCTACTGGCTGTACGTAGATCCGGCCAGCCGCGGCCAGAACGTCGGCTTGCGGCTTTTGGCGGCCTTCCGGCGGCACGCTGAAAAACTGGGCGCCAGAAACTTGGTGCTGGCAACCTACGACCACCAGCCATACTACGCCAGGCAGGGCTTCAAGACAGTCGATAAGAAAACCTTGCACGGCAAGCCGATGGACATCATGGCATTACGGATTGCGAGCAATGAGTAGCCGCCGGCGGCAGATAATGCTCATCATTGCCCTGTTTGGCTTCCTGGGAGCCGGCCTGTACTTCCATTTCCGGCCCGCCGACCTGCCCGAGCCCATTGAGCCGCGTATCAGCAAGCCCCACACGCCACCCCACGGCGAAGTCATCAAGGTGGAAAACGTCGAAATATTCCCGGCCGAGCAGGTACTGGTGACCTCACGGCGCAATTACGCGGCCACCGCGCCGATGCCGCGGTTTGCCGTGCGCAAGGCCGTCATCCAATACAGCTCGCTGGACGAAAAGAACAACCGGATCTCCGTCTATGCCCGGGCTTATCTGCCAACTTCCGGTACGTCGCGGCCGATTTTGGCATTTGCCCCTGGCACCACAGGTATTGGCGACCAGTGCGCCGCCAGCCTGGAGCAGCCGCTGGTCCACAACTGGGCCGATTACGACTCGCATATGCTGACTTACGCGGGCCAAGGCTACGCCACGATCATTACCGACTACGAAGGCATGCGGGACCCATCGCGCATGCACCACTACATGGTGGGGGAGTTAGAGGGCCGGGCCGTCTTGGATAGCATCCGGGCACTGCTAGGCTGGCAGGAAGCCAAATCCCGGGTGGACGCCGGCAAGATCGTTGTGGGCGGTTTTTCCCAGGGCGGACATAGCGCCATGTGGGCGGACAAGCTGGCTGGAGCCTACACGCCAGAGCTCCACCTCAAGGGCGTGGTGGGTTTTGGTCCCGTCAGCGACGTCAAGCGCACCCTGGCCGACATCACCAGGGGAGCCAACATCAATTGGTTTGGGCCGTTTGTGTTGTCTAGTTATGCCAACTTCTACAAAACCGATTACGGCCTGGATAAGATTCTGCTGCCGGACCGGGCGGCCAATTTGGACAACAACGTGTCTGCAACCTGCATCGAGGCGCTCATACCGCGGTGGGGACGGACCCAAGGGCTGTACACGCCTCAGTTCATCCAAGCACTGGCCACTGACAGTCTCAGCAAAGCCGGCTACGGCAAACTGGAGGACGACCTGAAAAAGAACTCCGTGGGTGACCAACCGACCCAGAGTGCCAAACTATTCAACCAGGGTGCGCACGATAACGTCATTTTGCCGGGCCAACAGGCCGCCATGCAGCCCACCTGGTGCCGCAGCAGCAAGGGGCCGGTGGCGCTCAAGATTTACCCGCAAGCCACCCACTACAACATCATGGTCCAGAGCCTCCAGGACACCATGCGGTGGATGGACGCCGTCCACCGCGGCGATACCTTGACCAGTTCCTGCCGGCGCTAAGCCAACTGCACCACCTGCGCCTCGCGGGTGCCGGGGTCCAAAATCACAACCGTCGGGATAAATGACCGGCGGCGGGGAATACTATGCGAGACCGAACCGGGATTGATAATTACGGTCCGGCCACTGGCTTCTATAAGTTGGCGGTGGCTATGGCCGCGCACCAGTATGTCCGGACCGGCGGCCAGCAATCGCCGAATGTCCGTTGGCCGGTGCCCATGGGCTACCGCCACCTGGAGCGCTCCAAAACGGCGTTCCAGCGTCATGGCTATTTGAAAGCCAGGCCATTCACAGGCGATCTCAGGAGAGTCATTATTTCCAATGACGCCATAGACTGGCAACGACAAACCCGCGGACAGCTGCCGGCAGTAGGCAATGGTTTCACCATCCACCCAATCGCCAGCATGGATGGCCTCGCTGACGCCGCAGCTGCGAAAGACAGCAAAGGCCTTGTCAATGCCACCGATATTGTCGTGGGAGTCAGAAAATATGCCGATCATCGGCTTCATAATTCATGCCTTGGATTAAACCGACAAACCGAGCTATCGGCATTGTGCATTATGCCAATCTGCTCCTGTTGGCTACGTCAAAGACGTCCTGCAGTTGACCTGGCATTGGCCCGGCTATGGCCCGTTCCGTGCCACCGGCCTGGTGGTCTGGAACGGCGGCGACACCACCCGCAAGGGGAAATCATCTGGACATAGTTACATAATTGTGCTTTAATATTGTCAATACACACGAGCGTGTATTGCGATGAATGCCGGTTAGATCTGTTGACTCCGCTGTTCATCAGCCATAGCAACAGAAATGAAAGGTATTTATGCGACGCAACTCGTTTGGCTTGCCGCAGACCCAACGCGGCAAAGTCTTCCGTAACTCCCGTTACGGCAACTCAGGCGGCCAGCGCCCCAAGCGCCAAGGCCAATATATTAACCCGGAGAGGTTCGTCAACAAGGCCGTGGCCGTTGTTGAAGAAGTGAAGTACGTTCCGGAGCACCGCTTCAGTGACTTTGGCTTCTTGCCGGCATTGCAGCAAAACATCAACTCCAAAGGATACGAACACCCCACGCCGGTACAGGACGGAGCCATCAAGCCCGCCATGGCGGGCCGCGACGTAATTGGCCTGGCCAACACCGGCACAGGCAAGACGGCTGCCTTTACGCTCCCCATCATCCACCGCCTCAAGAGCGGCGCCACCGACGGCACCGTGCTAATTATGGCACCCACCCGTGAGCTCGCAGTCCAGATTGACGAGGAGTTCCGCGGCTTTGCTCGCGGCCTAGGCGTCTTTTCAGCGCTGTGCGTGGGTGGGGCAAACATCGCCCGCCAGATAAGCCAGCTGCAACGTCGACCCCACGTGGTCATTGGTACCCCTGGCCGGCTAAAAGACCTGTTCAACCAGCGGGCGCTGCGGCTCGACCGCACTGGCATCGTGGTATTGGACGAGGCCGACCGTATGTTGGACATGGGCTTCATCAAGGACATCCGCTTTATCCTGGACCAGCTCCCAGAGCAGCGCCAATCGTTGTGCTTTAGCGCTACAATCACTCCGGAAATCAGCCGATTGCTGGACGTAATGCTAAAAGACCCGGTCACCATTTCCGTCCGCAATGGCGAAACCAGTGACCATGTTGAGCAGGACGTCATCCAGGCCTCAAATAAGGAAGAGAAGCTGGAAATACTGGTGGACCTGTTGAAAAAAGACGGCTTTGAGAAGGTGCTGGTCTTTGGCCAAACCAAATGGAGCGTCCAGCGGCTTTCAGACACTTTAGTAAAGCGCGGCATCAAGTCCGTCGCTATCCATGGCAATAAGTCACAGCCCCAACGCCAAAAGGCCCTCAAGGCCTTTAAGGACGGCCAGGCGGCCGTCATGGTGGCCACTGACGTCGCCGCGCGCGGCCTGGACATCCCTAACGTCAGCCACGTCATCAATTTTGACCAGCCGACGACCTACGACGACTATGTCCACCGCATCGGCCGCACCGGCCGGGCCGGCAACCGTGGCCAGGCCCTGACCTTTGTAAGCGCCTGAATTAGTTAACGTAACAAAATCCACTAGCCGCCATGCCACAAGACATTGGCGGTTTTGTGGATTGGCGCTCAGGTGCGCAACCATTACAATAGCTTCATTACCCGGAGTTTCACATGAACATTGTTCGTAGCGCCGCCATCGCCATTGGAACCGTTGCAATGGCAGCCGGAGCCAAGACCCTGCTAAACCCGATGCTGGACGGCCAAGCTCCGTTCTTGCTGTTTTTTACGCCGATATTTGTCAGCGCCTTTTATGGCGGATACGGCGCGGGAGTCATGGCAACCATCCTGTCGACCGTCGTCGTGCACGTAGTTAACCCAATGGACCTGCAATGGTACGCCATCGCCTTTATGAGCCTGTTATTTATCGCTGAAGGCATCGGCGTCACCGTTTTGGTACGCCGCCAGCAGCAATCTGAAGCCCGCCTGCGGAAGAACTTGAGCGACCTTAAAAGAGCCCAGCGCAAACTAGGTGAAACAAACACCCGGGCGCTGGCGGCGCTGGACGAAGCCCTGGACTGGGGCGAGGAGCGCCAGCGCTCGATGTTTGGCACCAAAAACTGATTCAAGCATTTTACTGAAAACCACCCCCTAAAAGCGCTGAATGCTTGTGCGGATGTATATGGCTGAGCGGCCACCCAATATGACAACCTGGTGCATGTAACTAGGAGGCGGAGTTTATGGCGATGAGCACGGCAGATAGATACCAGCGGGCGCAATATGGCGGCCTGCACTGGGGGACGGCCTTTTTTGGCTGGCTGGTAGCCACCGGCATGGAAGTGCTGCTATTGGCATTGTTGACGGCAGCGGGCGGAGCTATCGCGCTGACGGCGGTTGGCGGCACAAACGGGCTGGTTCAGAATGCTGGAACCGTGGGACTGGTGAGCGGCCTTTTGATGCTGGCCGCCATGGCTGCGGCTTACTACGCTGGCGGGTATGCCGCCGGGCGGATGTCCCGGTTTGACGGCGCTCGCCAAGGCCTGGGGGTCTGGCTGTTCGGCCTGATCGCCACAATCGCCCTGGCGGCGGCGGGCTTATTGTTTGGCACCAACTTTAACCTGCTGCAGCAGCTCAATTTGCCGGCAATTCCGGTTAATGGCGAGCAGCTGACCACGGGAGGCGCCATCACCCTGCTGCTGGCCGCGGTAGCATCTCTGCTAGCCGCCATGGCCGGCGGTCGCGCCGGAGAGGCATACCACCGCCGGGTTGACCGGACGCACGCCAAGATTGAGGAAATTGAACGCAGCCGGCAAAACGAGCGCGCAGTGCCGGAACGGGGCATGGATATGCGCCCGCAGCGCAGTGTGCCCACCTTTGGCGAGCGCATTGAGGAGCGCGACCCGCGCGGCATCCGGCACCAGCGCCGGGAGGCCCGGCGTGACCACTACGACCAGTAGGCAAATCGCGCATCGGTTGAAAACCGCCCCCTACGGGCGGTTTTCGTTTGGCGCCCCCTTTTGACCTGCCATCGTAATCAGGCCCGCGCAGCCGCTCCAAAAATCAAGACTTGCCGCCCACACCGTTCTTATATATTGTTAGCCGAGTATGGCGAAAAATTTCATCATCGTCGAGTCACCGGCCAAGGCCGTGACCGTCAAAAAATATCTGGGAGCAGACTATGAGGTTGCTGCCAGTATTGGGCATGTCCGCGACCTGCCCAAAAAAGGGATGAGCATCGATATTGAGCACGGCTTTACTCCCACCTATGAGATTAACGCGGATAAGAAGAAGACCATCTCGGATCTCAAAAAGCGCGCCAAAGCCGCTACGACCGTTTGGCTAGCCAGCGACCCCGACCGTGAAGGGGAGGCCATTGCCTGGCACATCAGCGAGGCATTGAAGCTTGCCCCGGGACAGACCAAGCGGATCGAGTTCCGCGAGTTCACCAAGGCGGCCATCGACCACGCCCTGGCTAATCCGCGTTCCATAGACCAACACCTGGTAGACGCCCAGCAGGCGCGCCGCGTGCTGGACCGGCTGGTTGGCTACGAACTCTCGCCGGTGCTTTGGCGCAAGGTGGGCCCAGGCCTCAGCGCCGGACGGGTACAAAGCGTCGCCGTCAGGCTAATAGTGGAGCGGGAGCGCGAAATTGAAAACTTTTCTGCGGCATCTACCTATAAAGTATCGGCGCTGTTTGACGTAGACGGGCGGACGCTCAAGGCCGAGCTGGCGCGCAAGTTGAAGGACGAGGCGGAAGCGGGCAAGGTCCTGGAAAGCTTGATCGGAGCATCCTTTGCCGTTGAAGCGCTGGAAAAGAAGCCGGGCAAACGGACGCCCGCCGCGCCGTTTACCACATCAACTTTACAGCAGGAAGCCAGCCGCAAGCTGGGCTTCTCCGTCCGCCAAACCATGTCCGTCGCGCAGCGCTTGTATGAATCCGGTTTCATTACTTATATGCGTACTGACTCGGTAAACTTGAGTGAGACGGCGCTGGCGGGCGCGGCGGCAGCCATTGGTGGGCAGTTTGGCACAAACTACCTGCAGCGCCGCACTTATAAGACTAAGAGCAGCGGCGCCCAGGAGGCCCACGAGGCCATCCGGCCAACGGAGTTTAAACGGTCGTCAATTGAGGGCGAGCGCAACCAACAGCGCCTGTACGAGCTCATATGGCAACGCGCGACAGCCAGCCAGATGGCCGACGCCAAGCTAGAAAAGACCACTGTCACGATTATGCCCAGTACCGCCAAGGAACCGTTTATAGCTACGGCTGAAGTGGTACTGTTTGACGGTTTTCTTAAGGTATACATCGAAAGCAAAGATGAGGACGAGGAAGGCGAGGGCGCTTTGTTGCCGCCGCTTCAGCAAGGCCAGGAACTGGCGATGCAGACAATCACTGCCCGCCAAACCTATTCAAGGCCCAAGCCCCGGTATACCGAGGCAAGTTTGGTGCGCAAACTAGAGGAGATGGGCATCGGTCGTCCGTCAACTTATGCGCCTACCATCTCAACAATCCAAGACCGGGAGTACGTCATCAAGGGAGACATTGAAGGAAAGCAACGCCCAGCGGTGCAACTGGTACTCCAGGGCGGAGCCGTAACCCGCACGGAAGAGACTGAATCCTACGGCGCCGACCGCAATAAGTTAGTACCCACCCCCATGGGAGAACTGGTAACCGACTTCCTGGTTAAGCACTTCCCGGAAATAGTCGACTACAACTTTACAGCCGACGTCGAGAAGCAGTTTGACGCCGTAGCCAGCGGCCGGAAGCGCTGGAACGATATGATCGCCGCCTTTTACAAGCCGTTCCACCAGACTGTTGAGGAAGCCACCCAGGTCAGTCGCCAGGAAGCTAGCCAGGCACGACCCATTGGCACGCACCCCAAAACCGGCAAACCGATAATTGCCCGGATGGGGCGTTTTGGGCCGATGCTACAGATGGGTGAAGCCACTGATGAAGAGAAGCCCGCCTTTGCCCCCATACCGGAGGGCACCAAGCTAAGTGACATCTCAATGGACCAGGCAGTAAAGCTGTTTAGCTTGCCGCGGGCCGTTGGCCTAATGCCCGACGGCGAGGACATCATAGCCAACTTTGGGCCGTTTGGTCCTTACGTCAAAGCCGGAAAAACCTCGGCCTCTATCAAACCGGAAGATCCCTTCCAGGTAACCTTGGAACGAGCTAGGCAGCTGATTGCCGAAAAGCGGGAGGCCGCGGCCAACCGCCTAATTGCCGAGTTTAACGGAGGCAAGGTGCAAGTGCTCAACGGCAGGTTTGGCCCTTATGTGACCGACGGCACAAAGAACGCCAAGATTCCCAAAGATACTGACCCCAAGTCGCTGGACCAGGCAGCAGCGACTGCGCTGCTGGCCGCAGCGCCGACCAAGCGCGGGCGGCGAACCGTCCGTAAGCGAAAGTAAAACCCTTATAGATAGATCTTGTGACTATGCACGAACTTTGCTAATATCCGTGCAAAAGACTGATAAAAACCAGCCGTCCTTCGGCGGTTTTTTTTCACTGTTTTCACAAAAGTTTAGCGTGGGGAAGCTCGTAAAGTAAAAGCATGGCAAAGAGAAACAAGAAAGCCGGTGTGCAATTCTACGAGGCACTGAGCGCGGCTCCGCGTGCAGTGCGACCATCCATTCAGCCTGCCGTTGAGCAGGCTGGCGAGTCGATCCGTAACCTGCCATGGAAGCAGTGGCGGGATGACGCCACGGCGTTACTCCACGACACGGCCAGGCATTTGCGGTATGTACTGGGTGTATTCACCGGGATACCGGCGCGGATAACCTACATGTCTATCGCGCTGTTGTCACTGGCGGGCGGCACCATCGTGGCCGTTAGCACCGCGTCGAGCACCATCCAACAGTATGCCCAAAACCTGGGTAGTCCCACCTACATCATGAATACCAAGAATACCGGCACGACCATCGTAGACCGTAACGGTGAAATCCTATTTCAAGGATACGGGGCTGTCAGCCGGCACATCATCCCATTTGAAGAGATGCCAGAGTCATTAATAAAGGCCACGCTGGCTACCGAAGACCCGGGCTTCTATAACCACCCGGGCTTTTCATGGAAGGGGACTGCCCGGGCCGCCTACCAGGACCTTAAGCACACCGGTAAAGTCCAGGGCGGATCGACCATTACCCAGCAACTGGTCAAAAACACGCTCTTATCAAATGAAAAGTCATTCATCAGAAAATATAAAGAAATTGTCCTTAGTATGGAGATGGAGCGGCGCTACTCCAAAGACCAGATTCTTCAGATGTACCTCAACACCATTTACTTTGGCCAGGGAGCATACGGCGTGGAGTCGGCATCGGAAACCTATTTCCACAAGCCGGCCAAAGACCTGACGCTGGAAGAGAGCGCGCTCCTTGCCGGGCTACCGCAAAGCCCAAGCCGGTATGACCCCAATGTCAACAAAACGGCCGCTACTGACCGCCGGAACTACGTGTTAGACCGCATGGCGGAACTGGGATACATCCCGGCGGAAACCGCCAAGGCCGCCCAGGCTACGCCGGTAGTGGCGGGCGTGCGGGAAGTAGAGATTAAAGCGCCGCACTTCGTTTTCTACGTTTTAAATCAGCTACGCAACCAGTACGGACAGGAGGCCATTGAAAAGGGCGGCATCACCGTAAAAACTACGCTGGACTTAGCCAAGCAGAACCAGGCGCAGGCCATTGTCCGTGGCCAAGTAGACAAACTGGCCGAGCGGAACGCCTCCAACGGCGGCCTGGTGTCCGTTGACCCGCGCAGCGGCGACATTCTGGCCATGGTAGGCAGCGTTGATTACAACCGCCCAGGATACGGCGCCGTCAACGTAATGCTGTCACAACTGCAGCCCGGTTCGTCTTTTAAGCCGATTGCTTACGCCACGGCCTTCTCCAAAGGCTGGAACGGAGCAACCAAGGTGGACGACAAGCCGCTGCGGTTGCCGCAGTTTGACGGCACCGTGTACGAGCCCCAAAACTACGACCAAAAGTTCCGCGGACCGGTTACGCTGCGGCGCTCAGCAATTCGCTCAATATCCCGGCCGTAGAGGTGCTACGCCACGCCGGGCTGCCGGACACCATTGCCATGGCCCATAAAATGGGTATCCAGGCGCCCAGCTTGACTCAGCCGGACCGCTACGGCCTCAGTCTGGTGCTGGGGGGCGGCGAAGTCAGGCCTTTAGATATGGCGGCGGTGTACGCCACGTTTGCCAACCAAGGCAAAACGGTAATTCCAAAGTCAATTACGTCAGTCAGCGACCGCTTTGGCAGTGACATCACCAAGCCCCAGGCGCCGTCCGGCACCCAGGCGCTAGACCCACGGATTGCCTATATGGTTACAAATATCCTCAGCGACAATGAATCGCGCAAAGAAATATTTGGCGAGAATTCGCCGCTAAAGCTTGGCCGGCCAGCGGCCGTGAAAACCGGTACCACCAACGACTACCGCGATAACTGGGCCGTTGGCTACACCCCAGAACTAGTAACCGCGGTCTGGGTGGGCAATAACGACCACTCGCCAATGCGCAATGTGGACGGCGTGACCGGCGCAGCTCCTATCTGGCACGACTTTATGGAGTTTGCCTTGGCCGGCACACCGCCCAGCGACTTTGCGCTGCCCGCGGGATTGGTAACGGCGAGGGTGTGCAATACCGATGGCGGCCTGGTAGACCCCAAAGACCCTCGCGGGGTGACGGAAGTTTTCTTGGCGGAAGCGCAGCAAACGCGGCGCTGCGGCTGGGCTGGAGGCAACACGCGCCCGCGTCCCGCCACTGACGACAAAGATGAGCAGAAGAAAGATAGAGAAGAACGCAAGGAAGACAAAAAGAACCCGGAGCCAGATATTGAGCCGGGGCCCGGCCGGGGCACCAGCGGTGGCAATCCCGGGAAAGAACCCGAATTGCCGCCAGAGCCTGTAGTACCCGATCCGGAACCGGTTTTTCCTTTCTAGTAACAAGGTCCTAGCTGGAGTTTACGTACCAGCCAGATGTTGCTATGCTTATTCGGACGCGGCGGCCCAGCCGCTATATTAACTTGATAACATGTCGTTGACACAATAATTGACATATTTTATAATTTATTTAGTCTATTAGCAGATAACTAACAAAAACCCGGAGCAGAAAGAGGAGCCGTACGCATACGTATGCCACAATTAGCCACTGAACCAACGTTTGATTACCGGGCGACCGCCGACGCCATCCTGGGCAGTCTGCGCAATGAGCGCGACCGCCTGATTGTTGCGCAGCGGTTTAGCTTGGGCATGGAAAAACGGCAAACGCTAGAGAAAATCGGGAGCGACCTAGGGATTACCCGGGAGCGCGTCCGCCAGATTGAGAAGAGCGCCACGGCCAAGCTGCAGCAAAATCCCACGCCGCAACTGAAGCAAATTGACGCCATTCTCCAAAAGCACTTGCGGGCCAACGGGCATATCAGCTTGCTCAACCATGTCGCCGATGCCATCGGCGCCCAGACGCCGGCCGAGCGCGCATATGTGACATTCCTGGCGACCCTGGCGCCAAGCATCGAAGTTGTGGAAGAGAACGACCATTTCCACCCGGCACTGGCGGTCCTGCCCGACTACGACAAGAAGCGTATCGCCAGCCTGACCGACCAGTTGGTCACCGCCCTGGCACGCACCGGCGAGCCTCTCCATGTTGATTCCCTCAGCTCGACGGCACCGGAGATCCCGCGCCAGACAGTTGAAAACCTCGCCCGGATCTCCAAAAAGATGGCCCAACTTGATAGTCATTGGGGCCTCAGCCACTGGCCAGCCGTCAATCCTAAGTCAATCCGCGACAAAACCTACCTGGTCTTAAACAAGCACGGCCAGCCGCTGCACTTCACGGACATTGCCGACCGCATTGGCGGCCTCGGCCAACGCAAGCGTGACGTGACGGTCCAAGCCGTCCACAACGAGCTCATCAAGGACCGCCGTTTTGTTTTGGTTGGCCGCGGCATCTACGCACTTAGCGACTGGGGCTACACCCCCGGTACGGTTGCCGACATCATTAGCGAAATCCTGAAAGAAGAATCACCGCTCCACAAGGACGAGATCGTCAAGCGCGTCTTGAAGAAGCGGCAAGTCAAAACCACTACCATCGTCCTCAACCTGCAAGAAAAAGACCAATTTGTACGCGTATCCAAAGCCACATACGCGCTGAGGTAGCCCGTGGCTGAGGGGTTAAGCGTCGTCTTTCAAATACTTGGGCTGGTGCTGTTCAAGCTATACGGCTGGGTGGTAATCGTTGCCATCCTGGCCATAATGATTTGGAATAACCGCCGCCGCGAGCAATGGGTGAATAAGACTGAGCACCTGCTGCTGCTGGTGGAAGTACCCAAGGACAATGAGAAGAAGGAACTTTCGGCCGAGCAGATGTTTGCCAGCCTGCACGGGATACTGCGGCCCAAATCCGAATTGATGCGCGAAGGCTCGATGCAGGAACACATCAGCTATGAAATTGTATCCAAAGATAACCGCATCCAGTTCTATGTTTGGACGCCGCGGCACCTAAAAGACTTTGTGGAGGGGCAAATATACGCCCAGTACCCCAATGTCCGTATCCGCGAGGGAGTAGAGGACTACGCCCGCACCCAGCTAGGCACGCGCAAGGCCTTCACTACGACGTTAGAGCTTACCAAAGACGAGGTTTTGCCAGTTAAGACATTTCAGTCGTTTGAGGTAGATCCGCTGGCAGGCATCACCGCCGTCTTGGCCAAGCTGGAGCAGTCCGGGGAAGAAATGTGGATCCAGATCATGGCGCGGCCAATCGACGATTCCTGGCAGGATTTTGGGCATAAATACATCGAAGGCGTCAAAAGCGGCAAGAACATGTCGCTGCGCGGCGAACTCACCAAGCAGCTTATTGAAATACCAATTTTCATTATTGGCCATTTTTTCACCGCCCTGTTTGCACCGCCAGATGAGAAGAAAGACGAGAAAAAGGGCGAAGTAAAGCTATCCACCGGCCAGCAAGCGATCATTAAGGCTGTTGAAGAAAAAACCAACAAGCTAGGCTACGAAACTAAGATCCGCATCACATACCTAGGGCCCGATGAAGCAATGGCTAAGCAGCGTATCCAAGCGATAGTTGGCGGCTTCAAGCAATTCAACACCACCAACCTTAACGGCTTCACACACTCCAAGCTGACTGAAGGCGCTGACGGGGCAGAGGAGTACCGCGCGCGCCTGTTCATGGACCACGGGTTTATTCTGAACATCGAGGAGCTGGCCAGCATCTACCACTTGCCGCACAAAAGCGTTGAGACGCCGAGCATGTCATGGTCGACCGTCAAAACCTCGGAGCCGCCTTCCACGCTTCCAACCGAGGGGATGTATACCCCTGGCGAGATCAGCCTGTTTGGCCTGACCAACTACCGCGGTATCCAGCACAAGTTTGGCCTCAAGCGCAGCGACCGTGGACGACACCTCTATATCATCGGCCAGACCGGTACCGGTAAGTCAAAGCTTCTAAACTTGTTGACACTATCGGACATTTATCACAACCAAGGCTTTGCCATCGTGGACCCTCATGGCGATTTTGCCACCGATATGCTGCAGTTTATACCCGAACACCGGCTTAAGGACGTCATCTACTTCAACCCGGCCGATCGTGACAACCCGATCGCTTTCAACCCGCTAGAGATTACCGACGAGGTGATGAAAAACAATATCAGCTCGGAAATGATCGGCGTCCTCAAACGGATGTTTGATTCCTGGGGACCGCGGCTAGAGTACATCTTGCGCTACACGCTTTTGGCGCTACTGGATTATCCTGACTCGACGCTACTGGGCATCACCCGGATGCTAACGGAAAAGCCCTTCCGCAATAAGGTGATTAAAGAGATCAAGGACCCGGTAGTCAAAGCCTTTTGGGTAACCGAGTTTGCCAGCTGGAATGACAAGTTTGCCTCCGAGGCCGTGGCGCCGGTATTAAACAAGGTGGGTGCTTTTACCGCCAACCCGCTGATCCGCAACATCATCGGCCAGCCAAAAAGCGGCATGGATCTGCGCAAGATCATGGACGAAGGCAAGATACTTATTGTTAACCTCAGCCGCGGCCAGATTGGCGAAGACAATGCCGCCATCCTGGGCGCGATGATGGTGACTAAGATCCAGCTGGCCGCCATGGGACGCGCCAACGTCCCACTGGACCAGCGCCGGCCATTCTACCTCTATGTGGACGAGTTCCAAAACTTTGCTACCGACTCGTTTGCCGTCATCCTTTCAGAAGCCCGTAAGTACGGTTTGAACCTGACGGTCGCCAACCAGTACGTATCCCAAATGCCGGAAACGGTTAGGGACGCCGTTTTTGGCAACGTCGGCTCGATGATCAGTTTCCGGGTGGGCGCGGAAGACGGCAACATCTTGGCCAAATACTTTGAACCCGCTTTTGAGGCCAGCGACCTAATTAAATTAAACAACCAGCACATCGTCCTGACTTTGGCAGTCAACGGCGAGAAAGTGCCTCCGTTCTCCGCCACCACCCTGCGTATGCCCGACCCGGACAACGACCTGTCGTCTTACATTATCGAACATACACGCCAAAACTTTGCGTCCCGCCGGGATGTAGTTGAGGATGCCATTGAGAAGTGGAGTAGCGGCCAGTCCGACCGGCCGGATACGCCCAAGGTAGAAGCCGGCGCACCGGTAACGGGTGGCGTCTTGCTGGGCGAAGGCAAGGAAAGCAAGGAAAATACGTTTCTAGGCGCATTAAAAAATCCGGAGCCACCCAAGGCGGCATTGCCCACTGGAGGCAACCGCGACCGTGGTCAGGGCCAGGGCAGGGGAGACCGGGACCGTGGGCGACGGGATGACCGGCGCGATAACCGTGATAACCGGGGCGGCGGAGGCCAACGCGGCGGGGGAGGCGGCGGAGGCGGACGCCGGGATGACCGGCGCGACCAAAGCGGACAGGGCCGCGAGCGCGATAACCGGCCGCACGAGCAGCCAAGGCGCGATCCCGTGGCAGTTGGGTCTCCCAGCCGGCCTCACCCCCCACAAGCGCCCCAGACGCCCACACAGGCGCATTCTCAGCGGCATATCCAGCCCGGCGAGACTATCTCACTGCGCGACCAGCGCTAATATAGTTTATCGGGCAATGGCGTTGCGGTAAGCATCGGCGCGGGCCTGCCTTACAACACCTCCCGTAGACAAGAAGCCCAGATAGTCCAGGTCGCCGTAACCGCGCCAGCAAAAAATGAAAAGCTCATGCACCCAAGGCCGTGCTTTGGCAGCCTGCACAAACTGCGGCATGGCATCAATGAACGCCTGCTCTGAGGACACCTGTTGGTCGGTCAGATTCATCTCCGTGACTACGAAAGGCTTGCCGTTGCCACCTCGCTGGCTCCAAGCCCAGCTCTTGACGGCATCAATTTGTGACCACACCGTGGATGGATTGCCATAATTATGCACCTCTATGCCGTCGGCCAACTCAATAAGGTCAGGAGCCGCCTGCAGAACTGCTTCATTCCACTTTATCCAGGTGCCGTTCTGTAACTTAACATCTCCCATGGCAAGTGATACGTAAAACTTGGCGCGCGGATTTGCCGCCCGACCCGCCTTAACGGCGTCGCGCGCGATTCGAGCATAGGCGGCCGGGTCATTGTGCCCGCCGCGATACCACCACCCATACGGCTCATTCATCGTCGTGAAGGATTGGATGGCATAGGCGACCTGTCCAGGCTTATTTGACCAATAAGTGCCACCGGGCCCATACTTAGCAGCCAAAGATGCCATGGTTTTCGCGTAGTCCTGGCGATGGGCGTCCAATGACTTCATGCCTTCGTAGTTACCGGCGCATAACGTCAGGTACATGCTGTTGGCGGCAATCTTTGGGCCAAGGTCAGCGTCCAGCGAGCCAAACTCATCATGACAGGTGCGGTCGCCGTTAACCCCCAATAGCTGCTTGGCACGGGCGGCCTCGCCCCAGCCTACCGCGTTGTTGGCACCAAATATCTTTGGTTTGGTAGGAACGGGCGATGGAGACGGGGAAGGGGAGGGGGTGCCGGACTTGCCGTAATTGGACAGCAAAATAGAGAGGTCCAGAATTCCGATTGCGCCGTCAGCGTTGACGTCGGCATTGGGGTTGTTGGAGGCGCTGGCCAATTTTCCGTAGTTTGATAGCAGTAGCGATAGGTCAGTTACATTAACGACGTTATCGCCATTAATATCACCCTTGAGGGCATTTGGCGTGGCCGCGCGGGTCAGAATCACTGCGGGGGCCAGCACCAAGAACGCCGCTAGGATTGCTATCGGCCACCAACGTCCGCCTACGGCACGGACATTCATACTATGGACCAACGCGGTATTCCTGGTAATCATCGGTATATATGATGCTGGTGCCGCCGTGTCCGCCGCCACGGTAAATACCGCCCAATACATACAACCCGTCCACCGATGCGCCAGCTGTTGCAAAGGCTTTGCGCTGCTGGCCGCTGTTCAACGTTTGCCATTGTCCGTCCAGCCAAAGCTCCAGCCAACCCGTCCCGCTACTAGTAGATTGGTAGTATTTTGCGCAGAAATGATGCCAGGTATCCAGCGCCACGCCGGCCTTGGACCAATCGGAGCGTGAGCCGTCGCCGGCGGCGTGCGACAGCGTCACGGGCTGACCCTTGGTTCCGTCAACAAACAGCGCCAACGGCGGTGATCCGCCGATATTGACCGTATGTTGCTCCCAGATTAGCTTCCACGCGTTGGAGCCGTATTGTCCGGGCAAATCTGAGCTGCCGGGAATCAGGAATCTGAAGCACGATAGGTACTGGTGGTTGTTTGGCTTGATACCGCTGGATAACTGGGACCGGTATCCCGACGCGATCTGCGGGTCGCCGGCGCGGACCTCAGCCCTGGCACGCCAGGTCCCTTGGGCAGCCAACGGCACCCCGGTGTCCACCGTCCAGCGGTCCGGCGAGGTTTCAAATACCATAGTGTTGTCCCACGAGTTTTCCTTGCCGTCCTCAAAATCATTCTTTCGGAGAAGCGTCGATCCTGCCGGAATCGGGTAGGCGGTGGCTGTGGGACCGGGTGTTGGCGGCGGGGTAGACGTAGGCGACGGCGATGCCGTCTTGCCAAAGTTACTGAGCAGAATACTCAGGTCAACGATGTCTACTTTACCGTCGCCATTGATGTCGCCTTGCAGTGCGGCGGCCAGGATCCTTACTGGTTGGGGGACTACCGACAGGAATGCCGCTCCGGCAAACAGACCCCACGCAAAGATCAGTGGGGTAGGGATTCTCTTAACTTTGGCCATCCAGGATTTCATCATTTCACCGCATCGTAACTGTCACCAATAACCATGTCGCCAAACCGGTGCTCTTCCACAAACGGCTCCGGGCCGCGGTAGATGCCAAACTTGATGTAATTGGAGCTGCCGTTAGCAAACATCGTGCCTCCGATATTGCCGTCCAGATTACGGGCGTTGTAGCCGTTACTGCGCGGGACAACCAGCCTGCCATCGCGCCAAAGCTCAATCCAGGCTTGGCTGGGGCTTTTGCTGACGTGGATTCCCAGGACAACGCGGGTCCATACCCCGCGAGGAATCGGCCCGCCGTTAAATAGACTATACCCCGGCGCGACGCCGCCCATGGACAGGCAGTTACAGCCGTGGCCAAAGTCCATTCCAAAAACTGGGTACTGGTCGGCCGCGCCGCCGGTTTTAATTTGGAACAACGTCAGGTGCCCGCTGGGCGACTGGGGTATTTCCGGATTGGCCCATAGGTTAAAGCCAATGTACCGGGTCTGGCCTTCTGTCAGCGAAATTGGCGGCACCTGCTCTCCGCGCTGGGAATTGTCGTCCGGCCTGGCCTGGTTTGCCGCACCATGGACTGACAGCACCTTGCCCTTTTGGGGGTCATTGATAATCTTTAACGTTGCGCCGCCGTAGATGTTCCAAGACGTATCCGAGAGGTCGGGGGTGTAGGGTGGCAATTGCCCTAAGGCGAACCGGGAGAAATTTGTCTGCCAGTAAACCGTTCCGGTACGTGGGGGAGGGGAGGGAGACGTCGTTGGCACAGGCGAGGGTGAAACCCCTGGTGATAGCTGCGTCACGATAAAGTCATCAAATACGGCCTGGTTATCCCAGCCGCCGACGCCAACTTTGCCTCCAGTAAATGATGTGTCGTTGACGGCGGCCTCAAGTTGGTTGTTGCGGTAAACCTGAATGGATGTACCGACGCGCTCAATGCGGACGGCGTAGGTCGCGCCAGCACTAAAGGCGGCGGAAGAATCTTTCAGCTCTGTCTTTGTGCCGTTCTGGATCTTGAAGATGCCATGGATGTATTGGTTATTCGTTTCCGAGAAGGAAGCGTAATAGTAATTGTTGGCGTCTTGATAGTTGAATACCACCGCCACGTCGTCCCATTGGGCATCGCTAGCCACGGCCGACACATTCGCCTTAACTACGAAATTGCCAGTTACCGACGTGTTGTGCACAGAAAGGTTATACAGCCCGTGGACGGGGTTGTCCTGCGAGACTGGACCGGTCAGCCGGTAGGCGCCACCGCTAACCCCCCACGTGCCACCAACTGGCGCAAAGTTGGCGCCGGAGGCAAATGTCTCGTTTATCAGGTCTGTCGCCGCACTGGTCTTACCAAAGTTGCTCAATAGGACCGATAAGTCAGTGATATTTACGTCTCCATTGGCATTGATATCGGCCGCCGGATTGGTGGAGGCGGATGCGGCCTTGCCGTAATTGCTGAGCAGGATGGACAGGTCGGTCACGTTGACGGTGTTGTCGCCGTTGATGTCTCCGGGGAGGGCGTTGGGCGTGGCCGCGCGAATCAGTAAGGAAGCGGGCGCTACCAGAACGACCGCTGCTATCACGAGCAGATTTCTCGGGCGCAGTATTTGGCTGAAGATGTTATTGGGCATATCAGTTAACACTCCAGGCTTCAAAGTGGGCGACATAGCCCAGCAAGCGGATGCCAGTTGTTGGCAACGAGCCGCCGTCCAAACCGTACTTGGCGTAAACGGCAGTTGGCGTTCCCTGGCTGGCATGAAGGGTTTTACCATTGAGACGCGTCGTCCCACTGAGAGTGGTGAGCGGCTGCCCATCAATATGGAATTCGGACCACCCCGTGTTGTCGGTAGACCATTTCACCCTTACCTGAGCCGTGTGCCATTGGTCACGAGGATAATATGACCAGCCAGTTTGGAACCAGCTAGAGTCCCCGGCGCCAAAGCGTAGACTGAACTGGTCGGGCGTGGGGCCCTCGTACGTGAACATGGCGATGGGCGGGCTGGTACTTGGATTGTCACCATGGAACTGCAGGCGGTAGTGCCAACCTTCGCCCGGCAGGTATGACTCAGAAGGCACTTTGAACTTGTAGCGGTAAATGTATTCGCCAGGTTCGTTCAGTGCTTCCGGCAGCTCGCAGCGCGCCTGATGGGCAGCTACCGGAGGATCGCCCGCATCCCACGACGTTTCCCATATTTTTGCATCCCAGCCGCTGCTGATTACCTGGTTATTATTGGCCTCGCACTGGTTGGAGGTGTACGACTGCCCGACAGTACCTGATTCAAAATCATCCCGGGTGATTAGCGCGGCGCTGTCCGGCAGAGCCGGATACTCCTGCAAAGAAATACGATAGGCGGACAAGAATATACTGAGATCAATGACGTCAACGGTACCGCTGTTATTTAAATCCGCCGCTCCCGTAGCGCCAAACTGCGACAACATAGCGCTCAGGTCAATGACATCAACCCTGCTGTCGCCGGTAATGTCGCCAGGAACGGCGGCGTAGACAGTGGAGAAACAGCAGGTTGCAACCACCGTGCAGCCAATTGCCAGCCTAAGGCTATTGAACCCGGTACGTCTCAAAATGTGCCACAAAGCCATGTAGTTTAATCCCCGATGTTGGCAGCGAGCCGGCATCTAGGCCATACTTGGCGTAAACCTGGAGGGGCGTACCTTGGCTAGCGCGGAGCGTCTTTCCGGTCAGGCGGGTGCTGCCGCTAAGCGTAGTGACCGGCTGCCCGTCCACGTGGAACTCTGCCCATCCTGTCGCGTCAGTAGCCCATTTAACCCGGATCTGTACGGTGTGCCAGACGTCGCGCGGGTAAGCGGTCCAACCGGTCTGAAACCAGCTGGAGTCGCCGGCGCCAAACCGAAGGTTGAATTGGCTGGCCGAGGGACCTGCGTGCGTCCACATGGCGATGGGCGGGCTGGTACTTGGATTGTCACCATGGAACTGCAGGCGGTAGTGCCAACCGCTTCCTGGCAAGTATGAGCCAACTGGAACCTTAAACTTATACCGGTACACATATTCGCCAGGGCCGTTCATTGGCATGTCAGACATCTCGCACCGCGCCATATGGCTTGCCACCGGTGGGTCGCCGGAATCCCACCAGGCTTCCCAAACCTTGCCCTCTGCGGAGTCGGTAGCTATGCGGTTGTTGTCACCGGTGCATTGGTTGGCAGTAAACGACTGTCCGGTGGTGCCGGTTTCAAAGTTCTGGCGACCCAGCAACGTGGCACCAGCCGGCAATGCCGGATACCCTGCGGACGGCGTAGGAGTTGTAGTGGGTATGGGCGAGGGTGATGGCGACGCTGTCTTACCGTAATTGCTCAGCAATATACTCAGGTCTACAACGTCCACTTTGCCGTCACCATTGATATCGCCCTGCAGTGCTGCGGCCAACGTCTTGATGGGCTGCGGTACAGTCGCCAAGAAACCCACCCCCATGACGATGCCCGCGCCAAATACCAATGGCGCTGGCAGCCGGCGCAATGATTCCATAAACTTTGAATGCATGTTTTAACCATAACCACGTTGCAGGCAGATGGCAAGAACATATACGGTGAACAAACACCGAACACGTTCGGTTTTTGCGGTCATGCTGTTCCGTTATGAATTTTTCAGCCGTATGTTAATAAAACGATGGCGGGCGGAAGAAGGGAGGAGGGGAGAAGCGGAAATGATCCGGCGCCTAAGATTATAACAATGGACTCGAAAGTAAGTTCGGTCCTTGTTCGGCCGTGAAATGCCGAGAGGGCCGGTCCGTAAAAATGTACTAAGCAACGCACATAAGTTGAAATACATGACAGGAACAGCAGATCCACGAGCGGATGGGATGCCAAGTAACTGTCATCCCATATAATCCAGGTACCGGAAGTGGACTAGGTCGGTTGATACACTAGCGCAAACGCAAATTGACACTGTGTCGCACAATGTATATTTTGCGGCTTACCACAGTATCGATCAAAGCCGAGTGGTTATACCTGTAGAAATATAGTGGCTATCGGTTTATTGCTTTTGCTAAGCCATTAATAGTCATTTATAAAGTTCACAACTGGGCCATTGGCTGTTAGACCTGCAACCGTCATCTACCAGCCGTAAGGGCACTGCCCCGTGCATGATTAATGGCGGGTGAGTGCAACCATATCTGCATTTCAAAACAATTTACAATGCTAATCCTGAAAACCCATGTTGTTTTTTTGACATTTTGGCTAGAATGGCTTTTCTTGGGCTTGATTTGTCGCCGTTTATGTTGTCGTCTATCGCGGCTGCAACAACCCCTCTCTATTCCCTCTTTTTGCGGC
>CBDTXE010000005.1:0-25326 GCA_965364395.1 uncultured bacterium | reverse complement strand
GGAGACTCCTTCCTGGCACGACCGCCGGCATAAATCCGGCCAGCCCATGCAAATTGCATATTTCTCTCCGGAATACGGCCTGTCCGCGGCGCTCCCCCAATACGCCGGCGGACTTGGCGTCCTGGCCGGCGACCACCTCAAGACTGCCAGCGACCTGGGCCTGCCCCTGGTTGCCATCGGCCTGTTTTACCGCCATGGCTACTTCCGCCAACAAATAGTCGATGACAGGCAGCAAGAAAAGTATGAAACATACGACCCTGGGCGCCTCGGCCTTGTGCCGTGCCCCCAGGCCGAAGGCCGAATACCGCTAGGTGAGCGTAGTTTGCGCTACCAAGTTTGGCGGCTGGACGTCGGCCGCGTTCCCCTATACCTCCTTGATACCGACACCGCCGGCAATGACGCCGACTTGCGCCGCGTCACCGACCGGCTGTACGGCGGCGACAGCGAACACCGGCTCCATCAAGAGCTCCTGCTAGGGATCGGCGGGGTGAGGGCGCTACGGACATTGGGCCTCCAGCCCACCGTCTTCCACACCAATGAAGGCCACGCCGGATTCATGGGACTTGAGCGCATCCGGGAATTGGCCTCTTCCGTAACCCCGTTTGGGCAAGCCCTGCGGTCCGTCCGGTCCAACACCGTCTTTACAACCCACACTCCCGTGCCGGCTGGCATCGACCGCTTCTCCTATCGCCAGATCAAGGAATATTTAACGTGGTGGGCCAAGGACTGCGGCGTACCGCTGGAAGAGCTTATGGAACTGGGCCATTTCCCCGACGACAAACCCCAGGCTCCCTTCAACATGGCCGTGATGGGCCTGCGTCTCGCGGAGCGGTCCAACGGCGTTTCGCGGTTGCATGGCAAGGTCAGCCGCAGTCAGGAAATGTTTGGCAAGCTGTACCCGGGCACGCCGGAAGCCGGGATGCCCATCCGGCACGTCACCAACGGCGTCCACGCCCAAACGTGGACGTCTCCGGAAATGGCAGGCTACCTCAGCCGCCACGTCGGCAACCACTGGTGGCAGGGCAACGCCGACGAATGGGCCGTCCTGCACCACGCCGACCCCGACGAACTATGGAAGATCAGGCAGGAAGCCCGGGCTGCAATGGTGGCCCATATCAACTCGCTATCCGGCAATAGCCCCAAGCTAGACCCGGATATCCTCACCATCGGTTTTGCCCGGCGGTTTGCGCCATACAAGCAGGGCTCACTCCTACTGTCACAGCCCGAGCGGCTATTGGCCCTGCTCAGCGGCGACCGGCCGGTCCAGTTTGTCTTTGCCGGCAAAGCCCACCCCATTGACGGACCCGGCAAAGAAATTATCCGCGCCATCAGCCAATTCTCGCGGCGCAAAGACGTTGCCGGACGCCTGGTATTGGTTGAGAACTACGATATGGACATTGCCGCATCGCTGGTCAGGGGATGCGACGTCTGGCTAAATACCCCCGTTCGGCCACACGAGGCATCCGGTACCAGCGGCCAAAAGGCGATTCTTAACGGAGTATTGAACCTGTCGGTTCTGGATGGCTGGTGGGATGAGATGTATGAGTCCGGTGCCGGTTGGGCAATCGGCAGCCGCCGCGACAACCAAACTGCCGACGACGTGGCCGCCTCCCTCTACCAGCTGCTTGAAGGCCCGGTGACAAGTGCCTTCTACACCCGCGACGGCCGCGGCCTACCGCACCAATGGACCGTCATGATGCAAAAATCGTTGGCAAGTATCGGGCCAAAAGTTACAGCCGCCCGGATGCTGCGCGACTACCTTGACGCCATCTACCGGCCAGCCTCCCGCAGTTAGCTGCTAAAATACAGGAATGCAAGTTGCCTACCACGAGGTCCGCAAAGACAGCCTTGATTCAATACTGGGCAACGGTCTGAAATGCGCCCAGCGAGGTGATAAAAGTGACGGCCTCATAGCCCGCACCGACCAGCTATTGGACTCCCGGCTTCCCAATGAATTAAGAATGGCCGGACTCAGCCGCCAACGAAATCTCTATTGCTACCTCGCCGAGCGCGAGGGCGCCGTCAACATCACCGACGGGCGCGTCACGCCGCCGGACAGCTTGTCGGCCACCAGCGACCATGTGGTGCTGGAAATCATGGCAGACCCGAGTAAAGCCTATGTCAGCGACCTTGACCGCTATGATGCCGTCAAGGTATCCGTTGCCGCCGGTGACGGGTCAGCCGGGCATCACGCCGACGAGTATTGGAAGGCATTGACCCGCTGGGACCAATACAGCCACGAGCGGGGTTTCCGGCGACCGGAGCTCATGGTTACTTATGACATCCCCCCGGAGCATATTCGCCCGGTCTAGGCAGCCTTTTCAACCGGCTGCCTTAGTACGGTCTTAAGCTTTTCCGGATCGGTACGCCGGGGATCGCCAAAGTAAAGCTCATGATGCTTCCCTCTCAACACATACCCCTGGTCTTTGGCATACGCATGCATGGCGTCAATGGTCGGTTGCTCCGCGCTGTACGGCCCCACGTGCAGTATCTGCACGCAATCCCCTTCCTCAAAATCAACCAGGGCGGGCTGGTGGAAGCCTTCGTCTTTCTTCTTGGCGGCTATCTCATCTGCCACCGCCTTCAAGAACGCCTCATCCACAAACTCCGGCACGCGTAGTAGCTGCTTCCAGTACCAGTCGCTAGGGTCATTAAGGTTAAAGTCCTTGCCGCTGGCCGTCCACCACAGCGCCTCGATGGGCGCCAGCGTAAATGGCGCGTACCCCGGGGGCGCCTGGTGTTTCTTATCCCAAAACTTCACACCATAGGCTAGGCCGTACAGCCAGGCAATCCCCTTTTGAAAGCCGGTTTGTTCCTCGGAAAGCGCATCAGGAGCCCCCTCTCCCTCCAAGGTCAGGAAGCGCATCTTAGGAACCATAATAATCCCGGGTTCACGTTTGGCCTTATACGTCGGGTCATTCTTGAAATCATAACTGGGCATCGTGGTATCTCCTTGCGGCGATGATACCACCCTGTGGGCGGACGCATAGGACGGTTGTCACAACCGGCTATGCCGTACCAAAACGGGCGGACGCCCGCTCCCTTGCCTTCTGCGCTTCAGCCTCACGGTCTTTGGGACTGGCATGGGTCACCAATGAGTCAAGCAGCTGGCGGGAGGCCGCGGCCACCTGGTCAACGGCCTCGTTAAAGGCCCTTTCATTGGCCTGCGATGGGCGGGTAAAACCCGACAGCTTGCGGACAAACTGCAAAGACGCGTCGCGCACTTCTTCATCGGTTGCCGGCGGATCAAAATTGAATAGTATTTTAATGTTGCGGCACATCTCTAGGCCTCCTTAGTGCATCTATCTTAGTAGAGCCTTTGGCCTTCAGAAAGCATTTGGACATACTTGGCAATCCTCCTTGCCCTGGTTTCCGGCCGTTTCGCATGATGGATTTGAAATAAAATGGCGTAGCGGTTGGTTTTACTGATCTCCGCAAAGCAAGCCGAGGCGGCCGGATTGGCATTCAGCGCCGCCTGAAAATCCCCTGGTACGCCCATAGTTGCGGGCGGGTCGTAAGCGGCATCCCAGCGGCCGTCGGCCTGGGCCGCTTTTACCTGGGCCGTCCCTGAAGGCTTCATTTTTCCCTGGGCGGCCAGCTCTTCAACCAGCCCTCGGTTGACCTTGGACCAGACGCTTTTGGCCCGCCGTGGCGTGAAGCGTTGGAACCGGTAGTATTCATCGCTAGGGTTCATCAGCCCGTCGATCCAACCGTATATCAAGGCGCCTTCCCGCGCCTCAACGTAGCTTATGGTCTGCTTGGGCGAAGCCTTCTTGGAGAGCTTCAGCCACACGGCGTCCACGCTGGCATGGTTGGCCTCAAGCCAAGCCAGCCAATCCTCATACTTCCAAAATGTCAGGACCGGCAGCCCTTTATGCGTCTCTCCCATGCCCAAATGATAACAAAAGCTTTAGCAAAGCCGTGTACAATAGTTTTCATGAAATTGTGCTCATGGAACGTTAATGGCATCCGCTCACTCCTCCGCAAAGAAGCGCTAACACCGTTTATGCAAACCGAGAACCCCGACATACTTTGCTTGCAAGAAACTAAGGCGCAGCCTGGCGAGGCCGTCGTAGACCTGCCAGATTACCACCAATACTGGAACTCAGCCGTAAAACGGGGCTACTCCGGTACGGCCCTATTCAGCCGCCCCAAGCCCCTTGGGGTTAGCAACAATCTTCCAAGCAGCATCCGCCAGAAATACGACATGACCACCGATGGCTACGGCGACCCCAATACTGAAGGCCGGGTTCTAACTGCCGAGTACGAACATTTTTACGTCGTGACCGTTTACACCCCCAATGCCAAACCGGACCTCAGCCGCATCCCCTTGCGCCGCGACCACTGGGACCCCGCTTTCCTTGAGCACTGCCAGTTGCTTGAGAAAACCAAGCCAGTGGTATTCTGCGGCGACCTTAATGTCGCCCACACGCCGTTGGACCTGGCAAACCCCAAGCCCAACGAGGGCAAGAAGGGCTTTACCTTGGAAGAGCGCACCGGCTTTGACGCCTTCCTTAAGGCGGGTTACACAGACACCTTGCGAATGTACAAAGAAGGCAACGGCCACTACACGTGGTGGAGCAACTTTGGCGGCGCCCGCGCCCGGAACGTCGGCTGGCGGATTGACTACTTCTTGGTGTCACCGGGCCTCAAAGACAAGGTGGCCAGCGCCAATATCCATCCGCAGTACATGGGGTCAGACCATTGCCCCATCAGCGTTGAGCTGGACGTTTAGGACTTAGCGTACTGGATGGCCGCCCCGATTACGTCGCGGAGCTTATCGGCGTTCACCGCCTCGCCTTCCTTGAGGTTAATCGACCGGTGCTTTTTGGAATCTAGCCCGCTATTGAACAAGTTGTGTTGGTCCGGTAATGCCGCGCCCTCAAAAAAGTTGAACTTAGTATGGTCTTTAAAGGTAGACATCGCGCAAACCAGTTTGCCGCCTTTTATAAAAACCGGTACCGACCATTTCCAGTCCTCGGTAATCCCAGGGTCAACCTCATGGATAAGTTCGCGGAATGATAACAAGTTACTGCGCTGCCACTCCGGCAGGCTGACAAGATAGGCTTCAATATTTTTCCTAGCATCCATACCGCCCACTATAACACGCCAGCCAAGCTAGATTTCCAGGCAGCCGCCTGTCTCAAGCAAGCGCCCATCAAGGCCGGCCTCTGCAAGTAGCCGCATAAACACAGTCGGATCCGCGCCCATGAAATGCATCGGCACGACTAGTCTTGGATTAATAATCCGCGCTGCCTCCACCGCCTCCTGGGCATCCATGGTAAAAGTGCCTCCCACCGGCAGCATTGCCACGTCAATCCCGCCCAAGTCGCGCATTTCCGGTATCACGTCAGTGTCCCCGGCATGGTACAACCGGCGACCGCCCGCTTCTACCACAAACCCCACCGACTCCCCGCGTTTATGCTGCTTGCTGGTAGAACGGCCTTCCGGCGTGTTATAGGCATGGACCACTTCAACGTGCACCCCTTCAAGTCGCAGCTGCGCACCAGGTTCCACGATTTCCACGCCATCTACTTTGCCAACTAGCGTGGCCGGCCCAAACACCCGTGTGCTTGCCTTTCGCAGCCTCGCAATTGTCACGGCTTTGTAATGGTCCTGGTGGGCGTGCGAAACAAAGATGTAATCGGCTTTGTGCAGTTCCGGGTCTGGCAGCCCGTCCATGGGGTCGGGCCAATGGCTGTATACCACGTGGCCGGGATACTTAAGGAAGTTCTTTTGGATCCAGGCCGGATCAATGTAGACCACCTTGCTAGCGGCCTCAACCAGTACCCATGAATTTGGGAACCATCGCAGCTTCACGAGGCGTGCCCCTTGCTTTCTATCTCTTGAAGCACTCCCACGTATCCGGACACCGCCACCGCTTGTTTAGTCAGACTGCCGCGCTTAAAAAGTGCTTTGGTTCCCAGGACAAAGTAGTCAACGCCCATTTCGTGGAAGTCGCGGATTTCATCGTATCCAATCGCCCCATCCACCCCCACTATCAGCTTGCTTCCCGTTCCAACGTAACCCATAATCTCGGCAATCCGCTCGTGGGCCGTTTCCAGCAGCGGCTGGCCGGCAAAGCCCGGCGTCACCGTCATAATCAGCAAATGGTCAATAATACCCAAGTACGGCCGGATGGAAGTAGGCGTGGTCTGTGGGCTGATGGCCAGACCCACCCTACCGTGGTGGCGGCGGATCCGCGCCGCCGTCCTCCGGGGATCACCGGCGCTTTCCACATGGAAGGTCACCACATCACCATGCTTCAGGTGCAAGTGCGTCATCGCCTCATAGGGGTCATCCACCATTAAGTGGATGTCCTTGGGAATTTTCACATGGTGGGCGATGTTATTGACCAGTTCGTATCCAAGGGTAATATTGGGCACAAAATGGCCGTCCATGACGTCGATGTGCAAAAAATCAAAATGGTAGCGCTCAATTACCTCAAGGTCGCGCCGGAGGTTGAATAGGTCGCCGCACATAATTGATGGTGACAGGAGTATTTTGCTCATCGCGCTTCTTTTTATTGATACTGGTTTAGCACATGGCAAGGGAAGGGCACAAGGCTATCGATTACAGCAAATAATGGTACTTAATTAGATGATCGATACTCCACTAACATCGGCTTTGGCGCCCTTCAGCAACGCATAGGTCACCTTATCCATAGTGGCACCGGCAAACAGCGCCTTTTTGACATCGGAATGATGGAATGAAACGTCCCGTAACACCGCCTTGTTGAAATCTGTTTCTTTTAGGGATGACGTTTCAAATTCCACGCCCTGCAGCGTCATGCCGCCAAAAGACACGCCGCTCAGGTCTGAATGTTTAAAATGTGTGCCGGCCAGGGCTGCATCGCTGAACGTAGAACCGTTAAAGGCACAAGATTTGAACGTGGCGCCCGACAAATCGGCGCCGTCAAAACAGACGCCAGTCAGGTCGCTGGCATGGAAATTAGAGTTTGCCAACTTGGCACCGCTAAAGTTGACGCCGTTGAGTGCTGCCGCTCCAAATTTTGCGCCGGCCAAATCGGCCTTTTCATAGGTAGTGCCGGCCAGGGCGCTGCCACTGAAATCAGCCCCTGCCAAGGAAGTTCCGCTTAAGTCTGAGTTCTGCAGGGATGCATGGCGCAGCCGGTGCTTACTGGAGCTAACACCAATCCAGCTGCCCCAGTCCTTTAATTTGTCACCCCAGGTCTCAGCTTCTTTCCCTGGGCGGCCGCCTACCTGTTCCATTATTTCCGAAACGTCACCTACAGAAGCGACGGTCGCCTGATAGGCTTCCTCATCACTGCGGCCTTGGCTTTTTAAGTCGCGGTATTTTGCCACCAGGTTTGCCAGAAGTTCATCCGTGACGTCCTGCCTTGCCGGGAAATCGCCGTAGGGTGCGAAGGCTTGCTCTAAGTATTGCTCGAGTTTCTTTTCCATGATGTTTCCTTTTAAAGTAATTGGTCCAGGATCTGCTTGGCATAATCCCAGTTCCGTTTATTAGTCTCGTGCAGCGCTTTACCCAGCGGCGTAACCCGGTAATACTTGCGCCGGCCGCCGTGGGTCTCATCTCCCCAGTAAGCCGTAATGCAGCCGTCGTTCTCCAGCCGCTTGAGGCTGGAATACATCGTGGCCTCCTTTAGCTCGTAGGCCATGCCGGATTTTTGATGAACCAGCTTGGATATCTCATAGCCGTACTTATCGCCGCCCCGCAGCAACCCCAAAATAATGGTATCGGTGTGGCCGCGGAGGACGTCGGATGTTATCGTCTTATCTATCATGTTTACAATGTATGTCATATTACTATGTCTGTCAAGGTACTGTTATTTCATGCAGTGACTTACATCCGTTAACGGCATAAAATTGGCGGAATAATAATAGGACGGCGCTCATGAGAAAACTGGTAGTTCTGACTTTTGTATCATTGGACGGCGTCATGCAGGCGCCCGGAGGCAAGGGCGAGGACCCTTCCGGAGGTTTTCAGCACGAAGGCTGGATTGTTCCCTATTTTGACGCGGCCGGCAGCGCGGAAATGACCAGGCAGATGCAGGTGCCGTTTGACCTGCTGCTTGGACGCAAAACCTTTGATATCTTTGCCTCCTATTGGCCGCACCAAACTACCCCGACCGCCCATGGCCTCAATGCCGCCACCAAGTACGTTGTGTCCACTCAGCCCGTCAGCGCCCAGTGGAAGACCACCGTGCCCATCACTGGCGATGTCCCTGCGGAAATCCAAAAGCTGAAAGACCAGGATGGGCCTGACTTGCAAGTCCATGGCAGCAGCGATCTTTTGCAGACGCTCCTAGCCAATGACCTGGTTGATGAGCTGTGGCTTAAGACTTTTCCCGTGACCCTCGGCAAGGGCAAGCGCCTATTTGGCCAAGGCACCAAGCCGGCGGCTTACCAGCTCACCTACTCATTAGTAACGCCCAGCGGCGTGATAATTGCCAATTACAAACGCGACGGAGACGTCAAGGTGGGATCGTTCAACTAAGGATACAGTTCCCTCATCCGCTTAACGCATTTATTGATCATTGCTTCAAGTACGCCCAAATCAACGTCCGATAGGCGCTTGATGTATAGGCAGCTGACGCTCGTCTTGTGCTTACCAAGCTTTGCCAAGTCACCCGAAAAGTCAGTAACGCTGTCCAAGATGTAGAGTGTCAGGTTTTGTTTCCTCGGCGAAAACCCGGTGATTGGCCAGTCGCCCTCCTGGGCGCTTCTTTCCGATTTGTAGTGGAAGCTGCCATAACCGATTATGGCGCTGCCCCACATGGCTGGTTTTTCTCCGGTGCACCTTTCAAACAGCTCCAGAAGCTTGAGGCTATCCTGGCGCTTCACTTCATCATCAACCGAGTTAATGAAGTCAAGGACGCTAGCGTCATTCCGCTTAGTTTTGATATCTGCCATGGTGCAACTATATCACCAGCGAGAAAATCTGCCACAAGCTTGTTGCAACCGCAAGCATTTTGTGGTACTATTATGCATCCTAGACCCGTGTCCTTTCCAAAAGGAGTTTTGCCGTGAACGCTTTCACCGGCCTCACCCCCCATCTATGCTCGGCCGCCTACGACATCGTCGCACCGGCCGTGCTTGCCGCCGCCAAGGCTGGCACGATCAACAAGTGTGCTGGCAGCGTGGTGGTTCTCAATCCGGCAATCCCCTACGAACCCAAGTACCAAGGCGCCATCGACCCCCAAGGCATGGCTAGCGACAGTTTCTTCGACCTGGTGCTATGGGAGAACCCGTTCGGCGACATCGGGAGGTACGACATCGACAAGTACATCGCGATCGCCCGCGCCAAGGCGTTCGTCTCGTACCTCACGGGGCTGCCGAGCCACCTGGTGCAGCAGCAGTTCCCCTCTCTGTACGTCCCCGGCATGACCAAGTGGGGCGGCTCCGCCGTCGCCGGCGTCGGCCCGATGCGGCTCATCGTCGCCTTTTCGGGCGTGCAGTGGCACTTCGACCAGATGATCTCCGAGATGGTAGTCTCCGCCATCCAGGCGGTCTGCCACGAACAGATGCGAACGGTCATGGCCTCTGACGAGGCGATGATCCTCCAGCCCTTCCCCTACCAGGGCCGGCCCAACTCTCGCCAGGACCCCATCTAGGACTCGCCCGGTGCAGCTACTGACGCTGCGCCGGGCACCCCGCTATCATAGTGGACTAGGCTTTCTTGCCAGCCCTATCCCTCAAAACCCATGACAGCCCGACCGCAAACAACAGGCACTGTAGAATCATTTCCGGCTGCGTCAGCAAAAACGGCATAGCACCAGTAAATTGCGCCTTCATATACACAAGCCCCTCTATGTTACTGGGACTGGGCGCGGCCGCTGCCAAATGGGTAAGCATAAACATGAGCCCAAAAACCACACCAACCCTTTTAGCAAAAGCCATTTTCTTCAAGGCTCCCACAATCGGCAATAAAACTAGCGCGATGAGCAGACCTCGCAGTAGTAAGCCTGGAATTAACCACAAGTTCACATGCGCCCACTCCGCCGGGTTTGCCTCGCTTCTTAGGTATCCCGCAAAAATCGGGTTATCGCCGACGTAGAACTGCTTTGTGATCAGTTGGTAGGCCAGGCCGCCGCTGATGAGGTAAGCCAATACGTACGCTGCGATAGTTTTTAAGATAATGCTTATGCTTATTGGCATGACTGCATGATAGCACGTAATCGTCCTTAAGAATCAAAACGGCGCCGGGCATGGAACGTGTCCGTTGCCCGGCGCCAGTGAATCGCTACCGCATGCGGTCAAGAACGGCTGACTCCTGCGCCTTAACCACCTTCTGCCGATCGACAGCCTCTTCTTGGCGGGCGCGATACGCCTCCACGAGATCGTCAACCTTGGCGGCCAGGGTTGTGTCCGTCACCCCAAACTCACCTTGCAAGGTCTTCGCCACCCTCAGCGACCGCACGTCATAGACGCGGAACTCGTAGTGCGGCCGGTGGGGCTGCAGTAGCAAGAAGCGCGCCAACCGCAGTCGCAGCCCGCTGTACAAGGGCTTAGGCAGGTGATTCAGGATGTCCTCCACGTGCCATGCCCTGAAGTTGGCACCGGCCGCGTCGCCTAGCGAAACGATGAACTCGACTTGGCTGGCAAACAGGCTTTCGCTGTAGCAAAGCCTCTCCGCCTGGAACTCCACCTCGCAGAGGTACCTCTCCAAGGCTGCCTCGTGGGCGGCGCGGGGCGCGGCTTCACCGCGCAGCTCGGCCAAGATAATCGCCTTGAGCTCGCTATCCGCGCGTCGCTTCCACTGCTCATCCACCTGGCTACGAAGGAGATCGCCAAACGGGTTGTAGCCGGAGGACTCATCCATCGTCTGGTATACCGCCGGATCATTGATCATGTACCGGGTAAATATGTCCTCGCGCATGGCTTCCGGCGCGCGGCCGAGCAGGAGCAGCAGATGGCGGTTGTAGGCCAGATAGGCGTCCTGCGCCCTCGCGTTGCGTGGGCCGTCGCCCATAGGGCTAAAGCCACCGATGGCGTCGCAGAAAGTGATAACCATCTGCGCGTAGAACGGCACTAGGTCGTCCGGAATACTTTCCGCCTTGTCGTGCGTCATGGACAGGCAGATATCTGTGGCTGCGTCGCTCCAGTAGAAGGGGCTCCACTCCAGCGTGGGAACCAGCATGATGAACAGGGCTCGCGCCTTGAAGCCGTTGCGGACGTCCGCCCGCAGTAGGTCTTTCAAAGCGTGGAAATCGCGATGCTTGAAGCAGACCCACTCGCGCCAAATCTGCTCGTCCTCATCCTTGATGAGGTCCGGCCACTGTTCCAGGAAGCTGGCAACCCAACATGGCGGCCGGCTCTGAAGTCGCCTCACGGCTAACCTCTTTCTTTTTGAAGGACTCCATCAGATGAAAGTATAGCATATTTACTTGCTAAGTACATACTACTGTTGTGTAACTTGGATGCTATCACCTTCGTATGCAGCGTGTGTACCATTGGGAAACCGAGACATCCATGGCGTATCGGCAAGACTGGAGGTCAGACGCAGGAATGCACTGGCCCTCAAGTGATATCATTACACCTATGAAACCAAGTGGACCATTTGACTTAGTAAACCAGAACCAGTTTTTTAATGGCTGGCCAACGTTAGGTTCTGGCAATGATGTTATCGTCATGACATTCCCCGTTGAAGGCTGGTCTAGTTGCGCCGCCGTAACTCTGCAGCAAAAAGATGACGGCGCAATCGATCTGGAAGTGTACGGATCTGAAGAAATTGAAAAAGCCAAGGCGCAAGCACTGGCTGCCATGTCCCTTGATGAAGACGGCGCCGGATGGGTGCGCGTGGGCGAAAATGATCCCGTTATTGGTGGCCTGCAGAAACAATACTCTTACCTTCGCCCTACCCTGTTCCACTCTCCGTACGAAGCAGCATCATCATTCGTTATTGGCCATCGGATCAGCATGGCACAAGGCCGGGCGATTAGAGCCAAGATGTCCCGGGAGCTAGGTGAAAGAATTGAGGTGTCGGGACAACCTTTCTTTGCATTTCCCCAGCCCGAAAAGATCCTCCAACTGAAGGGGTATCCGTCCATAAACGAGGTCAAAATGGAGCGGCTCCATGCAGTGGCTCAAGCGGCGCTGGACGGCCTGCTCAACCGGGATTATCTCCGTGCCCTAGATGACGATACCGCGCTAGAAAAACTTGAGCAGCTGCCAGGCATTGGGCCGTTTTTCTCGCAAGGCATCCTATACCGGGGCGCCGGTAAAACCGACGGGTTTACGCGCGATGATATGACGTACCACGCCATCAAGGCAGCCTACAAGCTAAGCCCGGATTCCCCAGAACAAGAGCTGCTTGATATTGCCAGCCGATGGAAGCCCTACCGGATGTGGGCCACTGTCCTGCTACACGTCTGGGCCAGGCGCACCGGCAATACGCCCGACAAACGAACCTTTAGCGCAAAATAAGCCCAACGATATACAGCGCAACCAGTACCCTGGCCGCGTCTATAACTGTCAGCACCAGGACCGGCTTGAAAGCCACTTTGTAATTTGCATAGGTCAACAGCAAGTAAGTAGCGCTAATTAGCAGCAGCGGTATTATCGACAGTTGTACTAAAGAAACCGTAGTCCAGCTTACCAGCAAAGCTAGTCCAAGACCCTGCAGAAGCTTTTCACTGGCTACCGCCCAGACTGGTGTATCCTTTTGCTCCCGTGTGATATTTCCAAAGTTCTTTTTTAGCCAGCGCGGCAAAACCAGCGAGTATTCAACACCGCCACTTAAAAACAGCCATAAAGCCGATAAGCCCACGGCCAACCATAAATCCATTCAATTATTTCCGTTAATTGGCTTGAGCGTAACACCTGCGAAACATAAGCGCAATCTGTCTGCGTTTTTATCTGTATACTGAATTCATGTCTAGAGACCTACGAGCCGACATCGCCAATCCAGTCAGCCTTGGGGACATGTATGATTCCGCCGTTCAAATCGCCCGGGAACTACTGGCAGTTGATGCGGGGCATTTTCCAAAGATAGCCGATCCCGCCACCTGGAGGAATGTCGTCTTTTGCCGGAAAGGTTTAGGATCGCGGCTGGCGCGTATTTTTCCATCTATCGTCGCCAATAAACCCGCACTGGTAGACCTGCGCGATGCGCACGGCGAGCGGTTGGTGCAATGCATAGACGTTGGATTTGGAATCGTGTTCAGCCCCACAAGCCAGCCAACCAGTGTGGTGTTTACTGTTTGCTTGGCGTTGGCTGCAGCTAAGATAGGTAGCGGAAAGTTCATCAATTACGAATTATGGCCAAAAGCTGCCTTTCCTGAGGACCCGGCTGAGTTCATCGCCGCTACCCGCATTGCAGCCAGGCGGGCAGCATTCCATACTGCTAGCGCATCCTTTCTCAACTCGCTGGACAGTATTGGCTCAGATGATGCACTACTGAAATGAATTACGCCCAAATCTTGAAGTACGATCCAACCCAAGCCTTACTGGCTTCAGGTAATGTACCGGTTATCTACTTCACCAACCGCGATGCCCTTGGCCTTCCTGTCCAACCGGTCAGCAACCTCTGGGAACTAAAAACACCGCAGCAAATACTGCGCAAGCAGCAGGCGGACGGATCTTGGAAATACCCGGGCAAAACACCCTGGCATACCACGGACTACTCCCAGCTGGAGACATACCGGCAACTTGGGTTTTTGATTCAAATGTTTGGGCTGGACAAATCCCACCCCGCCATTGAAAGATCTGCCGAGTACTTCTTCAGCAAGCAATCGACCGATGGCGACTTCAGGGGAATTTACGCGCTCCAATACTCACCAAATTACACCGCCGCTATTGCCGAGCTATTAATTATTGCCGGCTATGCCCATGATCCCCGCATCCAGCGGGTGTTCGACTGGCTGCTTGAATACCGCCAAGACGACGGCGGCTGGGCACTACCACTGCGGACGCGGGGGTACAATCTGGAGGTGATCCTCGGTCCAGACCAGATTGAGCCTGACATAACCCGTCCTTATTCGCACTTTGTAACCGGAATCGTGCTCAGGGCTTTTGCAGTGCATCCTAGGTATGCGCGGTCGGCCGATGCAAAAAATGCCGGAGCCTTGCTTGCGGCCAGGTTTTTTCAGAAGGACACCTATCCCGATTTGGGCAAAGCCGATGCCTGGACCACCTTTACCTACCCCTTTTGGAACACCAGTCTAATATCGTCCCTAGATATCCTTTCAAAACTGCAGTTCACCATCGCCCAACCACCAATCAATTTAGCCTTGGAATGGCTGGCCAGCGCGCAACAGCCCAGCGGGTTGTTTGAATTGCGCAAAAACCACGACCGCTATCATGACCAGGATCTGTGGTTGGCCCTGGCGGTTTGCCGTATTCTCAAACGGATGAATTAGTTTATGCTGATGAAATGAAATACGCAGTATTCCTCAGAGGCATCAACGTCGGCGGCGTTAAAGTACCGATGGCGCAGTTGCGCGGCTACTTAGAAGAGATGGGGCTCCACAATGTAAAAACGTACCTGCAAACCGGCAACGTTGTTTGCGACTTCCAGCTTGGCCCGGCCAAACTGAAGGAAGCCGTCGAATCCATGCTGAGCGAAAAGTTCAAGTATCAAGCATTTGTGCTGGTATATCCATTTGAAGACCTTAATGGGATAATTCAAAACTTTCCCTTCCGGCGAGAATCTGACATGCATGGCTACGTTATCTTCTGCGATACGCAGGAAACCGTTGATGATTTAATGTCACACGAAGCCGGTATTGATCACAACATTGAATCGGTCCAGCCGGGCACACGGGTTGTATACTGGCGCGTCCCAAAAGGAAAGACGCTCGACACGGCATTTAGCAAGCTGATGTCAAAACCCAAGTACAAGGCGGTGACCACCAACCGTAATATCAATACAATAGACAAGATGTTGTAGCACCCAAAATGATGCGACCCCGGCGGGCCGAAGCCGCACCGGGGTCAATGTTGTCAGGCCGCGACCCGATAGCTGCTTCGCGGCGGGATGTGCCAGTTGTACTGCATCAGCAGCATGATGTCCCGGAGGAATCCGCGGGGGATCCAGTACCGGCTCCAGTCGGTGGCATCGTCAGCCACCAGCTGCTCCATCTCCTCTAGCGAGAGCTCTCGGCGCATGGACTTGTCGACGACGGCGTTGTGGATCTGCTCGCGGCTGTCCGCCACCAGCATCTTCATGCGGGGGAACAGCTCCTCGCCCGCCTCACGGCGGACGAGCGGCCAGTAGTCCAGCAGCAGCCGCTCGGGAGACATCTCGGTTGCCCCGAGCGCGTCACGGACGCACACCCAGCGGAAGGAGCTGCGGCTGGTGGGCCGCTTCTCCGTGGCTGCCGTGGGGAGACCGTAGGCCTCCATCCACTTGCCGTATTGGTCACCGTGGATCTGGCGTGCCGTCTCGACCCTGACGCCGAGGCGCATGTCGTCATGGATGTCCAGGAGCGTGAGCTCACGGTGATGCCTGTTGCTCCACCCTCTTGGGACGCCGTAGATGATGGCGAACGGCTCCGGGCTGACCAGTAGGTGGTTCAGGTAGAGCGCCCGCCCGGGCGAACCCAGGTTGATGCAGCGGGGACGCTGCCGGCCGACCCAGTTGCGGGGCTGCTCGCCTCGTGACAGAAGGTCGTCGCCAAAGCCGCCGGTGTGCAGAGCCCACATCCCTTCCGGGATAGTGACGGTGCTCTCGAAGTTCCGGGACGTCTGGACCCGGCCTCCCACCGAGTAGTCATCCCGAGGCTGTCCTGCCGGGATGTCGCTGGGCTTGGCCCAATACACGTTGGTGGTGTGGTACATCTTGAACGTGATTCCGGGCATGCCGGTCTCACCTCCTGTGTGCGGTAATCGGATACGCAGGCAAAACTACCGCCATCCTGCCTGGTCGCGTGCTGACGCAGCGAACTTGGGGAACGGCAACCCTAAGTTCGCAGAATCAACACCCTATTTCAAGGAATGAAGTATATTATAGCATGAATTGTATATTATTGCAATGGCGGTGCCAAAGTAATTAACTTGCCTGTAATAGAATATCAAGAAGTTCGCCTTGCCTTCCTTCTCTTGCTACATAACTGCCAAACAAACCATACTGCAAATATATCAGTAAACCAAAAACGACTTTGCGATCGTTTTATAATAGGTGTTATGGAAGGTCCCTATCTATACACCTTAAGAAGTGAGAGTTCCTGCAAAGATCTGCCAAGCCAGCAGGGATTTGGCCGATATACTGAGTAAAATATAAGCCTTTTCCCCGTATATATAATATTTCCATCTACCCTCGGTATTGCTTGTACTGTACAACAGCAAAGCAATTGAAAAACAAAAACAGCGAAATCACGATAGCATACACGAATCCTGGTGGGTCTGTTGCGTTATTTCCGCCAGGAGTGAGAAGCTGCAGGACGATTATCCCCCAGGGTACTGCGCCTGCAATGCAGCCGAAAATGAAAGGCAACCACTGCCCATTACCTGGCTTGGTAAACTCCTCCTGTAGCCACCCGAACAAAATCATGGACGCATTAACCCCGACTATAGAGATCAGGGCTGCATAATCACTGATTCCGCAAAGTTGTGCTATTACAAAAATCATGACGGATGAGCTGAGTGAATACTCTACCCATCTAAATCTATTGATGCTTTTCTTCAGATCATTAATATATTTTGAATGAAAACGCTTCACTGAAACTAAAAAGTGGAAGAACGATGATAACCCGAAAAACAAGGCAATGGTTAAACTTACGTTATTCCTGAAAAGTTCTATGGGCTCTGCAAATGTCGACCCCGGTGGCCCGCTCATATAAGTAGCCGTTACGGGCAAGGAGAAGTTATTTGAAAGCAGTAAAATAGCGATCAACGATACAAGATGCAGCATGCCGGCGACGACATTCCACGTTCTTAAATGCGCTGAGGATAGTGATTGAGAGATCATGTGGCAATGTTAGCCCCCCCAATTCCGATGCGAGCTCTTGTCCGCTGAAAAGAGGCTATTGGCTTATCTTCAGACTCTGGTGTCTCAATACTCATAAATTGATTGTACCAGTCAGCAATTATTAGTCACTCTACCATTCTTCCCCGACCATGGGGTTTCTCTCAGCAAATTCTCGAATGTACTTCTGCTCAATGCCTCCGGGAATTATTACTTCTGGACCACCGCCATAGGGGTCCATAGGTGTGTGGTTACGAAAACGTTCAATATATGTATGAGCTTCAGGCTTCATTAAATATTCTTCAAGCGTCACGCAATGATCCCAGTATTTTCTTGCAGCCTCGATAGCTTCCTCATTCACGCGACCTATTACAACTGCGGATACATAATCCCAGTAGGCAACAAATGCTTTTTTTGGATCAACCATCATTTCAAGAATGGCGTAGTCTTCACCTTCTCTGTGACCACCGTAGTAGTTAGGCATTGGGACTAAAGATGCAAAAACAGCATTTGTTCTTGTAGCTCCCTGCTCGGCAAGGTGATCCGGCAATGCTTTTTCAAAAACAATCTCTTCAGGGAGTTCAGCCCGATGCTCACTGGCATGTAGGCCATTTTCGTTTATATGGGTAAGGCTGTCTTTAGCGACGGAGTGATAAACAGGTTCGAAATTTGGAGGAGCCTTGATTTCTAGGCGATCCCAAATAGCTTCTGTGCGTGGTCTCGGCTCTTCTCTCTCAATACTCATGGATTGATTGTACCAGTTGCGATACACCTTTAAACAAATACGAAAGAAGCCCACGGCGGGAACCGGAACTCCTTCCGTGGGCTAGTGCCCATTTGACCTAATGAGTGGCTGGTTCGCATCGCAAAAGACTACCCCGCGCTCGAGGCCGAGTATAACCTGATACGAACTAACGAAAAAGCCTCTCCTAAGGTTAAGGAAGAGGCTCTTGCCGGAATATCAGAACAATGGAGGGCCATCTGGGATTCGAACCCAGGACACGGGGATTAAGAGTCCCCTGCTCTAACCAACTGAGCTAATGGCCCCTACGTGTATCATTTGGCGCGCTCGGAGAGATTCGAACTCCCGACCCCTTGGTCCGAAGCCAAGTGCTCTATCCGCTGAGCTACGAGCGCCCGGGCGCTGCCAACTGCAGTAATATAACAGATTAGAAGTGCTTTGGCTAGGCTTTGGCGGGGTCGCTTGGAGCCGGCTTGGCATCTACCACTGGCGCCTCCGCAGGAGCATTTTGTAGGTGACGGTAAAGCATGCCCATGGCAATTCCCCCAACAAGGACTACCAGACTGGCTACCACGCTGTTCACCACTGGAATGAGAGCAGTAATAATCATCGCTCCAATGGCAATCGCAAAAGTAATTAGGTAGATTCCCCAGATTTTGCCGGCATTTCCCTTGGCCAAACCTTTACTGTATTTCATGGCTTCCACGGGCCCCATACCTTTATCAACCACGGCGTACAAGGTAAAAGCGAACCAGGTTGCAAAGATGAAGGCGGGTACAATGAACAACACAAATCCCGCCATGACAGCAAGTCCAACCAGCAAGGCAGCCAGGAGTGCTGATACCAAGTATTTCAGTGTCAGCTTCCACCACTCGGGTAGCTCTAGGCGCTTTTTATCGGCGTACCACAGGTACAGGACCGTACCGGCCGGAATCATAATCAAGGACAACACCAGGTTGAGGATATCTCCAGGCGCACCGAGCATCGACGCTCCAGAAGTGAAGTCGTAAGCATTACTCCGGCCAACACCGGCGTTTTTGGGAAGAGCCACAAAGGCGGTCACCGCCTGCACCACCAGATATACAAGAAGCACATCCCGGTTCAATGGCAGCGTCTTCCAAGCTTCCTTAAATTTGCTAAATGCTCCGGTCCAAACTGGTGTGCTCATAGAAAATGCCTTTAATAACCTTATTTTAGGGTATTTGCTTGCAGAATAGCAAACTTGTGCTGTTATTTATCGAAAAGCCAAAGGCCAATGCGCTCGCGGCCCAGCTGCCCGGCAAAGTTGTTAAGGACTACTGCCGACTCTGATACTGACGGCCCTTCCGGGCCCCAATATGACCAGTCGGTTTCTTCCGAAGCGGTGCTTTTGTCTTCGGCAAAGATATTAATGTTCACGGCATACCCGGCGTCGCGCAGTTTGATGGCCTGGAGCATAATGCCGCTTAGTACATCTCGCCGCTTGGCCGGCTCAATTGTAACCATTTCCTGCGGGTCGGATGCGTACTTACGGCCAAAGGTGCCGGTATTGAACCAAACCTGCTTAGTTCCCAGCATGTCTGCGGCCTCTTGCACCAGCTTAGGATTCAGGAATTCGGCGGCGTCAAATATGCCAACTCCGCCGGTTGTCGCCCGGGGCACCCATGGAAAACCTTGCATGCCAAAGCTGTCGATCAATCCCTTGGGAATCGGCTTCAGGTATGGGGCCAGGCTGGCGTAGTCGCCGTTCTCCCAGTTGAAGTCGCTATTCTCGTAAGTGGCCGAGTTAAGCATGACGCTAACCTTTGACTGCGGGAAATGGCGCTTTTGAAGTTGGGCAAACTTGGCGATGTCTGCGCCTACGTCCTCGGGCGAGCTGTCGGTCTGGTTCCAATAAGGCAAGTTTGCCTCTGGAAAAGGTACCCAAATCCCCATTTGCTGGTCGGTGATGCCCTCAGTCTTCAACGCGGAAAAGTAGGCTTCAAGCGGCTGGTCATAGGCACCGGCACGGAAGCGTTTGAAATCGATGTACCCGTCTCCCGTTACCGGTTCGGAAACGACCAGCGGCCGGACACCGTATTTAGAGAACTCCTTCAACTTGGTAGCCACCAGCTTCGCCTTGGCTGTGGCCTCGGCCGTCGTGCCCGGCATGTCTGTAAACACCATCAGCGTATCGGTAGCCCGGGAACCGCAAGCGTCCTGGAAGTCGGCCAGCTTGCGCAGCTCTGAGGACTGTGCCTCCCGCAAGCCAGCAATCGGCGGCTGCTGGCTGCAATGCGAATCCAGCGCCACCTTCTTGGGCTTTGACGCCAAGATGTTTGGCACAGCAAAGATGTGCTGGCTGCGCAGCGCCATTGAGACCGCATCCATTGACAGGATGCTAACCACCGCAAAAATCGCTGTGCAAGTTATAATCTCGCGCAGTTTCACGCCGACACCCCCTTGCGCTCCCAGCGCTGCCATTGGATGTCATCACCCCGCGTAATCATAGCCAAGCTCTTCAGCAAGACGACGTACTCTACCCAAACCAAGAAGTAGAACAGCGGCCAGGTGAATGGGAACGATGCTATCAATTTGAAGTTAATTCCGTCTTGGCTGAACAACCCCACCACAATATAGGTGATGAAGACAAAAAGCAGGCCAAGGGCGATCGAGATAAAGTCGCCAGACAGGAAACTATAAGTAAACAGCAAGGCAAATCCGATTGGCTCAAACAAAAGCTGCAGCTCGGCCAGCAAAGCATATGGCATTACAAACCACGCCAGCGCCTTATTGTGACGCGGATCCCGGGAAAAGAAGAAGCGGCGGTACTTCCCAAAGGTGTCAAAACGGCCCTTTTTCCAGCGCAGACGCTGGTTAAGCAAACCGGTGACCGTGCTGGCGCCCTCGGTGTAGCAAACCACGTCTTCTGCATACACGGAACGCAGGCCGTGGTAGCGGGTGCGCATAGACATCTCGATGTCTTCCGTCTTGTTCCCGTGGTCAAACAGGCCGATTGAGTCAAAAGTGGTTGACCGGCGGAATGCCGCACAGGCACCGCCAAAAATATACTCGGCGCCCATTACACTATGAGCCCGCTTGTAGTAGAAGCCAAACAGATACTCCAGCGCTTGTATGCGGCCAATCAGCGACGGTCCGGTCGACACCTTGACGTTTCCCACGGCAGCATCAACCCGGGGGTCGCGGAAGTACCGCACCAGATTGGCGATGGCATGCCGGTCAAAAACCGAGTCTGCGTCCATGGTAACGATTATGTCGCCAGTGGCGTTCTGAATACCGGTGTTCAGGGCAGTCCCCTTGCCACCGTTTTCTTTGAAGTAGTAGCGGAGCCGCACCGGCGAGCCGGCCAGCTTGGGCGTTATGTATTGCTGGAACCGCAGCATCAACCGGTGGGAGTTGTCGGTGGACCCATCGTTGACCACGATGATTTCCAAGTTTTTGTAGGTGTTTCGCAGCAGGCTCTGGATGGTGCGGATGATGCCGACCTCTTCATTCCATGCCGGGACCACCACGGACACACGCGGGTTGTAGTTTTTGTAGGCATCATGGGCCCGGGCCAGCCGCCGCTTCCGGCGCGCCTCCTTGACGGGATGGAAAGGGGCCAGCAGCAGGAAGATGTAATACTTCACCAGCATGGCGGCGGCAAAGCCGACCCCGATATTCCTCAATACTTCAAACCAATGCTCGTTCATTGCATACTCTGCACGTTAACCAACTCGGCTCGCACCATCCATATCAGGCCGGACGACGTGTCTTCATTAAGGATTAGTATCTGCGGCTTGTTGCCTTGTGGCAGGACGTAGCGGTCATCAACGGAAATGTTGCTTGTCTCAACAACTTTGTACAGGTACCGCCATTTGCTGTCGGTATCAACAAAAATATTATCGTCGCGGGCAACGCTTTGGGGCTCGGGAATTGTCCGCCAGCTACGCTTCAAGTAAATTATGGAATCCCCCAGGTTGCCGTTGCGGCTGGGGCGCACAATGGCGTAGTGGCCGGTGTTTGACCGGGCATTGAAATTGCCGTCGTCGTAGATAACCGGCGCCAAGTTTAATTTCACCTGGCGTGCCGCGATTTTAAGCGTCGTTGGCGCTCCGTAAGTGCCTTTGCGTTCGTTGATTATTCCCGGGTCAGTAGCTGTAGCTGCCGCTGCTTGAACGGGATAAAGGTTAACCCGGCTGATCGCGTCAGCGTATGGCAAGTTGCGGTTGAATGCCGTCTCGTAGCTATTGGCAAAGATGAACAGCGTCAAAAAGCCGCAAGCCGCAAACACCATCTGGCGCCCAAGAAAACCAGGCATCTTCCGGAGTGTGTTCACCGTCCAGGCCTCGCCAGCCACAGGCGTGCCACAACCGCCACGATGTTTACCACCGTGACGCTAATTAAAAATCCGAGATATATCAGTACCAATACCAGATACGGACTGCGGGACATACCACCTGCTCGCTTAGTGTGTTGACTCAAAAAATGACGGTAGCTGCACCGTCACAAAGCTAATATGGTATTGTGATATATTTACTGCTATTTGTCAATAGTCTTGACGGGTTTGGCGTAGCTTAAGGCATCCAATTCATATAGCTTCACGACGGCATCCATAACAAACAGTCCGCCGGCCATCCATGCCAGCAGCGGCTCCCATAAGACAACCATCGTGGCAAACGCTGCGGCAGACAGATAGAGCATCCGGTTTCCAGGCAGCCTTAGGCCGCTACGTCGGCCGATTTCCTGGTTAGTTGCCACGCTAGCTAGGATCACGGTGATACCCGTCAGCACAAAAAACCCAACAACCGCCGCCATCCTGGCCTTTGTTGCCGGCCCAAACCAGTGCGCAATTTCGAGCACCAAATCAATTACCGTCTCAGGATAAAACGACACCCATGCCAAACCGGCAAAGGGCAGCATTCTGAAAAGGTATGATGCGGCGTACCACCGCATAGCAGCTTGCTTGTCCATTGAGGCATAATGTGCCAACACTATAAATTTGGCAATAACTGCATGGCCGCGGCCCCGCCCAGCCAAGCGGAGCCGCGATTGCCGCAGCCATTAAGGCATGCTGGCGCTGGTTGCCAGAGCCACCGCCCGGACGTCGCCGCCCATCAGCTGGTAAACCGCCTCGCCGGCGGTTTTGGCGCTGGCGGGCGTCCATTCGTCGGGGCCGCACGCGCTGCCCTCGTGGTCGCAGCGGTAGCAGTGGTGGTCTGGCGCCGCGTGCGGTGATCCCACTGCCGTGTGGCCCTTTGGGCACTGAAACACGGTGAATGGCACGCTGGGGCCGGGGTTGCCCGGCACGCGGCCGTGCTCGGCATAGACAGCCGGCGGCAGGCTGGCCTCAAACGCCCACTGCCTGGCCGCAATCAACCACTTGGGCTGCCGGTTGTAGGCCCGGCGGTCAGTGGGAGCCGGCCCTAAGTAAGCCTCCACGCCATCCGGCGTCAGGCCGCTGCAGCCGCCTCGTCGCAGCTGGATGCCAATGGCATCGTCAACGTCCGCGATGTACTTACGCCGCCAAAACGTCAATCGCATTTGCCCGTCCTTTTTTGATTTGGCTACGGCTCCCACATTCTATTCAATTTCGACGGCCATTCTCAAGCCGCAGCACCCTAAAACGATATCGGCCCCCATCCTCCAGTTAAGGAAGATGGGGGCCGTTGCATGCCTCAGGCGGTTACGCTGCGCTGCGAGTCCAGTTGGCGCTCGTCCACGGGAACCGCTCCGGGGGTGGCCACGATGTGGCGTCCCCGGCGCCGCTCAAGGAAGCGCATGCCGTGGTATGCCAACAGAACCCCCACGCTGCCCACCGCGATGCCGTTGAAGCTGAAGTCGCCAGACGTGAACGTGTAGTCGGCTGCCCCGGCGATCAGCGCGATAGCGCCGGCCATCAGGCTGGCGTTGTCGTCCAGGCGTACTCCCGAACGCGCGATGATGCGGATGCCGAGAACCGCGATCATGCCAAACAGCACCGTAGTGGCTCCGCCAATGACACCCGGCGGCACCGTATTGATCAGCGCGCCAAACTTGGGCGACATGCCAAACGCCATAGCCGTAAGGCCGGCCACCACGTAGGCCGCCGTTGAGTAGACCCGCGTGGCGCTCATCACACCGATGTTCTCGGCGTAGGTCGTGGTTCCGGTGCCGCCGTTGGCGCCGGCTACCATCGTGCCCACGCCGTCTCCAACCAGCGCCAGACCCATCTTGTCGTCCAGGTTCTGGCCAGTGATCTCGGCCACGCCCTTGACGTGGCCGATGTTCTCCGCCGCCAGCACGATGACCACTGGGATCATCAGCACGATGGCGCTCACGCTGAAGGTGGGGTGGGTCAGATCGGGAAAGCCCAGCCAGGCGGCCTCGTTGACCTTGCCCATGTCGATTTGTCCTTGCGTCGCCGCAAAGGCGTAGCCCACAAGCACGCCGACAAAGATCGACACCCGTCCGATGAAGCCCTTGAAGGCCGCAGAGAAGAACAGGATGGCAACCAAGGTCACCAACGCGGTCCACTCCTGCTGGAAGAAAGAGTTCTTTGCGGCCGGCGCCAGGTTGAGGCCGATGAGGCAGACAATGATGCCCGTTACCACCGGGGGCATCAGCCAGTTCAGCCAGCGATGGCCAAAGAAGTGGACCACTAGGCCAATGGCCACCAGGGCCGCGCCCACCGCCACTATGCCGCCCAACGCCGCCTCCACCCCGCCATGCTCCTTGGTGATGAGCAAAACCGGCGCGATAAAGGCGAACGACGAACCCAGGTAGCTGGGAACGCGGTTGCGCGTGATCGGGATGAACAGCAACGTGGCGACGCCGCTGAAGAACAGCGCGGTGGCGGGATTGAGTCCCATCAGCACCGCCGCGATGAAGGTGGCGCCAAACATGGCCACCACGTGCTGCATGCCCACCAGGATTGTCCGCGGCCAGCTCAGCCGCTCGTCAGGCCGGACAACACTGCCCGGCGATAGTGCTACTTGCTTCCACACTGCAACATCACCCCTTATGAGGTCAAGGAACACACCTAAAAACCACCTTAGCAGGTGGAGCGTAAGGATTACAAGGATGTGCTGTGAAATAATTCCTTGGCGCGCCCGGAGGGATTCGAACCCCCGGCCTCTGGTACCGGAAACCAACGCTCTATCCAGCTGAGCTACGGGCGCCTATTACTACGGCATTATACCGTATTTATTGCCGGGCGGGCTGTTCCTGCTTGAGCGCGTCCAATTCACGCTGGGCATCGTTGAGTAGCTGTTGCAGTTTCTCAATCCTATCCGTCCGGCCGGGTGCCTGCCCGCCTCCCTGATTTCCACTCGGTTGCCCTGTCTGTGCCGGACCGCTGACCTCGGTTTGTCCGGTCTTGGCAAACATTGCCGCCTGCTTGGTGTCGCTCAGGCACGTCACCTTGTTATTGGACGCTTCAACAAAGCAGGTCTCCTGTACACCCTTGGCTTCCGTAGTGGTCACCGACACCATCCAGTACAGCTTGTCGTTGATTACTTCCGGACGCGGCTCAATTGCCACGATATTGCCACTGCCGCCGCCCTCGCTGGTGCCACCGGACTCCCAGTTATACTGCGGCTTGGCCGACCGCACGTAGCCCAGAGCCTGGTCGGCCCCGGTCAGTGCCGTGTTTTCCGGCACTTGATAGAGCCGCGTTTCGCCGGTCAGGGCGTTGGTTGTAAATACCTTGTATATGCCGGAGGAGTTGCCCCAGGGCTTGGCCGCGCTGATCCCAGCCA
>CBDTXE010000004.1:0-32620 GCA_965364395.1 uncultured bacterium | reverse complement strand
CCAGCAATGCCTGTTTTTTTATTTTTGCGCTTTGTGTATTCATCTTACGTCCCATGGTTAACTATCTTGGCGGCCGGTATGCGCCCGCCGGTGCGCTGCCACCCGTGTCTACTTCCAAATTGCGCCCCGTATTTACCCAGCTAATCCAACCGCGATCCAACGCCTGGGTGATCATTTGCCTGACCGCCGGCACCTCATGGATGCCGTTGTGGCCATAACTGAACCGCGCCTGATGCGGCGCCTCTTCCGCCAAGAAATACAAGCCCCCGCCAGTGTAGTCAGACATGGTGGCGCCATATTTCTGCAGGGTGCGGGCGATTATCTGCGCAACCATCTTGCCACGCGGCGTGCCGTCACCGGTGAGCTGGGTGACGTCGACACCCGCGTTGATGCGCACGATGCCGCCCATAGGCAGCGGCCCAAATCCGCGGCCATGCGGGCTCCAGCCCGGCTGGCCGGGAACCAATACGCCCCAACTCTGCACCATGAAGCCCATAGCGTCGGTCTTGGTAGCCGGGTATTCCCAGGTGGCGGGCGTGTGGCGGAAGCCTTCATACCCCAGAATGTGAGGTATGTAGGCATTGGCGTGGTCACCGCGGTTATAGGCAGCTTCTGCCGCCCGGATCTCTTTTTCTGTAATGACGATTGAGCCGGTATGCAGCCCCAGTGACTGCGACCCCCACCATGGGTTGGGCTGCGTCGCCATGCCAAGTGACGTAAACGTATTGGGTATGTACCCGCCCCAGCCCGAGTTGATCCGGTTGGTGATTGTCGGCTGGTAGAACTCACCGTAAGCACCGGTTTCCGGCGAGTACAGCGCCATATGGCCCTCGCCGCCCGACGCCGGCTTCAGGCAGGAGCCGGTTGGCCAACCCCTCCCCTGGATTCCGGCACTATTGATGCTGCTGGTTGATGGGGCGAACGTTCCCTTGCACAGGAAGTCACCCTCACTGTCTTTGATGTCACCGTTAAGAAACACCTGGTACAAGGTTGCAGCATACTGCGATTGCTCAATTCCTATGCCTCCCGGCAAGGTGTTGATCCAGTACCGCCATTCATTGCGGCGAGCCGTCTGGTCTGACGCGCCCATCAGCGGCGCATTATCGGGGAGCTGGGTCGTGAACGGATTGCCGGCCGCCAGCCGGATCATCGCCTGCGGTCCGCCTCCCGGATTGGGCGTTGGACTGTTGCTGGGGCTGGGCGATGACGATGTGCCGTCCTTGGCATAGCTGAACTTAGCGGTGCCGCCGCCCATCTGGTCATAGTATTCCACTTTCACCGAGTGGACGCCGGAAGTCATCGTCCGCTGGGCGGTGTATGTAGTGGCCGCTTGCCGCTTCCACTGGTCAATGATTACTTGGCCGTCCACGTATACGCGCATGCCGTCATCTGTAGTTGCCGTAAAAGTGTAGCTTCCCGCATCAAATGACCGGTTGGCCGTCCAGCGGGCCACAAAGTAGTCGCTGTTGATGCCTCCCAGCGGCGAACCGGGCCAGTCAAAGTCAATGGCCGCGTCGGTCCGCGTCGCCGTAGGCGTTCCTGATGGAACCGATGGAGGGGTTGTGTCAGTAAACGCAGCGACGTTCCAGTACTCACCAGCGTAACTGGAAACGGCAGCCGTCTTACCATAGTTGTTTAACAGGATCGAGAGGTCGGTTATATCCACGGTGCCGCTGTTGTTCAAGTCGGCACTGCCGGCTTTGCCATACTGTGCCAACAGCGTTGACAGGTCTATTACGTCAACCTTGCCGTCGCTATTGATATCGCCGAGTATCGCCGCCGCCCGGTTGAGGCGGATATTTGGCGCAGCCACAAACACGGCCAGCACTAAGACGGCGACGGCCGTTGCTTGCCAGACGCCAAATTTGCGCGATCCGAGTAACTGCGTCACGACCACCGAACGTGGCCTCTTGGGAGATTGCTTGGTGTTTTTCATTTTGGTTTTCTTGGTTTTCATTTTTTTATAGCAACGCGCTATTACGCTTATGCTAAGCGTACAGGGTGCCGGCCAAGATGTCGAGCCTTTAGAATCCGTAGAACACGGGCAGGATGGCCGTGGCCACCAAAATCAGCAGCATGGCAATGATAAATATACTTGTCCCATTCAGCTTCATGTCCCTGCCCCCACCTTTTTAACTTGCCGTTGTTGCTCATTCTCAAAAATCCGCTTCAGGTAATGTCCGGTATAGGAGTCTTTGACCGTCGCGACTTTTTCCGGCGTCCCCTCGGCTATTTGGGTGCCTCCGCCTTCGCCGCCTTCCGGCCCCATGTCTATCACCCAGTCGGCCGACTTAATGACATCCAGGTTGTGTTCAATTACCAATACGGTATTGCCGCCCTCAACCAGCGCATTCAAGACCTGGAGCAGCCGCCGGACGTCCTCAAAATGCAGGCCCGTCGTCGGCTCGTCCAGGATATACATCGTTTTTCCGGTGCTGCGCCGCGCCAACTCGTGCGCCAGTTTTATCCGCTGGGCCTCGCCGCCGGACAGCGTGGTTGCGGGCTGCCCCAGGCGTATGTAACCCAGCCCAACGTTGTTGAGGGTCTCGATCTTGCGGCGGATCGCAGGTATGTTCTCAAAGAACAGCAACGCCTCTTCCACAGTCATATCCAGCACCTCGGAGATGTCTTTGCCCTTGTAGTGGATCTCCAGGGCTTCGCGGTTGTATCGCCGTCCTTTGCATTCATCGCATGATACATACACGTCGGGCAGAAAGTGCATTTCAATCTTAATGATCCCGTCACCCTTACAGACCTCGCAGCGGCCACCCTTGACGTTGAAGCTGAAGCGTCCGCCCTTGTACCCGCGGATTTTGGCCTCCGGCGTACTGGCAAACAGCTCACGGATGTCACCAAACACCCCGGTGTAGGTCGCCGGGTTTGACCGCGGCGTCCGCCCGATTGGCGACTGGTCGACACTGATAACTTTGTCTAGGTTGCGCACGCCTTCTATGTCATCGTGCCTGCCCGGCACATCCCCCGCACGGTGGAATATTTGCGCCAGCTTCTTTGCCAGGATGTCATTGATCAGACTGGACTTACCGGACCCTGATACCCCGGTTACCGTCACCATCTTGCCGAGCGGGATGGTTATGTCAACGTTCTTCAGGTTATGCTCGCGGGCGCCGCGGATGACCAGCGATTTGCCGGTCCCCTTCCGCCGGTTTTTTGGCGTCGCAATCTGCTCGATGCCCGCCAGATACCGCCCGGTCAGGCTCTCATGATTAGCCGCCACCTGGTCGGGCGTGCCCGCTGTTACCACCTGTCCGCCGTGCTCCCCGGCCAGCGGCCCAATGTCTATCAGCCAGTCGGCGGCATGCATCGTATCTTCATCGTGCTCCACCACGATAACCGTATTACCCAAGTCACGCAGCCGCTCCAGCGTGGCGATGAGCCGGTCGTTGTCGCGCTGATGGAGCCCAATGGAAGGCTCGTCCAATATATATAAGACCCCCATCAGGCTGGAGCCAATCTGGGTTGCCAACCGGATGCGCTGGGCCTCGCCGCCAGCCAGCGTGTTGGCACTGCGGTCAAGCGTCAGGTATGACAGCCCAACGTCGCCAAGAAATTGCAGGCGCGAGCGAATCTCTTTTAATATCTGCCGCGCTATCTTAACGTCGCGCTCACTCAAATCTAGCCCATTAAAAAATCCGGCGGCGTCAGAGATTGATAGCGTTGTAACGTCTACGATAGATTTATCTGCTACCGTCACGGCCAGGATTTCCGGCTTCAGGCGCCTGCCATGGCATACCGGACACTGTCGCTCTGCCATATACTTGCTGATTTCCCGCCGCACAAAATCCGAGTCGGTCTCGTGGTATCGGCGCTCCAAGTTAGGTATGACACCTTCATAGGTCACATTGTACGTACGGCCGCCGGCGCCCCGCATTTTGATCTGCTCGTCGCCTGCCCCATAAAGGATGATTTTTAGGTCCTGGGGTTTCATTTCGCTTACCGGCGTATCGATTGAGAAGCCAAAGTGGCGGGCGGCGCCGTCGAGCATGCGGGTATACCATGTCACGCGCGCTGTTGTGCGGCTCCAGGGGCGAATGGCACCTTCTGCCACAGTCAACCGGCGGTTGGGTATCACTAGCTCCGGATCAACTTCCAGCCGCGTACCCAGGCCGGTGCAATGGGGGCAGGCTCCGTGCGGCGAATTGAAGGAAAAATTGCGCGGAGCGACTTCTGGGAGGCTAATCTCGCGGTGAACGGGGCAGGCGTAGTGTTCGCTGTATGACTGCAAGTTACCCGTATCCGGTTGGACGATGTTGACGATGCCGTCGGCCAGCGCCAGCGCTTGCTCAACCGAGTCGTTCAGCCGCTGGCGCGACTCATCCTCAACTACCACGCGGTCAACCACCGCCTCAACGGTGTGCTTTCGTTGTTTGTCCAGATCGGGAAACTCATCCACATCGTAAACCGTGCCGTCAACGCGCACCCTGGAAAAGCCGGCCTTCTTTAAATCCGCTACAACTCCGCGGTGCTCGCCTTTCTTGTCGTCCACGACGGGCGCCAACACCATGATCCGCGTGCCTTCAGGGAGTCCCAATATTTGCTCTACGATCTGCCCACTGGTCTGGCGTAGCACCTCGCGGCCGCAGATTGGGCAGTGCGGTACGCCGATGCGAGCCCACAATAGGCGCATGTAGTCATATATCTCGGTGACAGTACCGACGGTTGAACGCGGGTTGCGCGAGCTGGATTTTTGGTCAATGGAAATGGCCGGGCTTAAGCCGTCAATCTGGTCCACATCCGGCTTTTCCATCAGGCCCAGGAATTGCCGGGCGTACGCGCTCAGCGACTCTACGTACCGGCGCTGCCCCTCGGCGTAGATGGTATCAAAGGCCAGCGACGATTTGCCCGAGCCGCTCAGGCCGGTGATCACCACCAGCTTGTCGCGCGGTATCTCGACGTCGATGTTTTTGAGGTTATGTTCGCGTGCCCCGCGCACAACGATTTTATCGTGTTGGCTCAAGTGTTATCCCCGCAAATGCAGGTTTGAATTATACGGATAAATGGCCGGTTTTTCAACCCTACCTACCCACCGGCAGTAAAGCTAGCGGACCTTGAGGATACGGTAAGTTCGGTCGGCAGATATATAGACCGTGGGATAGCGGGCGGCAAGGAGGCTACTGCCGGAAAACATTTCTTGCCCGTGAAGGGCAATGTAGCTGACATTGCGGGCGCGGAGTAACTCGCCCGCATCGCTGCTGCCCGCCAAAATATTACCTACATCGGCTTCCGTCGGCGCATAGTTAAGGCCGTAGGACCACAGCCATCCTTGGTAGCCCATTACCGTGCTGCGGCCGGCCAGCGCGGTTATTGGCTGGTTGTGGCGGGTTGGGGTAATGAAGATTGCGTCGGCTGGAGTGTTGGCGCTGACCCACTTGGCTACCGCCATATCGGTACGACTGAACACCAGATTGGCAGTCTGAAGTTCTTTGCCAACCGACAGCGCCCCGGGCAGACACATCAGGCTGATAACCAATACCCCAACCGGGATGGTCCACTGGGCGGCCCGTATTACCCGAACCACCACATAGGCAGCCAGCATACTTATCCCAACCATCGACAAAGCAATTATCTTGAAATTATCGTAAGCCCAAGGCTGCATGATATAGAGGTTGGCAAATGCCAAAAAACCGGCCGACACCATGAATAGGTAACGCCATAAGGCCGGGGCTCGCCATTGCCACAATGCAATAGGCAGCGCCGCCAGCCAAACCAGCCACAACCCAAAGTTGCGCCACCAATACGCCAGCACATCCTGGCCTGGCTCACGCGTCCACCCAATATGCCCCCGCGAAAAACCAGTGGCGTGCGGAACGCTCAGGAACACCCAATAAACTTGGGGCAGCGATATTAGGCCGGCGGCTAGTGGCGTTAGTAACCATACCCACGCCAAGCGCCTGGTTTGCCAACTTTTGCCTAGCGCCAATACGCACATAACTCCGAGCAGGAAGATTACCGTGTGGACATGGACCATCGGCATGAGGCCAGTAACTACGGCGGCCGCAGCCAACAACGCAACTGCTTCACGTCCCTTGGCCTTCCATGCCGCCACCAGAAGTATCAACACCAGGCACATCAGCGGATAGGCTAAGTCTGTCCCCCGCTGGGGCAGCAACTGGGTACTGATGACATTACTAAACCGCAGATTGGCCTCGGCGATGTTACTGTAGTCCTGAGGCAACTGGCGTAAGAACTCTCCCAAAGGTTGCTCGCTGGCCTTTAAGTCGCGCCAGAATGCCGCGATACCGGCCAAGCTGCCGTTGAAAAAGAACAACAGCACGCCCAGCGTCGCCGCCCAACCACTTCCAAACAGGCGGTACGATAGGAAGAACATCAGCTGCATGAACGCCATAACCAGTAGCCAGCCAGGCAATGCCAGAGACGCCTGCAAGCTCCATCCCATCTTAACCAATACCGCCGACAGATAATCCATAAAGAACGGATAGGTGTTATGGACTTCGGCAAAGATCGGCATAGTCATGTCCAAGCTGTCACCGGCCGCAAAATGGGTTATTAAGCTGGAGTGCAGAATAACATCCCCATAAGACGCAACTCCGGAGTACATGCCCTCTGAGGTTTCATGAAGCATATGTGATTCAAAGAGTATGCCTGTTAACACAGCCGTGAAGATTGAAAAGACCACCCAAACGAGAGTGGCTGGCATGGCGGCCTTCCAGTCTCCATATAGAGGCTTATTATGTCGCCGCACTCTGACGCGCCACTCCGCTGCGGCCGCAACCATGACAACAAGCGCGGCAGCTACGGGCAAGCCAGACTTGTAACCCAAAAGCAATACCGACAAAAACGAAATCCAAGTAGCCAAAAGTAGCCCGCCAGCTATGCCAGCAGCTAACAGCTCAATGCGATACCAGCGCAGCGGCAGTAGCCGAAGAATGGCAATCCCGCTCCAAATGGCCAGCAGTAAAAAGATGGCGCCAATAAGCATAGGCACATTGTATCAGCCTCGAATTATTTGACACCCCGCGATTTGCCTTATATAACTGCACTGTCCCATACCTCCCATCCAAAGGGGCCATGATGCCTCCGAGTATCTTCAAGGCACTGCTGGTTATCCCAACTGTCGCCCTACTTCTGCTTACCGGCCGCGCGCTAGACGCCGGCTTTGGCTGGTCGCTCTTTCTGGGGATGTGCATTTCTTGGATCCCCATTCAGCTCCTGGCCTTTGTAGAGGGCTACAGCCTTCTCAATCCGGTAGACAATTTCTGGCAGTTTTACTTTGGAGACATCTGCCTGGCCGGTGTATTGGCGTTTCTGAGCGTCACCTGGCGGCACGCGGGCGACGGATGGTGGCGGAGCACCTGGTGGGCAGTGGCCTGCTTGGCTGCCAGCGCCGGGTTCGTGATGGTGTTCTACCTCATGGACCACGCCAATTGGAGCGCAGATGCCCACAGCGGCATGCCCAAGCAGTGGCACGACCTATTGGTCTTTCTGGTCTTCCCGTACGCCCTACTCCGCGCTGCGCCAACTCTCTTGACCGGTGCCTCCGGTTTGATTAGCGAGTACTGGTGGGCCGGAGCCGCCGCGCTGTTGCTGATGGCCGTATGGGCGGTGCTCATGGCAGTTGACGCCAAACGTGGAGGCGAGTTCCGCGACCGGGCGCACCCGAGGGACGTCAGGAGCGCGCGGTATATCCATAGCCAAGCGACTCACACACGATAGCTCACTGCGGACTCCCCGTAAGGGGAGTCCAAATCTGCAATAATTGCATATATTTAGCGTCTGGCCTTCTTGCCAGCCTTCTGTGCCTTTTTAATTTCCTCAATTTGGTCGCGGATAGCCGCCGCCTTTTCAAACTGGAGATTTTCCGCTGCCAGCTGCATTTGATTTGTCAGGTCCTCAAGCAGACGCCGCTGTTCGTCTCGCGGAATGTCTTTGATGTTTAGCGGTTTGACGTCGGCGGTTTCCGCCGTTTCTTCGGCGCGCATGCGCTCGGCCAAGGCTTTTTGGATTCCCGCCGGCGTGATTCCGTGCTCCAGATTATATGCAGTTTGCACGTCGCGCCGTTTGTTGGTCGTATCAATCGCGGCCTTCATTGATCGGGTCACCACGTCGGCGTACATCACCACCCGTCCTTCAACGTGGCGGGCAGCGCGGCCGATTGTCTGAATCAGCGCCGGCTCGCTGCGCAAAAAACCCTCTTTGTCGGCGTCCAGGATAGCAACCAAGCTGACTTCCGGCAGGTCCAAACCTTCGCGGAGGAGGTTAATGCCTACCAGTACGTCATATACTCCCAGTCGCAGGTCATGCAGGATATCCACGCGGTCTAAGGTGTTGACTTCCGAGTGCAAATATTGGACTTTGACGTTCATTTCTTGCAAGTACTCAGTCAGGTCTTCGGCCATACGCTTTGTCAGCGTGGTCACCAGTACCCGCTGGCCCTTCTTTACGGTCGCACGTATTTCACCAATCAGGTCGTCCACTTGGTGTTCTACCGGCCGCACCTCGATTACCGGGTCCAGCAGGCCGGTCGGCCGGATGACTTGCTCAACCACCTGCGAGGAGCGTTGCAGCTCAAACTCCGCCGGGGTAGCCGACACATACACGGCCTGATGGATGTGGTTTTCAAACTCATCCCATTTTAGCGGCCGGTTATCTAAGGCACTCGGTAACCTGAACCCGTAATCTACGAGCGTTTCTTTGCGCGCCCGGTCGCCGTTATACATTGCCCTTACCTGAGGCAAGGTTATGTGGCTCTCGTCCACAAACAGCAGAAAATCATCGGGAAAGTAATCCAGTAGGGTTGCCGGCTGCTCGCCTGCTTCCCGGCTGCTCAAATAGCGCGAGTAGTTTTCAATGCCGGCCACAAACCCGGTCTGCTCTAGCATTTCCACATCAAACCTGGTGCGCTGCTCCAGCCGCTGGGCTTCCAATAGTTTTCCGTTTGCTTTCAACTCGCTAACTCTCGATGCCATCTCTTGGTTGATGCCGGATATGGCGCGCATCAGTTTCTCGTGCGGCGTCACAAAGTGCTTTCCCGGGAATACCCGCAGCTCCTGCCGTTCGCCCAGCACTTCCCCGGTTAGCGGGTCCACATTGCGGATGCGCTCAATCTCATCGCCAAAGAACTCAATCCGGAACGCCGTCTCATCGCCCACCGGAAACACCTCCACGGTATCGCCACGCACGCGGAAAGTGCCACGCATGAAATTGACGTCGTTGCGGTTGTACTGGATATCTGTCAGTAGCCGCAGCAGCTTATCCCGCTTGCGCGTCTCCCCTACTTTTACGTCAACCGTCATCTCCAAATAGTCCGACGGATTGCCGAGACCGTAAATACAGCTTACCGAAGCGACGATTAACACATCCTTACGCGTCAGCAAACTCATGGTGGCCGCGTGGCGCAACCGGTCTATCTCTTCATTTATGGAACTGTCTTTTTCTATGTACGTATCACTGCGCGGAATATAAGCTTCCGGCTGGTAATAGTCGTAGTAGCTCACAAAATACTGGACGGCGTTTTCTGGAAAGAACTGGCGGAATTCGCCGTACAGTTGCGCGGCCAGGGTCTTATTATGACTCAGAACCAACGTGGGCCGCTGGACTTCCTGGATGATGTTGGCCATGGTGAAGGTTTTGCCCGAGCCGGTGACCCCAAGCAAGGTCTGCTCACGGTCGCCGCGGGCAAGCCCGTCGGTCAGGCGCGCAATCGCGCCCGGCTGGTCACCGCTGGGCTGGTATTTGCTGGTTAGTTGGAATTGGGCCATCGACCCATTATAGGGAATAATTAGTAAGTAATGAATTGGCGGCTATATGCTTCTGTAGCGTTCATCCAGGATCGCCACCAAGCGGTCAACCAAGCGGGCGGGATCTTCATCAAACAACACGGTGTGCCGGTTGCGGCGCGCAGCCTTTAGCACTTCCTTGATGACTCCGGTAACGCCGCCCGACCCCATGACGATGCCAATTGGCGTTTTTTCCTCAAACGCCACCGCAAATTCCTGCAGGGTTCCAATCCGGCCGCCAATGGTGACCACGGCGTCGGCTGAGCGGATCAGCAGTAAGTCGCGCCCAGTGTAATCAAACCCGGTACAAAGGATGCTGTCATAGTGCTTTACGGGCAGCCTGTACGACTTAATGTGCTCGCGGCGGGAAGCCGCCGGCGAAAAACCGATGGACACTCCACCCTCAGCCTTCGCGGCCTTGGCGGCGTAGTCCGGCAGGCCGGATGTTGCACCTGTCAGCGTCACGTGCCCAAGCTGGGCTATCCGCCGGCCCGCCGCCTCGGCAAGCTCATGGGACTTAGATACCGCCGATCCCTTGGCTGAGCCAGAAATGCAAATCTGATAAGGGTACTCGATGTTACGACCTGCCATCACAACTCCTCCGGCTTCACAACCGCGTTATTCAACTTTTCCAGCAACTGTTCTTTCAGGACGTCGTGCCCCATGTAGCGGGCAAATATCTCGTTCCACAGCGATTCAGTGAAGTGATATAGGTAGCGCTGCTCGTAAGGCACATCGTTAGCATATGACAGCGCCACGTCCATCAGGTTAAAAGTCACCGCGTCCCCGCCCACCAGCACTCCAACGTAGTCCATGTCCTTCCAAAACGCCATCTCAGGGTCTATTTGGTAGAGGATACGCTCGGCGGCCCGCCAGTGTAAGTCTTCCGGTTGCAGGTGAGGTTGGAATATTTCGGGATGCTGCGCGCCTTCACCAATCTTGCCATAGTAACGCTGGATAACCCGCCAGTGGACATGGCCATGGGACACCAGTTGAATATGCGGCGTGTCGGCAATAAGGGTCTGGCTGAGGATTCTGCCAAAGTCCTTCCTGTGGCGCAGCAGCTTGAAATAGGCGCTGTATAACCGGACCTCATTATAGTAATGCAGGGTCAGGGTAATGATTTTCAAGGAAATTGCTTTCATCTTTTCTGCCGTCGGCGGCAGGATGGCAACCACTCCCATTTCCTTTGAGTGGGTGTTCAAATGCTTTTTCTTCTCGATGAAATGCGCGGCAATGTCCCCCCATTTTTGCTTGTCAAAACGCACTAGTTGGATGGGGCGGACCTCAAAATCGTCACCCGTCAGCGAGTCATAAACCGTGTTAAATTGGTTCAACCATTCCGGCCCTTCCGTGAAGCGGATGGCGATAAACAGCTCGGCCAGGTTTTCCTTGGCGACCATTGTGGCGGAGTCATCATAACCCAGAAACTTCATAAGCTCCTCCGGCGGGCGCTCTGTCAGCATCCTCGCCGCCACTTCGTGCTTTAACGCAAAGCAGTCGCGAGGCATCTGCACCAGTTCCAGCCGCCTGATCAGCTTGGGTATCAGTTCGGCCGTATCCTCCGGATCGCGGCCCCCGACGGTCTGCGCCAGATGGCTGTCTTGCTCGCGAACCTTTGCCGTCAGCGCGGAGTATAAACGCGGCCCGGTATAGCCGGCTGGCAGGCCCAGCTCCCGGCACGCCCGGCCGGCCTTTTCCGCCATCTCGGCAGCCAGCTTGATATCGGCTCCTTTTTTGCCGGTCCGGCGCTCAAGCTCCGCCAATGCATGGTCAAATAATGGTTCCTGGGCATGTAAAAAGGTTGCTAAACGGCTCATAGGCTAGTCCACCTCTCGGAATATTACTTAGATTGAAACGCGCTTGACTTTCATGCGCTTGACCTTGGCGCTGCGCAAGATGCCCGGTTTGGCGCCGATCGCCTGGACAACAGAGGTAGAATTGGCACTTCCAAGCGTCAAGGCGTCTTCAATTGTCCAGCCGCGCGCCAAAGCCGCCACAAATCCAGAGCAAAAAGCGTCACCCGCGCCTGTCCGGTCAAGCACCTTAACGCGGCTGTATTGTCCCGCGTAATAGATTGCGTGCCCGTCTGACGCGTAGCTTCCGGCAGCGCCGTCTGTCAGCACTATATAAGGGCAGTAAGGCATGGCATTCAGGACGGTATCCACCGGGCGCTCGCCGCCAAACAGCCGCTGCATCTCCTCGCGGTTGGCCATCAGCACGTCAACGGCGTTGAGGAACGAGCGCAGTTTTTTGGGGTTTGCCAGCTCGCCGCTCCCCGGATTAAGCGCCACCCGGATATCGTTGCGGTGCGCGTGCTGCAATAGCTTCTTCAGCAGGTCTAAATTGCCAGCCAAGGACGAAATATAGAACCAGTCCGCCTCAAGCTTTTCGCCCGTATGGAAGTCTTCTCCCTTAAGGTGGTGGGATGCGCCGCGGTAAGCCAGGATAGTCCGCTCCCCGTTGGTAGCCAGAAGTACAACCGAATACCCTGTCCCCCATTTGTCATCAACACGCAAATGGCGCGTGTCTACGTTTTCGCGCTTAAGAGCCCTTAGTACCTCAGCTCCGGCTGGGTCTTTACCAATCTTGCCAGCGTAGCGGCTATCCAAGCCCAGGCGCGCAAACGTCACAGCAGCGTTGGTGGCACCGCCCCCGGTGTCAAACACCACGCGGTCAAGCTCCAGTTTGGCACCCAGTGGAAACTGCTCCACCATGGCATGCGACCTGACATCGCGTTTGGCATGCAGGTCCTTCCCTGCCACAAATACGTCCTGGGTTGCGGCACCGATAGAAATAATTCGAATATTTTGACCTTCCATACCAAGAGTATAGCTCTTATGTTTTGAAAAACCTACTGGCTTTGTCCATCACATCGGCCCCGTTCACGAGGACAAGCCGGGTGTAGCCGGCGCGTTATCCAGCGTTTCCCACAAATACAGACTGGCCACAGACTCGCATCCGTTCCACCCTTTGGCATCGGCCAGCCTGCGCATTTCCACAGGCGCCGGCAGTTCCGGCAGCCCGTATAGAGCCTGCATCCCCTTGCGTACTCCCAGGTCGCCCACTGGCAAAACGTCCAGGCGACCTAGACAGAAAATCAAAAACATATGGGCCGTCCACTCTCCGATTCCTTTGACGTCGGTTAGCCGCACTACCAGTTCCTCATTGGGTAGCTCCGCAATATGCGCCAGATCCAACCGGCCGTCGATTATGTGCCCCGCCAGGTCTTTGACGTAGGCTACCTTGGCCCGCGACAAACCGGCGGTGCGCATGGGCTCATCCGCCATCACCACTACTTCCTGCGGCAATGGAAAGCCACCCGCACCCAAGGCGGCAAACCGGTCACGGATGGTGGCCGCCGCTTTTACGCTTAGCTGCTGGCCGATCACGGAACTTGCCAGCGCCCGGTAATAATCCGTATGCGGCTCAAGCTCAACCGGCCCGTGCGCCTTTATGGCGCCGGCCATCACCGGATCATGGGCGGCTAGATGTTTTTCAGCCGCCCGCAAGCGGTCAGCGATATCCATACCACCGACCATAACACATGTAGGCAGGATTATGGTTGGGCTTTGCCGGCCGACCCAAAGGTTTCGATTTTGTCCTCAACCACGGCCTGTACCGCCGCAATAACCGGAGGCATCAATTTAACGACGGCATACTCCTTGGGGTTATCCTTCAGCTGCTCTTCCAGGGCGGTGCGGAAAGCATACCGCATGTCAGAGTTGATGTTGATTTTACTGACGCCAACTTTAATGGCCTCCTTAAAGAAATGAGCCGGCGTCCCGGAACCGCCGTGCAGGCTTATGGCGCAGTCAATCGAGGCCCGGATCTGCTCCAGCAAGGCAATATCCAGTTCTTTAGGCACCGGATATTTGCCGTGCAAGTTGCCAATTGCCGCCGCAAAAGTATCTATTCCGGTAGTGTTAACAAACGCCTTTGCCCCATTTGGCGTACTAAATGTTTTCTTAATTTCGTCGTAGTCGATTGCCTCGGTGTGGACGTTGGAACTCCCGCCAAAATAGTGGGGTTCACTCTCAACCATGGCGCCCACTCGCGCGGCATAGCGCACAACTTCCTTGGTGGCCTCAATAATCTCCTGGTCCGATGCGTCGTGGTTTGCCTGCGAAATGTCGATGTGGATGAACTCAAAGCCGGCATCAATGCCAGTCTTGGCTGCCTCAACCGACGGCGAATGGTCAAGATTGATATACATCTCGATTCCGTATTCAGCCTTGTAGTTGTCAACCAAGCAGCGCATGTTTTGGAGACCGATATGGTCAACCTCGCCCTTGCTAACTTCCACCAGCACCGGCGCGTTCTTTGCCTGGGCCGCCAACGCTATCGCTTTTAATGTCTCCTGGTTGTCGACGTTGAAGGCGCCAACCGCAAATTTCTGCTCGCGGGTACGCGCTACCAGTTCTCTGGCTTTCTGGATATTGGTTGTCATTGGCCTGCTCCCTGGTTATTTGATGCATCCAGCGACTTTAGCAGATTACTGAAAGTCTGGTCATTAACGGGCTCGCCCGTGCGGTAGTCCTTCTGGCACAGAACTGATCCAAACAGCTGTTTGGCTTGTTCCCGTTGACCGGTGGGCAGTTTGTCGGCCATCTTGATTACCGAGTCAAAGTCGCGCTCGCAGTTTTTTTGGTGGCTATAGGCCGCCAGTGGGATATCAAACCAAGGCGTAAAGTGCAGTACCAGGAAAAATCCGATAAACCCAAAATTGAGCAGGACGGAAAGTACTAGAAATACCGTCTTGGCCGTACCCATGCCAGCTAGGCCAATTTCTTGCGGACGGTCCGGCGGGGACGGGCAGCAGGGCGCACTTGGCGGGTGGCCTTAAATGGCGCAACGTACTGGCCAAGCTGCCAGCCAAACAGATAGAGAAGCCCAAAGGAAGAACCGTGTAGGAGGGCTACGACCACATCTTCACCTTGTGACTGGAACGCCGGACCGGTAGCTGCCCATAGAATGCCCAGGGCGCCCAACGCCACTGTCACGGTGGCTACACGCAGCGCCGAGAACGAAATCTTATGTCCCAAAGACTGGAAAGCCCAGCCAACCAGCACGATGCCAATTGCATACACGACGACGGCCATCAAAGTGAAAACAACGGTGGCAAAACCGTCCTGCATATACTCAAAGTTTGTATACGAGCGCGGCGTCAGATTGAAGTAAACCCGCGATAGCAGCTGCATGGTAACAAAAGTACCTAGCATAGCGAGGACGCCAGCCAAGAAGACCAGTGCGTTCTGCACTCCAGGCTGCAATAAGCGCTTTTTGAAATTGTTTGACATTTTGTTTATCCCTTTCTTTTTTGTTTGACAACTTCCTTGGCCGCAGCGGCGATATGGGGTGCGGTCAGCTGAAAGTGCTCCATCAGCTGCTCCGGCGCTCCTGACTCACCAAAGTGGTCTTGCATGCCCACGCGGCGCATCGGCACCGGGCAATGCTGCGCGGTCATTTCCGCTACCGCCCCGCCCAGTCCGCCTGCCACCTGGCCTTCTTCGCACGTCACCACGGCACCGGTCTTTTTTATGGAGACCAGCAAAGTCACTGTGTCCAGTGGCTTCACCACCGGGCAGTTAATGACCTCGGCCTCAATGCCGGCTTTGGCTAGGCTGGCGGCCGCCACCAGAGCCTGGTGTACCATGATGCCACAGGCCACAATGGTCACGTCGGCCCCCTCACGGAAGACCTGGGCCTTCCCCAAGGCGAACGGCGTGGCCGCGGTGGTAATAACGGGTGACTTGTCTCGGGCGAGGCGCAAGTAGGCACCGCCGTTGCGGGCCGCCAGCGCGATGGTGGCCTTCTCGGCTTCCAGGGCGTCACAGGGCACTACCACCATCATATTGGGGAGTACCCGCATCAGCGCGATATCCTCCAACATCTGGTGGGTGGCTCCGTCCGGACCAACTGACACCCCGGCGTGCGATCCCACAATTTTGACGTTGGCTTGGTTCAGGCACACCGTGGTGCGGATCTGTTCCCAGTTGCGGCCAGGACTGAAGGCCGCGTAGCTGGACAAAAAGGGCACCTTGCCGGTCAACGACATACCTGATGCCACGGTCACCAGGTTTTGCTCCGCCACTCCCATTTCCACAAACCGCTCGGGGAATTCCTTGGCAAAGGCGTCCATTTTGGTTGATTCCGTCAAATCAGCGCACAACGCCACAACGGCGCTATTGCGCTTGCCAGCCTCCAAGAGGCCACGGCCAAAGCCGGCCCTGATCGGCTCCAGCTTAGCGCTGCGGGTCAACCCTGCTGGATCCAGGCGCACGGCGGGGTTAAGGTCACTCATGCTCACCCCGTATGCGGCCGCTCAACGTACGCAAGTCGTGCAAGGCCCGCTTGGCCTGCATCGCCTTTTCCGGGGCGCCGGGCACGTCTTGGGCGCCGGGCGGGATGCCGTGCCAATGGTAATCGTACTCCATATAATCAACGCCCTTGCCAGGTATGGTGTGCGCAATGATCACAGTCGGCCGGTCTTCAACTGCTTTGGCCATGTTGCAGGCGTCTACTACTGCCCGGATATTGTGCCCGTCAATCTCAACGGCATGCCATCCAAACGCCCGCCATTTCTCGGCGAGGTCTCCCAGCGGCATGACCCTCTCGGTAGGGCCGTCAATTTGGATATTGTTGCGATCAACAATGACCGTCAGGTTGCTTAAGTGGTATTTGGCACCAAACATAACGGCTTCCCAGATGTTGCCTTCATTCAGCTCCCCGTCTCCCGTCACGCAGTACACCCATGGGCCCTTTTTGCCGTCCATTCTCAGACTTAGTGCAATGCCGCAGGCCGCGCTCAGTCCCGACCCAAGGGGACCGCTGGTTGTTTCAAGACCCGGTAGCCGCAGCCGTTCCGGGTGCCCCTGCAGGCGCGAACCAAATTGCCTCAAGGTCTTGAGCTCTTTCCGCGGAAAATAGCCGGCGCGGGCCATGGCCGCGTAGCGTACCGGCACGATATGCCCATTGGAAAGGATCAGCCGGTCGCGGTCGGCCCAATCGGGGCGCTTGGGGTCGTGTCTCAGGACTTGGAAGTATAATGCCGCAAATACGTCAGCCATCCCCAAAGGACCGGCTGAATGGCCGCTACCCGCAGCTACCAGCATTTCCACGATGTCCTGGCGGATCAGGTTTGCCGTCCGCTCAAGCCCCTGGATGTTCACGCCGGCGCCCCCTGCACGCTGTCAACCAGCTCCTGAAACGCCTGCTTAGGCTTGGACGCTGTCTGCAAATACGAACCCGCGTATAGCACGTTGACGCCCGCCCGCACTGCCAGCGACGCCGTCTCGGCATTGATGCCGCCGTCCACGCTGACTTCTGCCTCCGGATGGATGGCATGGATTTGGGCGATTTTATGCAGTTGGTCGCGCTGGAACTCGCCGCCGTTATACCCCAGGTTGCCGGTAAACACCAGCACGTGGTCGGCCTTGGTAACCAATGCGCGAACGTGCTCAATTTCGGTAGCGGGCAGCACCGCCACGCCGGCTTTGATGCCGGCTGCTTGCACCTTGGCCACACAACCCAAGACGTCGCCGTCGGCTTCGGCATGGAATGTAATTAGGCCGGGATGGAGGCTCATCGCGGTCTCCAGGTATTCTTCAGGGTGCTTGACCATCAAATGAAGGTCAATAACGGTCTCCCTCCCAGCATGGACCTGTCCGATGCCGACAGTCTTGCCTTGGGCAAACACCCCATCGGTCACATCCACATGGACGCGCCGCGACAGGCTTTCGGCCCGCTCCAGCATCGGCCCGTATTCCTTGGCCGTGGCGGCGAGAACCGTCGGGACGATCTCAGCCATACAGCTCCTCTATCTGCTTTACCCGGCGGCGGTGGCGCTCGTCAGTAGAGTAGTTTTCAGTTAGCCAGTCATCGGTAATTGCCAGTGCGGTGTCCGTATCTACATAATCTGAGGGCAGCACAAGCACGTTGGCATCGTTGTGCTCGCGCGACGCCCGGGCTACAGCCGGCGTCCACGCCAGAGCCGCCCGGATGCCGCGCACCTTATTGGCGGCCATAGCCATGCCTTGCCCGCTGCGGCAGATCAGGATTCCAAACGACCCGTCGTTGCCTAGGACATCCGCCGCGACTTGGTAGGCAAACGGCGGATAGTCATCATCTTTGTCCAGCGACATCGGACCGCAGTCATGCACGTCAAACCCGCGGTGGTGCAAGTGTTCCCGCAATACATTCTTAAGTTCAAATCCGCCGTGGTCCGCCCCCAAAAAGACTTTCATCAGAGGGTCTTTCCCACGTTTACTACTTGCTCAACCAGCCGGTTGGAGTAACCCCACTCATTGTCATACCAGGCAACCACCTTCACCAGGGTGCCCCCCACGACGTTGGTCAGCTTGGCGTCCACGATGGCCGAGTGGCTGTCGCCGCGGTAATCTACTGAGACCAACTCTTCTTCAGTGACGCTAAGGATGCCTTTCAATTGCGGCGTCTCGGAGGCATCGGACAGCGCCTGGTTGACCTCTTCAATGGTTGTCTCTTTTTTGCTAAGGAAGGTAATGTCGCTCAAGGAAACCACGGGCGTAGGCACGCGCACGCTGAGCCCGTCAAACTTTCCTTTAAGTGACGGCAGGGCTTTGGCCGCCGCCTTGGAAGCTCCCGTCGTTGTCGGCACGATGTTTTCCGCTGCGTTGCGGGCTTCACGGATATCCTTGGCCGGAGCGTCTTGCAGCCGCTGGCTGGCCGTATAAGAGTGCACCGTAGTCATCAAAGCCTTTTCTACGCCAAACTCTCGTTCCAGTACCGCCATGACCGGGGTGATACAGTTGGTGGTACAGGAAGCGTTGGAAACAATGGTGTCATCCGCCGTAATTTTGTCTTCATTCACGCCAATAACGTAAGTAGGCACATCATCGCCTTTGGCGGGCGCGGAAATTACCACCCTCTTGGCACCGGCCTGCAGATGCTTGCCGGCATCTTCCCGCTTGGTGAAGAAGCCGGTGCTTTCTATCACCACGTCCACTTCCATGTCTTTCCATGGCAGCGTAGCGGGGTCTTTTTCCGCCAAAACGCGCACCGGCTTTCCGCCCACGATAAGGTTTTGCTCGTCAAATCCAACCTCTTGGTGGTAAAGGCCGTAGTTTGAATCGTGCTTTAAAAGATGTGCCAGTGTCTTGGTGTCAGTCAGGTCGTTGACCGCGACGACGTTCAACTCCGGATTGCCCCAAGCTATCTTGAACGCGTTCCGGCCTATGCGGCCGAACCCGTTGATCGCGACATTAATTGCCATGTTTTTGTTTTCACCCTATTTATACTTGTGTATATCTTACAAGCATAAGCTTTGTAGATCAAGCGTCACAGCGTATTACGCTGCTGCCTTGGCCGCAGCTGACGGTCCCTTATATTGGGCCTGGCCAAATCCTAGCATCGCGTAACCTACAGGCTGGAACAGGAAGAGGGCCAGTACGCCAAAGACTTCATCCTTTCCAAACGACTTAGCCAGGTCCAAGGACACGATAACCAATGGAACTATGTTAATAAATGGAATGAATAGCAGTAGCAGCCACCAGGCTGGGCGACCGACGATTTGGAGAAGTACATACCAGCTATAGAACGGCACCAGCGATGCCCAACCCGGCTTCCCGGCTTTTACAAACATTTTCCACATCGCCACAACCATGACAATGCCGACAACCAGCAGCACTCCCAAGTAAGCCATGCCAATGCCGGCAACTGCCGCGGTAGTGGCTGGATCTACTGCCTCAACGGGCACTTCAGTGGTGTATGTCTCTTCCATCGTTAGGATACTCCAAGTTATTTCACTTGGTATAAGCGTAACCTTTATGGACTAAAAGTCAAAACTATTTGGTGGCTCGGTCTAACGAATCCTTGACGACCTGCTTGGCCTCGGCCGAGTTCCCCCAGCCGTTAAACGAAACCGGAGACCCCTGCCAATCCTTTTTCCAGTCCTTGTAGTGGCTGTAATAGTGCTCAACCATTGGCTTGAAGTTTGCGCCTAAATCGTCAACTTCTTGAATGTGCGCCTTGGTGATGTCGTCGGCGGCCACGCATATTAGCTTCTCGTCGCCTTCGCCGTCGTCAACCATTCGCAGAACACCCACTACGCGGGCTGGCACTACCACCCCGTGCGGCACCGACTCCTCAATAACCAACACGGCATCAAGCGGATCGCCGTCTTCACATAAGGTCTCAGGTACGTACCCGTAATCAGTGGGATATCCCATCGCCACCGGTGTTACCCGGTCTAACGTGATCATTCCGGTTTCTTTATCCATCTCGTATTTATTACGTTCGCCGCGGCGAATCTCAATCACCACGTTGACAATGTCCGGTGCATTACTGCCGGCGCCCAATTTAGCCATGTTTGGTTTCCTTGATTAGTACTCAAAAAGTATAGCAGAACTGGTGGGAGCCAGTCGGAACTGGGTAAGCTCCGACTGGCTCTGGCCCCACTGGCCGCGGGGGATCATGTTTCTCCCGTCAGATACGGACGTCACCCTTTGGATCACGCAGGGTGTCCGCGTCCGGAGGTTAGGGTTTCCCGTTGGCCGGGCACGGTTCTCCGCGGATCGCGCGGGGACGCACCGGGCGGCGCCTTGGCGGGCGCCGTTCTGCTACCACCTTGCAGCCGGCATCGGACATTAATCCCCGTCCGGCTTAGGGCAAGCACTGCGCAGCGCCGGCAAACCGGCCGCCCGAACTTATGTCCTCTATCGCCTGCCGGCGCGATTGAGCGTACGGCATTTGTGGCTGCGACGCAGGAAGTCGGGACGTCCGGATTCGCACCGGCAAAACTGGCAGTTGGCCAGGATACTTTCTGATTACCGTCCCGGTATCAAAAGTGGCCTCCTGTGAGGCCACTTGTACGCAGATTTACGTGAAGCCTCAGCGGTGCCAGACCGGCAGCAGCGCAAACATCGGAATAATAATGATGGCGCGCGGAGTCTTCATGCACATAAGCCTACCGGGATACCCAGTGGAAGTCAAATTTATGCCTGCTGGCTGGCGTAGTTTGGAGCTTGGTGGTGGGGATCCAGATGTCTCCTAATGGCCAGGGCAGCTGATACGCCTTCTCCAACTGCGCTGGCAACCTGTCCCACCGAGCCAGCCACGATATCACCCGCGGCAAACACGCCCTCCATGGCCGTACCAAATTCACGGTCCACTATCACAAATCCGCGCTCGTCGCGCGAGACTTCTTCAGGCAGCCAATCGGAGTTTGGCAGCAAGCCGATAAATACAAACATACCGTCGGCGGCTATAAACGATTCCCTGCAACCGGATGTCACCGTTACGCCGGATAGGCGTTTCTGCGCTTCCTCAATTTTGGTGACTACCGTCTCAAACCGGACCTCCACATTGGGCTTAGCCAGTAAGGCGTCAATCAGCACTTCCGAACCCTTGAAAGCGGCGCCGCGGACCAGCACCGTCAGTTTGTCGACGAACTTTGATAAGAATAGCCCTTCCTGCAGGGCGGTATTTCCCCCGCCAACGGCCACCACATGCTTGCCTCGGTAGAGCGGTCCGTCACAGGTAGCGCAATAGTGTACGCCGCGGCCCTCAAGTTCGCGTTCTCCAGGGACGTCAAGTTTGCGGTAATTAGAGCCCGTTGCCACTAGGACGCTGCGCGCCGTAATACTGCCGCCTGAAGTTTCCAGCACCACCCCTTCTTGGGTTTGGTCCAGCGATCGCACGGCAACGCCGGTGCGGACGTCGGCTCCAAAACGCTTGGCGTGGCGTTCCATCAGGCTTGCGAGCTCAAGCCCTCCCACTCCCTCGGGAAAGCCAGGGTAATTATCGACGTGCTCGGTCGTGGCGATTAATCCGCCAACCACGCCCTTATCTAACACTATTGTCTTTAGGTCCTCGCGGCCGGTGTAAACCGCCGCCGCCAAGCCGGTTGGCCCGGCGCCGATAATCGCTACGTCGCAAACTTCCCCCTCTTTTTGCATCACAATCCCAACATGGCAGCCAAACGCGGCTGGTCAAAACCTAGGATGTGCTCCTCGCTGTCATCCTGCTTCTTGATCACCGTGAACGGCACCCCCATTTGGCCACTGAGGGCAATGAATTCCTCCGCCGCTTCCTGGCTAGTATCCACGCGGACTTCCTGGAACGGCACATTGTGCTGCTTTAAAAACTCCTTCTCCGCATGGCAATAGGCACACACGGCCGTGGTATATATTTTGATGTTTGCAACGCTGGACATTTTCTGACTCCCCTTCTTAAGTACAGTATACCAGCCGCAACCTATACTTTGTATAGTATTGACCGTAAGTTTTATTTCAGCTTTTCGGCGACACTATGGATAGCCCGGTTGAGGGCACCGGACAGCGAAGGTTGGGATTTTTCACTGGCTGCTGCCGCTCTGGCCGCTTGCGGCTTAACCGCCGGAGCGGCATTTGACTGGGACTTTTCCGGGACAATCGCCGGCTGGGCCAAAGGTTCGGCCACCGGTGCCGGCTGGGATTTTTGGAGCACCTGCGATGCCTCCATTGGTGCGGCTGCCGGAGTCACCGGCGCAGTGGCAGAAGTCTGCTGAAGATCGGCCTCTTGCACAGACTGGACATTGATCGGCTCAGGCGCACTAGACCTAATCCCGTTTACGCGCTCAGGGCGCACTTGTGACAGCTGTATCCAGCCTGCGCCAGCCACAGCGACGACCGCAAGGACTACGACACCCGTCACATTAGGGGGCAAGACATGCTTGATAAAGCTTTTGCGCATTCTCAGCGCCTGGTTTACCCTATGCAGGTCTCCTTTTGACAAATACCTTGGCAGCTCATGAGGGCTGACACGGTACTTCCCTCCGCCGGCAAACAGCAGCAGAACAACGTTGTCGTTCTCAATCCGGAAATCAGCAAGTGATCGCGTCATATTGGACCATATTATGGCAGTTACGCTTATGCTTGGCTAGAGTTTTGGGACGTCCGCGCCGACGCTCCCGCCAGTTCTTGGATAATGCTTACCATTTGATGCGGCGTAATATTAACCTTCATTAAGTATTGACTCACTCCAAGGACCTTGGCCTGCTCTACGACCCGCGGCGTCTCAATATTGCTGAACGCCAGGACTTGTATGTCCGGAAACCGCTGATGTATCCGGTTGTTTCTGAGGAAGTCTAGGCCAGACATCCCCGGCATGAGCATATCTAACAGGACTATGGGTGGCTGATGCTGTTCAAGCAAGCGCATTCCAGATTGCGCATCCCCGGCTTGCAGGACAGTGATTCCGTTCCGCTCAAGCGCAAAGCTGTAAGCCATCCTGATCTCGGCGTCGTCTTCTATAATCAAAACTTTCACGAAATATATGCCTCCAACAGCCGCCATTATAGACATAAGCAATTCATGGGGCAAGGACGCCGGTTTAGGTTTGCCGCGCTATACTATTAGGTATGAGCCAGAAAAAAATACCCATCACCGCCATTACCGGGTTCCTGGGAGCAGGTAAAACCACCCTCCTGAACCATATCCTGGAGAATAACCACGGTTTAAAAATCGGGGTCGTGGTCAATGACTACGGCGACATAAACATCGACTCCCAGTTGGTTGCCGGCCAGACCGACAAAATGCTGGAGCTAACCAACGGCTGCATGTGTTGCAGCATGGACTCGATGGAGTTGGATGAGGCCATCGCCCAGTTTGCTTACCCCGGGAGCCCGATAGACTACATCGTAATTGAAGCCAGTGGGCTGGCTGAACCCGCGGACCTAGCGCTGACACTGCGTGACGCCTTAGGATCCCGTACGCGTTTGGACAGTATTGTCGCAGTATTGGACGCCGCCAACCTTGAGCATAACGCGGCTACCCACAGTACGGCGCTACAACAAATTGAATACAGCGACTTTGTCATTATCAACAAAACCGATCTGGTTGACCCCAAAAAGATTCACACGATCAAGGAAATGGTAATAAGTATCAACGAACGCGTGCGGATCTTTACGTCCATTGAAAGCAAGGTTGATGTCCGGCTGCTGCTTGACCAAAACCCGGAAGACGTAGCGGCAAACCCAGCCAATAAGGAACAGGGGCACGACGGCCACGCCCACTTGCATGATTCGTATGAAACCGTCAGTTTCCGGTCAGAGAAGCCGCTGGATCCGGCCGCTTTCCAGGCATTGGTTAATAGCGGAATACCCACGTCGGTCTACCGGGCAAAGGGCATTGTCAACCTGGGGACCAAAGGCTATCGGCGCAAGTACGTATTCCAGCTGGTCGGTAAGCGGGCGGACCTGACATGGACCGACTGGAATGGCGAGCCCCACGTCACCCAGCTGGTGTTTATTGGGGAGCAGTTTGATGCCGCCGAGCTTAGGCGGCGGCTAGAAGGTTGCATTGACAACGATCCCGACTCGGTTGACCCCGACCATCAGGTGGTTTTGCCGCGTCGCGCCCGTTAGGCGCTTTTTGGAAGATTCCACATGTCATAGCCGCTGGACTCCGCGGAAAATAGTAGGCGTAAAAAGGAGATTGCCATGAAAGCGATTCATCGTATGGATTCTGTCGCCTACGGGATTTTGATGGCGGGGGCCGCCAACTCTGTCATTACCGGACTGACAAAGGTCAGTATGATTAGCCGGGTTACCGGCCGCCGGCCAGCGGGCATGAAAGCCTACTACGGGCTGGTAGGAATTGCCACCATGTATAAGTTGGTGCGCCTGATGGCGCCCAAAACCAAGGAAGAGCGCCGTTTGATTAAAATGGCGCAGCTGTACGACCAAGCCGAAACCTACCAGCACCAGGCCAAGCACTATGGTCACGCAGCTGACATCCTGCTCAAGCGCGCCATGAAGGCCGTCAGGACGCCAATATCCAAGTAACGCGCATTGCCGGCCTTTGCATTGCCGCCCATCTGGCGTTAGGATGTAGGGACAGAAATGGAGGAATTGCTTTGCAGCGCACATTTACGCGCGGTCTAGCGGCGCTGTTGCTTTGCGTCAGCCTGCCGGGATTGGCAGCGGCCCAATCACAGCCCCGCGACACCGATAACAATGCCATGGTACGAGGCGGTGCCTACACAAAACAAGAGCTAGTCCAAAAACTAAATAACGGCGACGGTCGCCACACGGGGGCCTTCTTGACCCGCGATTTCTCGCGGCGCGGCGTAACCGTGGCCGAAATTCAGTCAGCCGATACGGTGGAAGGCACTGTGACAGATAACGGGCGGATAATCGTCGGTGGGCGCACCGTCGCTACCGGCGCCCGCAGCTACGGACGTACCAACATGCCCGGTTCCCGCCAGGAGGGCAACTTATACAGCCGGCCCACGTCGGTGTCATTTGCCAGCAGCTCGTTACCGGCGTTTGTTTACATGCCAGATGGAAGGTTTGAATACGCGATTATTAAGTCGTGTGGAAACCTTACCACCGCTACGGCGCGCCCTGTTGCAGCCGTAGCGCAACCGGTCATGACGCCCGTGCCCCAACCGTCACCAACGCCGGCACCCACTCCTGCGCCAACACACATAACCGTGGTCCAGACCCAGAAACAGACCCAGGTGCAGGCCAACGCAGCTCCAACAAAGCAGCCAGCACCACAGAGGGTGCAGCCGGTAGTCGCAAAAAGCGCGCCCGTGCTGCCAGAAACCGGAACTAGCTTAATGGCCCTGGCCGCCTTATCGGCGATGATCGTGGCAGCGTGGTATTACCAACGCAGTCGCCGCGCCTTCCGGGCGGCGGTCATGGCTCAGCCTACCATCAGGCACTAGTACCAGCGATGAGCCAGCCAGAACTGCCACGCGTTTTGCGGGTTTCCATAGCGCTGACGGATATACTTGAGCCCCCATTCAATCTGCCCTTGCGGGCTCATGTCGGGAATTTTGCTACACGGCAACGCCTGGGGAATACCACAGGCGCCGCTGGTAGGATTGCGGGCATTGGGATTCCAATTGGATTCACGCGTCCATAGCGCCTGTAGAGCGGGCCAGTACTTGTCGCCAAACTCCACGGCGTTGAGTGCGCGCCCCAAACTCATGACGTCGCCGTTACCCAGAGGAATGGCGGTCCTTGTGGCCGCGGTTGGCGCCAGCGGCGCTGCTGGCTGGGGTTTCAATGCCAACGCGGGGTCGGCGCTGCCGTCCCGTCCCGGCAAGCGGGTGGCCTTCTCAAACCCCTTGGGTAGGAAATCAGCCCCTTGCGTGCGTCCTTCTGCCCGTAAGGCTGCGGCCTGTGACGGAGGAGCCATGCCCGGGCCAATCATCGCGATAGATTTTGGAGCCCCGGCCGGGACGACCAAAGATGCCACGCCTGCCAGCAAAAAGCAGGCAAGCGTAACCGTCAGTATCTGGCGGTACAGATTTGGGTGATGATAGATAAATCGCTCCATAAACAATGCTTCCGATAAGCAATCGACCATCTTACCTTATGTAAACCGCTTTGGCAAGCCTTAAACGCTTATGGTGCGCCATTGTTTTACGCGGCCGGTATTGGTAGATTGGATGTAGTATTAGTAACCGGTAACAGAAGTGACAGACGCAACCTATCAAAACCTACTGGATTGGGCCCAGCAATTCAGCACCAACCGCCCCGCTGACCCCGTGGACGGCGAGTATTATGACATGCCTGGCACGACGGTCTACACCACCGCCAGACAGGCTCTCCAGACCGGAGGCCGCCTAGAAGTGAACTTAACGACGCCAGATGCCCAAAAGGAGTTTTCCTGGCAAGCCGAGTTAACTATCGATGACCTGGCTAATCAACGATACCAGCACATACTGCTGCAGACGGACGGCACCGTCGTGGAGACCTATGGCAAACAGGTTATTCCGGTTGACACCGGGTCAGCCCAAAAGATTTTAGCTGACTTGAAAGAGCTGTCAGCGGCGTAAAGTTGCCGCCACCGCCTGCCAGCGGCGGGCGTATGACCGTATTACGCGGCCACGAATCTTGCGCGCATGGGCACCATACTGGTCAAACAACCGCTGGGTCAACGCATACGCGCCAGCAGCGTAAATTATTCCCAGTAGAGCATCAACCACGTAGTGCTCCCCCATATAGATGATGCCTACCCAGATTGTCAGCGGGTAAATGGTGGAGACGGCGCCCCATCGCCTACCAAAAACCCGGAATACGAACATCGCCGCCAAAGTAGCGTACGCCGCATGCAATGACGGCACCGCCGCCACCAGATTGGGGCTGAGTGTCCGGTAGATTGAGGGGAAGTCCTGCACTCCCAGAGACCACCAGATGTCTGTCGAAACCTTATGGATCTGCGGAATAAGGCCCATCTCCGACGCCATCCAGGGCGGAGCAGCGGGGTACAAGATGTAAGTCACAAAGCCTGCATAAGACAGTAGCACAAATGAGGCGGCGTACCGGTTATAGTGCGCCGGCCGGACCCGCCAGATTAAAATGGCTAACGCCAACGGAACCAAGAAATGGCACATGTAAGCCAGGTAGAAATAGTAGTCGTACCAGCTGACACTGCCGTGGAACCACCATTGCTGCAGTTGCACGGTCGGCAAGATCCCGCCGGCCAGCCATTTGTCAAAATCGATCATTTCCGTGTAATGGACGCGGTTATTGACTAGCGGCGCAAAACTGCGGAGGCCGTCGTAAGCCAATAGCAACAGGACAAACGGCCCAAACTGCAGCAAGAACTGCCGGCCCAAACCATAAAGGAAGAAAAGCCCCAAAAACATGAAGAACAGGAGGTCTGGCGTCCAGATCGCCCGCCAAAAAACCAGAATATATGCCATCGCGGCCAGATAGGACACCCGCAGCCAGAACAGCCGCGGGCTTTCAGCATACGCTGCCCTAAGGCTGGCCGGTAATCGCTGCAATTTCGCGCCAAAACGCTTCACCTTACCAGTATACCTTACGCCAACAGCTCGGAAGCCAGTCCCCACTCCTCCGCCAAACCAATGAAGGACCCATCATGCAGCGATGCCCGTATCTGCGCCGTTAGGCCAATGATAAACGTCAGATTATGGAGCGTGGCTAGGCGCATGCCTGTCATCTCTCCCGCATTGAACAAGTGGCGAAGATAGGCGCGGCTATGGGAGCAACACGCCGGACAAGGGCAGTCCGCGCTGATCGGACGGCTATCGGCCGCGTACTTGGCGGCTGCCACATTCAAACGGAATTTATTTGCCGGCGAGCCGCCTTCCGCCGGCCCAACATATACCGTACCGTTGCGGGCCATGCGCGTCGGCGCGACGCAGTCAAACGTATCAATGCCCCGAGACACGGCGGCAAAAATATCGGCTATTTCCCCTATCCCAAGGAGATGGCGCGGTTTGGCCTCATGCAGCAAAGGCAGGGTCCACTCCATGATGCCGTACATGTCCCGCTTATTGCGGCCTAGCGACCCGCCAATGGCATGCCCGGGAAAGTCCAGGCCGTCAATGAATCTGGCACTTTCCTCGCGCAAATCTCGATAGGCTCCGCCCTGCACAATACCGTACAGCGCCTGCTGAGTACGGTTGGTCCACGCGTCCATGCTGCGGCGGGCCCACGCGTGGGTCCTGTTTAGGGCCGCCGCTGTGTATTTATGGTCGTGCAGCGGCGAAGTGCACTCGTCAAAAGCCAGGATGATATCGGCGCCAATCTGTTGCTGGATGGCAATTGAAGACTCGGCTGTGAAGCGGTGGGCCGACCCGTCCAAATGCGACCTGAACGACACGCCCTCCTCGTCCACCTTCATCTGTTTCTGCTTGGAAACTCGCTGCTCCGGGGCCGACTCATCGGGGAATATGCTGCTTATCTTACTGACACCGTGCTCAAGGCCAAAACCCAAAGAAAACACCTGGAACCCGCCGCTATCCGTGACGGTGGGTCCGCTCCAGCCCATAAATTTTCCTAGCCCGCCTAAATCGGCAACGCGCTGGGAGCCGGGACGGAGGTAGAGGTGGTACGTATTGGCCAGAACGGCGGGCGCGCCTATTGCCTGCAGATCGGCAATATCCAGCGTTTTAACGGATGCTTGGGTGCCCACCGGCAGGAAGGCCGGCGTCTCAATAGCGCCATGCGGCGTAGAGATTGCGCCGGCGCGGGCTCGCTGATGCCGGGCGGAAATCTGAAAGGTTAAGGGGGTTGCTTGCACGTGCTGTATTGTACCACCTGACAGCCGGCTGCCAATCTGCGCTACAATTGATGCCGATGAGCCAGGTAATCAAATTTGAGAAGATCGTTCCGGAGGGGAAGGCAATGGGCCGCCACAACGGCAAGGCGACATTTTGCGTGGGTCCGCTGCCAGGCGAATCTGCCCGCGTCAGCTTTCGTCGCCAGAAGCGTCATCATAATGAAGCCGTGCTACAGGAGATCATAGAGGCTTCGCCTGCCCGCACGGGCGATGCCGAGGAACACCACCCTTCCTGCTCACCATGGCAAGGAGTAGACTACGGCTACCAGATCCGGCTCAAAACCGAGATGCTCCATGAAACCTATCGACAGCATACTGTGTCAGCGCCGCTGAGCGGCTTCCACGCCGCAAAGGAAACCCTGGGCTTCCGGAATCGCCTTGACTTTACCCTTACAGACCATGGCGGGCGCCTGCAGCTGGCCTTTCATACCCGTGGTACTTGGGACAGTTTGGTTATGCTCCCGCATGGCTGCCGCCTGGGTGCGCCAACCATGAACCTCGCCGCCCAGGCATTTGTTGATAAGGCCAACCAATATGGCATAACCAGCCGCCTATCTGGTGACATGTTGACGGTCCGCCACAGCCGCTCCACCGGCGAAGTACTGTTAGTACTGACCACTTCCCAGGATTTAGACTGGCCGATGCTTCAACCTGACGGCGCCGGATTGGTGGTAGCCCGGCCACGGCCAGGCTCCGGGGCGCCCGGTGAGGCGGTCTATGCTACAGGCGCCACTAGCCTGTCCGAGAACTTTGGCGGCTTGGCAATATCGTACCCGTACGGCAGCTTTTTCCAAACCAATACGGAGATGTTTACCCTGGCACTGCAAGGGATTGCCGCAGCAGTCCCTTTCGGTAGTACTGTAATAGAGCTGTATAGCGGAGTTGGAGCTATTGGCCTACCGCTTGCCCATACGGCCGCTCATGTCCAGGGCATTGAAATCGATAGCAACGCCTCCCTCTGGTCACTGCTAAATGCCAAGGCAGCCGGAATAAACAACTATTCCGCCGTAGCTATGCCCGCGGAGCAAGCCGCCACCCAGCCACTCGCGGCAGACGTAGTTATCGTAGATCCGCCCCGCGCCGGCCTTCACCCCAAGGTGGTGCGCCAGTTGCTCCAAAGCCGGCCGCAGAGGATCATCTACCTCTCATGCAACCCCGTCACCCAGGCCCGGGATACGGCAATGCTCAGAGAAGGATACTCTCCAACCAGCCTGACCGGGTACGACTTCTACCCGCAGACTCTGCATATGGAGGCCTTACTAGTGCTTGAGCGCCGCTAAGCCGTTTAGGTCTTTGGCGGTAAATGCGCCCTCACTGCCCTCGGGCGAAAAGCCGTAATTGGAATCCGGAAGCAAAGACCAGTTCCATATCAGCCAGCCCTTAGCGCCAGCTGTGTTGGCATCTTTCAAGGTCTCCCTGAGGACCTCGAACGGCTCTTTGCCAAACGGTGCCGTTGCCTTGGAGACGCCAATCTCGCCAATCTCCAACGGCTTTTTAGCCGCCGCAGCTTGGCTTGCGTATGACTGCAGGGCCAGCCTCAGGGCACCTTGGTCCGGATAATATGGCCGCCCGCCGTTTTCCAGATAGACATGGACTGAGCAAAAATCGACAGGCTTGGCAGCGCAGACCGTACCCAGCCCGGTATCTGCCATGTACTTGTCCATGCCGACGGTAATCAAATGGTTTGGATCTAATGACTTGACGAAATCTCCCACTTGTAGCGACCAATTGGCTACGTCCTGCGCCGCGCCGCGCGGCTCATTAACCAGTTCCCATGCCAGGATTGTCGGGTCGTTGGCGTAGGTAACACCAGTAATGGAATTTGTCCTGGTTACCATGTGGTTGATGTAGTTGCGAAATAGCTGCTGGGCGGCGGCATCCGTATAAAATGCTTCAATGGGTGCTGACTGGGAACCGGTCCAGCGCAGATACTGCTTGGCGCCGCCGTAGTCCTCCCAGTTATTGGCTAAGACGGGGATCACGCGAATACCATATTGCCGGGCATCCGCCAGGATGTAGTCCATCGTCGCCATCCGCTGCTCATTTATTTCACCGGCGCTGGGCTGGAAGCCTTGCGGCAAGCCGTCCCCAAAAGCCCAAAACCGCACAGTGTTGATGTGTGCCGCTTTCAGGCGCCGGAAGGTTTCATCAATTTCCGCCGTAGTGCGGTAGGCCAGGTCGTACGAGTTGACCCCCACCGTATTGCGCTGCGCATGGTCTACCACAATTGCCCCGTTTTCCACTACCGAAAATATCTGCTCCGGCCGCTTGCGCTCATACACGTTGGCATGGGCGCCGGCAAACGACAGCTGGTAGTATTTAAGAAAAGCGCTGCTCTCATTCACCACTAGGCTGCCGTACACTGGGTCTCCCACCTTGCCATTAGCCATGACCACCCACTCCGCATGGCGGTCAGGGCTAGCAATGGCGTCTTTCCATCGCCGGCTGACTCCTTCATGTATGAACTGCTTCAGTGGTAAGCCGCTCTGGTAGGCCACCGCATTGAAAGACGAAGTGGACATCACAACCGTATCATTGGGCTGAACGCGCTCCTTTAAGTGCCTTGCCACATCCTGGTTAACAAATGCGCTGGATCCCTTGGTGCCGTCGTCGATAGTTATGATACCCGAATGGGACATTGCGTAGGCTTGGGCCACCACGCACAGCAGTAGCAGAGCCGGAAAAATACGATGGCGCGTCGCCAGTAACCCCACGCCCACCGCCGTCAATGGTAGCGCCAGTATTCCGTAGCGCACGTTAAACAACGTTCCCGCCGGATCATTTGACGGGTTCCAATTTAACTCCGGCAGGTTAATGATTGAGAACCCAAGATATAGCGCCAGGACATTGAAGCCCACAATGGAGGCCAGTGCGGCCAGCACCAGTACGCGCAGTCGGCGATACAGGGCGTGCCCCTGGGCGACATACAGGATCCAGCCGATTGTCCCCAGTAGCAGCACCGCCCAGCCGATGTTAGCCTTCATGTCTAAGATAAAAACCGCCGCCGCCTTAATGGGGTCGCCCTTGGTGATCAGGCCGCCTTGGCTGGCAATCACCTCTTGCTGGGCACGGGCAGAATATGGGCCTGTAAAGGAGTACAACGGGTCCTGGAACAGGATCAGGTTCCAACCCAGCCAGAACAGGGCGGCAAACAAAACCGGAAAACCGTATAGCACCAAATTGCCAACGGTTTTTCCCAACGGCGTCCGCTTTATATATAGCTCGTGGTAAAGCAATAACATGCCCATGATACCGGCAACAAACCAGCCGTCGTATCTAACCAAAATTTGGCCGGCGGTAAAGAAGCTGGCCGGTAAAAGATACTGCATCCGGCCGGTCTTGAAATACTTTACCAGATATAGGCAGCTAAAGATGAAGAACACCAGATAAACCGGCTCTGTCAGTGGCGTCGCCTGCAGGTACAGTGCATTAAGATTCAGTGCAAACGCCGCCGCCCCCGCAACTGACGCCCAGCGGTGGGTTGTCAGCTCAGACACTATGCGGTAAATCCCGATGGCCGACAGTACGAAGGCCACCATAGATACGATGCTTCCCGCGATGCCTGTCTGCCACATCCAATCGTTCCAGATAAAAGGCAAGAACAAGAAGTGGCTTAGCGGGAGCCAAACACTGCCCATCTGTGAAAGCCCGGGCTGCAGATTGTCCACCACTAAGCGGGAAACATTAAGATGCGACATGGCGTCGTTGTACGCCGTTGTCAGTCCCGGCACGTAAGCCAAGTACCATGCCGCCAAACTAAGCCCAATCAGTGCCAGCACACCCAGTCGCAACATATGGCGG
>CBDTXE010000003.1:0-34441 GCA_965364395.1 uncultured bacterium | reverse complement strand
CAGGGCGTCCAGGTCCAGCGGCTTGCCACGCTTGGGGGAGTGCTTGCCCTCGGAAGGTGGGAGCAGGATGAGCACGGTCCGCAGGCTATGTGGTCGTACGGCACCCCACGCACCACGCCCACCTGCCACCTCCCTCGCCGCGCTTCACCTGGGCGTCAACTTCATCAGCGCGTTTCAACGCCGCTGCATTGGTTTCCAAGATAGCGTGGTAATCTTGGTGCCGGCCGATCGCATCCAAGCTGGCCTGGGCCAGTTCCCGCGCAGTTATATTGCCACCACGGACCTCGGCCGCCAGTTCTTCAATTGGGCGGCGCAGATCAACCATCGCCCAGAACCCGCTTCACCTTAAAGTGGCCCTCGTGCCAGCCCGGCGCGTTAAGCTCCAGGTCCGCATGGGACAGCCCGGGCTTCACTACGTCGTCGCGCCAGACGTCCACCAGCCCGGTAACTTGGTCGGTGATAGGTACGCCTTCAACGTTTACTTCCTGCAGCTGCTGCACAAAGCCGACAATTTGGTCCAGCTCACCAGCAAACCGCGAGACCTGCTCATCAGTCAAACCGATATTTGCCAGTAGCGCGATGCGCCTGACTTCCTGCGGAGTTATCTCAGACATGCGTACATTTTAGCGATAATGGCTTGGATTTGGCAAAAGAAGCCTACCGATTGCGCTCATTGCGGGCAAACAGGTAGCTGCCAAGCCCCAGCATGACAGTAAACATAAATACGATAACCGCCACGTTGACCAGCGGACTGTAGGCCACCGCCGGCTCGTACGAAGGCGTACCCGCGTAGTAGATTCCGCGCATCAGGTCCACGCCGTAGCGCATCGGCGCCAGGTGCGATAGCGCATCCAACACCGGCGGGAGACTCTTGAGGGGCGTAAACACACCGCCGATAAAGAACTGCGGGAAAAGCACAAAGGTAAAAAGCTGGGAAGCCGCTTGCTGCGTCCGGATATTGGCCATGACTAGCACGCCAAAGGCACCACCCAGGAGGCCCACCAGCAAAGCCGCAGGCACAAGGAGCAGCAGCTTGTCTGGGAAAATCTCGGCTCCCAGCAGCCACGCCAGCAGGGTAATGCCAAACAGCTGGATGAAAGCCGCAAACGACTCACCAATAATCTTACCCAGGACAATCGACCACCTGGGGATCGGTGCCACAAACAGCTCCTGGGTGAAGTTTTCATCGCGCTCGGTGGCCAGTGACACCAGCCCTTGGGCGGCCGTCGAAAACATGTTCTGCGCCAGCATTCCCAGGAAAATAAACGTAATGAAGCTGTAGCCGATCGATCCGGACAAACCCGCCTGCAAGCTCCCACCCAGCACCCCAATGAAGACCGCCGGGAATATTAGGCTACCCATCACGCGCGTCCGGTCGCGGACAAACTTCATGAAGTCGCGGTAGGCGATAGTCAGAATTGCACTGGCTAACATTAGTCGCCCTCCACGATACTGAGATAGGCCTCTTCAAGTGTTGGGGCATGCGTCCGCACCGCCGTTAAGGGAGTCTTGATGCCTTTGATTATGTTTTGGATGTTGTGGCCGTTTACCAGGATGCGCATCGGCCCTTCGCCTTCGTATTCCAGTTTGGCGGAGTCCAGCTCCCGTCGTAGGGCTGTCCGGTCCTTGGCGTCCAGAACCAGGTACTCATGCAGCAACTCTTGCTTGATGGCATCTGGCGTGCCCAGCTTCACAATCTTACCGCCGTTGATAATGCATACCCGGTCGGCGTTCTCGGCCTCGTCCAAGTAATGGGTGGTCAGGAACACCGTTGTGCCTTGGTCCTGGCGGACTTTGTTGAGGTAGTCCCACAGGTTGCGGCGACTGAGCGGGTCAAGCCCGGTGGTCGGCTCATCCAAAAACAGTACGTCGGGCTCATGGATCAGGCTGCGGACGATCTCCAGCTTGCGCTTCATGCCGCCGGAGTAGTCGCGCACCGGCTTATAGATGGCCTCACCTAGGTCCATGACATCGGCCAAGGCACCTACCTTGTCTTTGTAGCTTTGGGGCATCATGCGGTAAGACGGGCGGAAAGGGTATACGCCGTACAGGCTGGCGTGGAAGCGGATGTTCTCCTCGCCGCTAAGGTTCTTATCCAGACTGGGATTCTGGAAAATGATTCCAATATTGCGCCGGACCTCTTTTTCGTCGTTATCAAGGTCGTGTCCAGCCACCCTCACGGTACCGGAGGTCTTGTTAAGCGTAGTTGTCAGGATCGATATGGTAGTGGTCTTACCGGCGCCATTTGGCCCAAGAAACGCAAATAACTCTCCTTTCTTAACCTTAAAGGAGATGTTGTCGACGGCATTGGTATCGCTTTTCTTGTAGTGCTTAACCAGGTTGTTAACTTCAATTATGGCCATAGATTGTTAACATGTTAATGATTTTTGCGCTGGCGGTCAAATGTCATTGACGTTTCTATCCGTAACGCTTATGCTTTCTGTGATGCGTCCAATAAAGCCAAAGCCGCATAGCCAGTAACCGCCAACCGGCGGTCTTTTTTTATGCCCCGCCAGACCAAGGAGCCACCATGCAGTCCTACCCCCAACTGCCTTTGTCCGACTTGGCCATCCGGGCCATCGGACCGGCCGTCGCCGCCGCCATCAGCCGCGCCGGCGGTGCCACGCGCGTAGGTTCCCTCCGGCAAACGCCGGCCCTGGCGTACTACACCGAACAGGAACTGACCCGCGTCTGCGAGGCGCTGGTGGCCAGTGGCCACGCCGTCCGCCAGGGGGAAGCCGCCTACGGCCTCGCCGCCTAACTACTCCCCCGGGAGCCTTCACTTAGCGTGAAGGCTCCCAAACCCTTTTACTGGGGCGGCTCTCCAAGCATCACGAGCAATTCGCCTTCATCAATCTGCCGCGTACCTAGCTTCTGCGCTTTGGCGACTTTGCTGGCACCGGGATCGTCGCCCACCACAACGTAATCGGTATCCTTGGTAACGCTGTTTTGCAGCTTTCCACCCAGGGCGGCGATGCGTTCCCCGGCTACCTCGCGACTGAAAGCCGACAGCGAACCGGTGACCACAAACTGCTTGCCAGTGAGTGGTCCCTCTATCTGCCGCACCGGCTCCGGCTGGACGCCGTTATCTAATAGTTTCTGCAGGAACTCCTGGTGGCGCTCGGAATGTAGCCACTCGTGGACGCTTCCCGCAACCACCGTGCCAATGCCAGGTACGGCCTTCAGGTCATCCAGCGCCGCCTGACGGAAGCCGTCTAAATTCTTAAAATATTCAGCCAAGTCATACGCCGTCTGCTGGCCGACATGCCGGACACCCAACGCATAAATGAAACGGTCAAGGGTAACGGACTTGCGCGCCTGCACGGCCTCCACCAACTTGCGCGACGACACTTCAGCAAATCGGTCGAGAGCGGCCACCTGCTGCGGCGTCAGCGTAAACAAGTCGGCGGCGTCCCGGATCAGTCCCGCGTCCAGAAGAGCGTCAACGTTCTTCTCGCCCACCCCCTCAATGTCGTACGCGTCTTTACTGGCAAAGTGGATGATCCTTCCACGCTCCAATGCCGGGCAGTCAAAATTGACGCACCGCCAAACGGCCTCCTCGGCCTCTTTGTAGAGAGGCTGTCCGCAGACCGGACAATCCGCCGGCATGGCAAACGGCCATTCGGCTCCCGTCCGCAGCGCCGGAAGGCTCTGCACGACCTCCGGGATAACGTCGCCAGCTTTCTGTATAACTACGGTGTCGCCAATTTGGATGTCTTTGCGCGCCACTTCGCCGGCGTTATGCAATGTGGCCATTTGGATGGTCGAGCCGGCCACCTGGACCGGCTCTAGGACCGCAAACGGCGTGGCGGCGCCCGTCCGGCCAATGCTGACCATGATGTCTTTAACTTTGGTGGTTGCCTGTTCGGCCGGAAACTTATAAGCCACCGAGCCGCGGGGCGCCTTGCCCACGGCGCCCAGGAACTGGTATGCGTCCCGGTCATTAAGTGTTACCACGGCGCCATCGGTGCCGTAAGGGAGGTCTTTGCGCTTGTCCTCCCACTCGTGCAGGAAGTCTAGTATTTCCGCAGTTCCATGGAGTACGCGGCTATGCGGCTCAACCTTAAACCCCAGCTGGGCCGCCAAATCGTGCTCGTGGGCATGGGTAGTGACACCCGGCACACTGGTGGCGACGGCGTAGACATGGAAGCTAAGCCGCCGCTCTGCCACCAGCCGCGGGTCTAGTTGGCGCACCGTGCCAGCGGCGGTGTTGCGGGGATTGGCAAACAGCGGCTTCCCCGCCGCCTGGCGCTGGGTATTCAGCTGGGCAAACACCTCCTTATACATCAGGACTTCGCCACGCACCTCAAACTCGCCTTGGTACACCTCATCCGGAACGCCCGGCGCCCGGCGCAACCTCAGGGGCACCGTCTCGATTGTGCGCAGATTCTGGGTGACGTCTTCGCCGGTCCGGCCATCTCCGCGGGTCAGCCCCCGCACGAGCAGGCCGTCCTGGTACGTCAGCGATGCCGCCAATCCGTCCATCTTTATTTCGCCGTAATACTCCGGCTCAAAGCGCCCAGGCAACAGCTTCTGCAGGCGGGTAACCCACTGCTCAACTTCGTCCGTGCTGAAAACGTCGCTTAAGCTGAGCATTGGCGTCCGATGGGAGGCCGACAAAAAGCGGTTTTGCGGCTTGGCTCCCACGCGCTGCGTTGGTGAATCGGGGGGTACCAAATCCGGGGACTTGGACTCCAATTCCCTGAGCTCCACATTCAGCGAGTCATATACCGCATCATCAACCGTCGGGCGGTCGAGCACGTAATACTCGTACCGGTACTGGTTCAGTTGGTCCCTGAGCTTGGCTGCCCTGGCAGCCGCTTCCTCACGGCTCACGCCGCAGTTCCCGATAAAAGCGGTACATATATAGGTATGAAAGCGGCAGAATAGTGCCAGACACGATAACTTGCAGTAAAACGCCTAGCGCATTCAGCCCGGGCTGCTGCATGGCAAACGTCAACCCAACCACCGGCAGGGCCACCGTGGCGAGTACGTACAAAACCAGCGCCAGCAGCCTCCCAATTGCCGCCGTTACTTGCCCTTTAGTTATCCGCCAGCTGGCAGATACGGCTTCAAGCGGGCCGACTGCCGATTCAAAAATAGGAAAAATCCCCCATGCCGACCTGGCCAATAGGTACACGGTCGGCATGCTTAAGATGGCCGCCAGTCCAATCATCAACCCGCGTTCCATAGCCGATAGGGCCGTGCCGGGCACAACCACACCATAAGCCAGAATCAGCATGCCGAGTACCGCGGGCAGCATCATCAGCGCCAGTAAGATCCATAGCAGCACCACGCGGACAAATCCAATTGACCCGTAATAGTATGCCCGCTTGACAGTTGTCGGATCCCCCCTCATTAACCGGACAACCGCAAATGCCAACGCATTATTCAGCACTAGCTGCAGCACCGTGACATATGTAGACAGCGCTGAGTCTTCCGTGGGAGACACTACCCATGTAGACAAAATCGATACCGGTATCGTGACTACTAAGACTATCCCAAACAGGGTCATCCAGTTGGCGCGGTAGTCTCGGATTGCCTGTCTGTATAGCCCCCACGGCCCGGTCAGGCCTGGTGCCGCCCCGGCTTTCTGCCGTCGTAGCGGCAGCCGCATCAGACGGAACCTCCCATTTGGCGCAAGCGCTGAACGCGGTCCGCAATTGGCGGGTGCGTGCTAAACAGGCGCATCATCAGGCCGCCGGCGCCACCAAACGGGTTGGCGATATAGAGGTGCGCAGTCGCTGAGGAAGCGCGGTGCATTGGCGGCGCCTCAGAGATTTTTTCCAGGGCACGCGCCAGCCCCTCCGGATACCGCGTAATCATGGCTGCCGTGGCATCCGCCAAATATTCCCGCCGGCGAGACACAGCCAGCTGGATCACCACCGCGATCAAGGGCGCCACCAGTGCCATGACTATGCCGATAACCATCCCCAGCGGATTAGGGTTGTCGTCGTCGCCGCCAAAGAAGCTGAAGTGGAAAAAGAAATCGCTCAAGAAAGACACAATGCTAACCAGCGCCGTAACCACGCTCATCAGCCGGATGTCGTAATTGCCAACGTGCCCCAACTCATGCGCCAGAACGCCTTCCAGCTCATCCTTTTCCAGCCGCTCCAGCAGCCCGGTAGTCACCGCCACGGCGGCGTTCTTGGGGTTGCGCCCGGTGGCAAAGGCGTTGGGCGACGGGTCGGCAATAACGTATACGGCCGGCATCGGCAGCCCGGCGGCGATGCTGAGATTTTCCACCAGCCGGTACAGCTCCGGTGCCTGGTGGCGGTCAACGCGCTTAGCGCCGGACATTCCCAGCGCGATTTTGGCCGACAGGAAGTAGGTCACCAGGGCATAGAGCAGCGAACCGATTCCGACAAAGAAAAATATGCCTGGCCGGTTACTCACCCACCCAAACACGTAGCCCATCAACGACACAAAGGCCACAAATACGGCTAACAATAAGATGGTTTTAATCTTGTTGCTTGAAATCGCGGTGTACATTACTGGTCCTGGTTATGGTCGTGCGGGGAGACGCTGATAACCCGGGCCGGCCGCGACATTTGGTCCATATGCCTGGACACCACTGTGCCGCCAGCCGGATATACCCGTCCATCGTGGCCGGGCATGTCATCGTCTTCCTCGTCTTCAAAGTCCTCTTCCACTGGCTCGCTCTCACTGAAGCCGTCGGAACTCATGCGTGCAATCAGTTGCTCAAGCTGCTCCGGTGCGTCCCCGGTATCAATTGCCGGGTAGATACGATGGACCAGTTCCAGTTGCGTTGCCAATCGGATTACCGGCTCCATTGTGGCCATCCGCCCGTACTTCAGATCTACCGCAATGGTCGCGGGCACGTCAATCACCGACTGGCGGAGATGCCCAACCAGAACGTTGTTTTCTGCATGGATAAACTCCTCGCAAATCCTCACCAACTCCATTGAGAGCTTGATGGCTTGCTGCCATGCGTACGCTCGCTGTACTTCTTCCACCCCGCGTACCTCGTTTAAAACTTGACGGCTACCGGCTCGTTAATCGCGGCCTGATTTTCCACTTCAAAGAATTCCCGTTCCTTAAAACCCATCAGTCCGGCCACCAGGTTGGTTGGGAAAACGCCCAACTTGGTGTTGAAATCGCGGACGTTGCCATTGTAGAACCGGCGGGCCGCCTGGATCTTATCTTCCGTATCAACTAGTTCTTCCTGCAAGTGCTTGAAGTTTTCATTGGCTTTCAGGTCCGGGTACGCCTCTGACACTGCAAACAGGCTCTTCAAGGTTCCGGCCAGCTGGTTTTCCGCCGCAGCCTTGTCGTGGATACCACTGGCTCCCATGGCGGCGGTGCGGGCGGCCGTCACCTCGTCAAACACCTTTGACTCGTGGCTGGCGTAACCTTGGACGGTACTGACGAGGTTAGGAATCAGGTCATATCGGCGCTTCAACTGGATATTGATATCGCTCCACGCTTCTTCCACGCGCTGCTTGGCCGTAACCAGGCTGTTGTAAACAAAAATAAGGAAAAGCGCAACGACGGCGACGATCCCCAGAATAATCCAAAGCTCCATGTGGTAAATCCTTTATTTTGGCTTACATAATAGCATTTTTTGGCAACTGCTGGTAGGTGCGGCGGCCCGGGGATGGTTTCCGGGCCGCCAAATCACACTCTCTGTCCGCGGCCTCAGCAGGTCTGCGGCGGAAACACTCCCGGCGGGTAGCACTTCCGATTGCTCGTTTTGGATCTCCGTTTGCCCTTGCTGTTAATCCAGACCCGGAAATCCGCAAAGCCAAACCAGTCCGTCTTCCAGAAGGGCAGCTTCCGCAAGCATTGTGACTCGCACAGCCAAGTGCCGGTGATGACCAGCGACCAGCGATAGCTCTCGGAACCAAGCCGGGTCCGCTCCTGGGCTTCTGCCCGGCGCATATCGCAATGCCTAAATGGAGGCTTGACGGTCCTGCAAAACCGCTTGGCCGCGGACTGGGCGCGCTTTTCCTCCGCCCGGAGCTTGAGTTTGCCGGCAGCCAACGCGCCAATCTCCGGCGCGCGACCGGTAGGCGACGGCGGCTGCTGGGCGGCCACTGGACTGGGCACCGCTAACGCAGCCCAGAGACTAGCTGCCGCTAGGACCTTAAACACGGCTCCTCCTTGGGAGTCGGGTACTTGTATGAAACGGGCCGTGCCCGCTTGTGCGGTTATATCACCGCCATGACAATGAAACAATCTGCTAAATAAAGACCGCTTGGCGGCCCAGAAAATCCTGGGCCGCCGCCCTCTCAGGGGTGCTTGGAAATGGCTTCGGCGTACGCCTTCAGCGCCGACAATGTTGCGCCGCGGTTCACCCGGCGGCGCGTCACCGCCTTGATGTGGTCGGAGCGCTCCAGTCGGCAACGAGGCTTACGGAAGACTGGTGCCCGGATGGGGCGAACCTTGTCGTAGATGATGTGCCACATTGATTCCTCGGGTGTCCCCTCCCGCTGCGTCCATACGTCCACCGTGGTTTCGCACGTCAGGTAGTGGAACAGGCCTGGATGTGCCACACGGTCGATGATCGATTCGATCTTCCAGACCACGAACCCGTCCACGTATCCGCGGGTCTTGTCCACCCGGTACCTGTCGGGGTGGCCGGGCGCACCAATGCGATATCCCGGCGAACCGGTCACGTCCGATGCCTCGTACTTGATGATGAAGATGTTCCCGGGGAACGCCCCCATGAGGCGCGCATGGACCGAGCGCAGGAACGACGGCCCGTAGACGGTCAGCGTACCTTCCTGCTGCTTGCCCCACACGTAGAGCGTCTTGCGGCCCACTTGCCGAATCTGCGGATACGACAGCTTGCCGTCAAAGTCGCCTTGTTCATCCCGCACATGCGGGTCGGGCGGCTCCTGCAACAGGCGATGGTTGGGGGCATCGGCGGGAAAGGCATGCGCATTGGCTGCGCAGCCCAACAACCCAATGACGGCGGCAAGTACCGTGCAAAGAAGATGTTGCCGCATGTCAGCAGGGCTTCCGCTTGCCGGGCTTCAGAGGTGGCCGCACTGGCACCTGGGCGGCCCTGGCCTCGCGCCGCTTCTTGTAGGGCCCGCTCAGAGACAGCGCTGCCTCCACCCCTAGGGCTATTTCTTTGATGCGCAAGGCCTCTCCTGACCTTGATGAACAGGTACCGTACGCGTAAGCGCACTTTTAGATGTATACAACTTCATATTTTTTAAATCAATTGGGCCAGGCAAGGATTTGCTTTTGGGACAATCAAATGCTAAAACAGTGCTGTCCCCGCTCCCCGCAATACCGGAGGAAGCCAATGGGTTGGTACGCAGCAGCGACGGTTCAGGTTGGCGACCACGTCTGCCTGCCCAACACCCACCCCTTCGAGCAATCGGAAGTCGTCGGTCGAACCGAACTCGAAGGCGGCAAACTGGAGTTTCGCACCCGTGTCCGCAAGAACGACATGAAGAACATCAACCGCGAGGGTTTGCGCCCTGAAGGTGTTGAGGACACGTTCATCCTCGCTCCTGGCGACAAAATGAACGCCACACTCCAGCGCCAAGTCCGCTCTCGCGAATTCCATGTCAAAGTCATCGACACTCGAACGCGCACCATGCAAGTCCGCGCCCCTGACGAGGTATCGGCTGAAGATGCCGCCTACTGGCGGCTGTCCAGCGAACGCGAGACCGGAGACGCCAGGATTACGGGCGACACATCAAACCGACGCTATGAGGTGTTGGACTGACAGCCTCGGTAAAGCCTCTTTGCCGAGGCTTTACTATAATTGCTGCTAACTGGTGGGAAAGGAGGGACTCGAACCCTCAAGCCTTGCGGCAGCGGATTTTAAGTCCGCCGTGTATACCGATTCCACCACTTTCCCAAATTGGAGGCACCTACCGGAATTGAACCGGTGTAAAAGGTTTTGCAGACCTCTGCGTAACCACTCCGCCAAGGTGCCCCGATTTCCTAAAGTATACATGTCCGCTTTACAGTTGTCAGCCTTGACGATATATGGCAAAGTAACAATTCCATGGAGACTCCGGAAACTATTACGATAGTGGTGGTAACGCGCAATCGCCGCGACGATATTGCGCGCACCCTAACAAACCTACTGTCTTTGCCCGAGCGGCCGGCTGTGATTGTAATCGACAACGCGTCAACCGACGAAACGCCGGAGCTGCTTTCCAGCCAGTTTCCGCAGATTCGATGTATTCGGCTTAGCCAGAACTTAGGAGCAGTGGCGCGCAACATCGGTGTCAAGCTGGCGACCACAAGACTGGTAGCGTTCTGCGATGATGATTCATGGTTTTTGCCCGGAACCATCAGTACGGCCTGCCGGGTCTTTGACGCCCACCCGAGACTGGCATTGGCTCAGGCCCAAATATTTGTCGGCCCCAACCATCGGCCCGATCCCAATAACCAAGTGATGGCCGGCAGTCCGTTACCCGCCCGTCACTCAGGTCCCGGACCGGCGCTGCTTGGTTTCATCGCCTGCGGCGTTGTTGTTCGGCGCACTGCCTTCCTGGACGTCGGCGGCTTTCACAGCCGCTACGGAACCTATGGCGAAGAACGCTTGCTTGCCATTGACTGGGTTAATAATGGCTGGCAATTAGCTTACGTCGATTCAATGGTAGCCCACCATTATCCGTCAATGAGCGGGCGGCAAAGCAACCGAAACCATATCTGCGCGCGCAATGACCTTTGGACGGTCTGGCTGCGTCGACCAGGCGCCGTAGTGGCAAGAAAAACCTTCGGTACGTGCGTTAGAAACCCGCGCGCGGTCGCCATGGCTGTGAAGGGTATTCCGTGGGTTTGGCGTGAGCGCCAAGTCATCCCCCAATGGCTCGAGGCGCAGCTAAGACTACTAGAAGCCTAGCTTAGCGCTCTTGGCAACGCCCCGTGCCTGGTGGCAGAAGTCGGCAAACAGGAGCGTCTGGCTGGGGTCTTCCATAACTTCCGGGTGCCATTGCACCCCCACCATGTATGGCTGGTTCCGGTGCTCCACCGCCTCAATCACGCCGTCATGCGAACGCGCGGTGACATTTAGATCAAAAGCAATCTCCTTGATTGCCTGGTGGTGCAGCGAATTAACCATTACATGTCCAGGCTTCATCACCTTGTCCAGCCGCGACCCAGGCACCACCGCGACGTTGTGCACCAATAAAGCCGGCTTCTCTTCAAAGCCTTCACCGGATAGGCCGTGGTTGATATCGGTCTCAATGTGCCGGCCGATATCCTGATACAGGGTACCGCCCATGGCGACATTCATTATTTGCATTCCTCGGCATATCCCCAGCAATGGCTTGTTATCATGCAGCGCCCATTGAACCATGGCAATCTCAATCCGGTCCTGCGCGGGGTCCACGCCCTTGGCCTTTTCTTCCGGCTCCTCACCGTAATACAGAGGATCAATATCTGCTCCCCCCGCAAGCAGAATTCCGTGGCAGACATCGTAAAGCTGCCGTATGTCACGGGCGCTCTCCAGCAAAGGGATGAACAGCGGAACGCCGCCCCCAGCGGTCACAGATTCGGTAATCCGGTCAATAACACCCTGCTGCGTTGAATACCAGCGCGGCAAGCCCATGTTCATCCGGCGGCAGGGTATGCCGATAAGTGACTTCATACAAATATGCTAATGGTTTGTGACGGCTTCTCCAAGGTTTGAAAAAGCATGGGTTATCTGTTATGATCCAGTGGTTTCCGGGCGATTAGCTCAGTTGGCTAGAGCATCTCGTTTACACCGAGAGGGTCGGGGGTTCGAGTCCCTCATCGCCCACCAGCAATAATTTTTAGGATTTCCATGTTAAAAGAATTCAAGCAGTTTTTGATGCGCGGCAACGTTGTCGACCTGGCAGTCGGTGTCGTCATCGGAGCCGCCTTTGGCGCACTGGTCACCTCATTGGTCAAGGATGTCATCACCCCGCTGATCGGCGCCGTCGGCGGCGTACCTGACTTTTCCAGCCTAGCCTTAACAATTAATGGCAGCGCCATCCATTACGGCAGCTTCATTAACGCCTTAATTGCCTTTTTGATACTGGCAACCGTAATCTTCTTTGGCGTCGTCAAGCCCATGAATGCGCTAATGAACCGAGTCAAGCGCGGCGAGGAAACGCCCGAGCCTACTACCCGCCCGTGCCCCGAGTGCCTCAGTGAAATTCCCCGTGCCGCCGGACGCTGCGCCCACTGCGCCGCCAAGGTCTCCCCGGCAGAGCCCATCAAAGCCTAGCGCCACAGCCATTTGAGTCAATTTATTTAGCCTAGATAGTCCTGGGCGGTTCTCTTCATGCTGGTGTTGCAGAACATTGACATAAAGGAGGAGCGTTGTCTGGGCAAATTATGGTTGTGGAGCTGACGGGTGGCCCGGGATCGGGAAAAACCAGCGCCGTGGAGGCGATGGCTGCCGCGCTAATGCCTGACACGCGCCGCGTCATAGCGCTCCCAGAAATGGCCACCCTATGGCACGAGGCCGGCATTGACTACGGCGCCATGGTGGCTGGCAGCAACCCGCAGCGGCGTATCGGCGTCCAGTCGGTCTGGCACCGGGTGTGGTTCAGCGTGCTAGACGCGGCCGTCCATCAGGCCAAGCTCATGCCTGAATATGACTGGGTCATTCTGGCGGACCGGGGCCCCATAGAATGCCAGGCCTACCTGCCTCCCGACGAATTCCAGCAGTTTCTGCGGCAGAACGGCTGGCGCGAGGAAGATCTGCGGCACCAGTCAGACGCGGTTCTGCACTTCCGCAGCGCCGCCTTCAATGGCTCATACACCACCGGCAACAATCCGGCGCGGCGCGAGGACGCCGCCGGCGCACGGGATTTGGACCAGCTGCTGCTGGACTGCCGCGTCGGCCATCCAAAATTGCGCATCATCCCCGCGACCCGCATATTTGCCGACAAGGAGGCCGCTGCCGTCCGCGCGCTTAGTGCGCTTATGTCCGGCACGGAAGTTGAGCGGCGGTTCCTGCTACGCCGGCCGCCGGACTTTTCCCTGCCCCCGCTAACCAAATCCCGCTGCGCCGACATCCGGCAGACGTACCTTTACGACTCCTCTAGTGGCCAGTCGCGCATCCGCCGCCTGACATCGGGTAACAGAACCTGGTACACCTGGACGCGCAAACAGGGTAGCGGCCTGGTTCGGGCCGAGGAAGAAGTAACGATCACGTTGGAGCAGTACCAGCGCCTCATGGCGTGCCGCGACAACGGCCGCCAAGCTGTAGTCAAACGCCGGCACTACTTTGTGGACGCCAACCGGTATTACGAGCTGGACGAGGTCATGGAACCCGCTGCGCGCGCCTGCTGGCTGCTGGAACTCGAGCTGGACGACCCCGCCGACAACCTGTCATTGCCGCCTTTCCTGGAAGTCGACCGCGAGGTTACCGACACCCCCCACTACAGCAACTCCGCTATCGCCTGCGGTTAGCAGACGCAATTACGCCCCGGCCATAACGGCCGGGGCGCCTCTCTTCTTACAACCTTGCCATCCCGCGAGCCATGGCCAGTCCGCCGATGACGGCCAAGTTGACCGAGTTGGGAACCAGCAGGATGCGGCAGTGCTCCGTCACGGAGACCTTGCGGCTAGGCGCCATCAGCGCCTGCATGAATGGCCCTCCGGGACGGGCGACGTGCTGGGCATACCCGGGAGTGCCTGCCAGGACACTGCCCTGCACGGCCAGTTCGGACAGCTGGTTGCCCTCGATACAGCTCTTGAGATACCAGCCCAGCACCGCGGAATGCAGGTCAGAGCAGGCGGCCATCAGGCGAAGCACTTGTCCCCTGACTGCCCGCTGGGCCTCCAGCCCCATGACCGCCCGCGTCATCAACGGCGCCACCGATCCGTGTTGGCGGCGGTAGTCCGCCACAAAAGCCTTGAGCGCGGGGGACGTGGTGACGGAGTCAACCCGGCCTTCCATACAAAAGTCCACGACGTTTTCCACGCCAACCTTGCCGCCCAGCAGGTCTTCCCACCCGGCTCGCCGGTGCAGCTCCCGCATGCAGCTGCGGTCCACAAATGCCAGCAACTCGGACAACTCGGTGCGCGGCGGCAGTCCGGGCATCATCCAGCCGGACTCGCGCGCCAGCGGCAGCGCCGCCCCGGACCCCATACCTACGCCGTCGTTGACGCCGGTGGAATCCGTGGCCACGCCAACCTGCGCAGCGGACGCCGGCATCAGCCCCAGCTTGAGGACCGGCAACCGGTCGAGGTTGGCATGCGTCAGCCCGATGACCGCCAGCTGCAGGTCGTTATAGATCTCCAGTTGGCAGCCAAACTCGGCCTCAATGTCATCCACGCGGAAGCTGGGCCAGTCGGCGTTAGTCAGCCGGTAGATGTTGCCTTCGCGGTGGCCGGCCACATCCACCACTAGCGCCTCGGGGACGTCACCGCCGCAGGCCAGAACGTAGGCGGTGATCACAGAGCGGAAAGATTGAAAGTCAGCCGTAGCCGCCCGCCACGTTGACGGATTCCGGCCGGAATACTGGGCAACGCCAAGAATCTTGGTGGCGCCAATGTCAATGGCGCCCGTCATACCCGTTACCACCTGGTGCTTCAGAGTACCACTCGGCACGCCGGCCTCCCTTGTAGCAGGTTGTATAAAGCAAAGGCCCGACCATGCCGGACCCTCTGGCGATATTATGTACTAATCTACTTACAAATCAATTATTGCGGTTTGGGGCGCGACGTCTTGCGTCGCGCCCCTTCCCTTGAGATCAGAAGGCCTTGGCGGCTTGGTGGGCGTCGCCCACTTGCTTCCAGGCGCCCTGCTGGCTGAAGCCCACGACCCGTAGGTGCCCGAGCGGTTGCTCGGTGTCCAGCCCTTCCAGGAGACCAAGCAACGGCAGGTCTGTGGAGAACATCGTCTCGGCAAAGCCGATGCAGCCCATGACGGCCGGGCCGGCCAGTTCGATGGTCTCGAGCTTCTGGATGAGGGCCAGCTCGCGGAGCGCCACGGCGAGAACCTTGGCGTAGACCCGGCCGACGCCGCGCCAGAACTTGCGGACCTCGGGGTCACCCGAATCATGTCGGTAAGCCTGGGCTACCGCGCGGCAGACCAGCGGCGCGGCGGTGCCGTAGTCGCGGCAGCTGCTTTGAATCTGCTCATGTACATCGCCGCGGGCCTTGCACTGCTGGCCTGGGTTTGCCCGTCCACGATGCCAGGCGTAGTCGACGACCTCGTCCAGCATGCGAATGCTCAGCGCCAGATGCAGCGAAGGCTTCAGGTCGGCGTGGCGGAGGGAGTAGTAGTCGAAGAATCCCTCCAGCCGTACATGCGGCGGCAGCGGCACGTCCTTCAGCAGCTCGGCGCAGTCCGAGCCATGCTCTAAGACCACGCTGGGCGCCATGCCCATGGTCACGCGGGCGATATTTCGGTCGGCCTTGGCCGACCCCGGCTTGAGCCGATACTCGCTAGACACATGACCTCCCGGTCAGATTAGATTTCAAGGGGTACAAGCTTACGCTTGAATATGCATATTATACCTTATAACGCTTATGTAGTCAATTGATGTAACCTGGGGGAATTGAAAATGCCTTGGCTATGGGCTATTATCGTGGAGTCGCGCCATGCGGCGAGATAGCTCAGTTGGTAGAGCAGTGGCCTGAAGAGCCTCGTGTCCTCGGTTCGAGTCCGAGTCTCGCCACCAATATATGCGGGTGTAGCTCAGTTGATAGAGCGCTTCCTTGCCAAGGAAGAGGTCCAGGGTTTGAGTCCCTGTACCCGCACCAATATGGCTATTATTGAGCACCTCAGTGCTCTTTTTTTGCCCGTTTAGGTCATAAGCGGGCTTACCTGTCCTGATAAGATATAGCTAATGAAATCGCTAATTAAACTAGGCTGGAACGATACCCTGAAGCAGTCTTGGGATGAAGCGGGCTTGTCGCGTTTCACACCTGGCCGTGTCATCGCGGATTATGGTGCAAGCTATAAGATTGCTGTGCCAGAAGAATTGACCGCTGAAGTATCGGGGCGCTTAGAGTACTTATCAAAGCCGCATGAGATGCCAAAGGTCGGCGACTGGGTCGCAGTCCAACCGCTTGGCCAGCAGCGCGCAATCATACACGCGGTTCTCCCGCGCAAGAGCGAAATAGGGCGCAAGCTACCGGGCGAACAGTTCGCAAAACAGGTGTTGGCCGCAAATGTTGACATGGCATTTTTAGTACAAGCCCTGGACGATGACTTTAGCCCTGAGCGTCTACAGCGGTATTTATTCCAGCTGCACAGTGAAGGCGTTGAGCCGATTCTTGTCCTAAATAAATCTGATGAAGCAATTGATATTGCAGTAAAGGTACGTAAGCTAAATGCATTAAACGCAAGGATTATTGTTACAAGTGCTGCGCTGGGGGATGGCATTGACGACATCGCCGATGCCATCCAACCCGGCAGCACGGCGATATTCTTGGGTTCATCAGGCGTCGGTAAGTCCACTATCATAAACGCCCTGCTCGGGGTGGACAGGCAGACAACACAGACGATCCGCGAAGCTGATTCCAAAGGAAGGCATACGACCACCCACAGGGAACTGTTCATCTTGCCCGGTGGCGGGCTTGTAATTGATACCCCTGGCTTGCGGGAATTGCAACTCTGGGGAACGGAAGATGATCTCGCAGGAGTATTTGGTGATGTTGAAGCGTTGTCTCGATCTTGCAAGTTCAATGATTGCACACATACCGGAGAGCCCAATTGTGCGGTGTTGAATGCGACAAAATCCGGGACATTAGATAAAAGCAGGCTTGATTCATATCACAAATTTCAAAAAGAACTACGCTTCTTAAACGCAAAAGCTAATGACAATTTGGCATTTGAACGTAAACAAAGTGATAAAAATTTACAGAAGCACATTAACCATGTTGTGCGAGATAAAAACTATCGTAAAGGTGGATAGTACTGTGAGTCTCAATGTAGGCGCATGCCCCTTATTGGGGTTATATCAATACCAGATAAAGGAGTAACGAGAATGGCTAAGTATGTAGACGGATTTGTGCTGGTAGTGCCCAAAGGAAAAGAAGTCGAATACCAGAAAATGGCAGAAGGCGGACGCGAATCCTGGATGAAGCACGGAGCTCTGCAGTATTTTGAGTGCAGAGGCGATGACCTCAAGCAGCAGGAAATGGGTGACGAAAAATCACGTGACTTTGTTGAAATGGCCGATGCAAGTAGCGACGATAACGTGTGGTTTTCTTTTATCGTGTTCAACTCCAAAGAGCACCGCGATGAAGTAAACAAAAAAGTCATGGCTGAAATGGAGCATCAGGCCGGAGAGCATGCTGATTTTTCAATGCCATTTGATATGAAGAAGATGGCGTATGGGGGCTTTGAAGTAGCAGTTGAAGGATAAAGCCTCCGGGACTAGCTTTTCTTTTTCGCAAACTTTTCTTCGTTCCGCTTCACTTGCGCTTTGACTAGGCCGCGAATGATTGCCGCTGGCACTTCTTGGGTGTACCCAATTTGAAAAGTGACGCTGCCTGTCTTGTAGCCTTTTTCTTCTAGCGACTTGCGATCATCACTAGATAATCCGCCCCAAACTTCAAAACCGACGTGGTTCTTGTAAACGTCAAACCCCGCCACCCAGCCGCGATACTTGTAATACGGTTTGCCATACCCAATTTCTTGTTCAATCGATGGTATAGCCGACTCCACTGCCTGCCTTATCTTGATAAGGTGAGGCCTGGACTGCGCCGGTGCCGCCTCTATGTATTGGTCAACATTTTTTGCCGAGTAGTTTGCCATGCAGCCATTCTAACAAACTAGACTCTCCACAAATCCTCGTTTGTTGTTGCTACAATATGCCAATGGGAAGCAATAGATCAGTCAACGACTACATTGCCACACTGGACGAACAATCCGCCGCGGATAGCCGTGTACTGATAGATATGATGCAGCGCATCACAGGCTGCGAACCCAACCTGCATAACGTGGGCACAATCGGTTTTGACACCTACCACTACAAGTACGACAGCGGGCGCGAAGGGGACAGCCCGGCTATTAGCTTTTACCCAAGAAATGGCAAATTGACCGTCTATCTCATGGACGGCACAGTACGCCACTCAGAACTGCTGGCAAGCCTGGGTATGCACACCACCAGCCGGGTCTGCGTATACATCAAGCGGCTTAGTGGTATCAACCTTCCAGTTCTAAAACAAATCGTTCGGCAATCATATGAGTATGTAAAATCCCAAGACGGGCATATGCACCGGGCTTTGCAATAAAAATAGCCACCGGCCGCTAATTCATTATATAATTCTTCCGCCACTGCAAACCATGCCAGGGCAAACCCTGGCAAATACGGAAGGCACTAGATGGGATTTGACCACACCGTTTGCTATCCGTCGGCAACGCCCCAGCGACGGCTCCAGGCCCTGCTGGATGTCGGCTTCACGGCGGAAACCCTAGCGGAGGCTTACGACTGCCCTCCTTCTGGCCTGAGCACGGAAAATGCCGCTTCCCTGGATCACGGGCGCCAGCAGCTGCTGCAAGACACCTGCACCATGGTTGGCATGCTGCTTCAGTCCGGCGAAACCGCGCCCTTGCGCGGGCTCTCAGAAGCCGAGGCCGTTGCGTGGGCTACTGCCGCTCCCGTGGACGGCGGGGAAACTCCCCTTGCGCGTCTCCGCATCGACCCGCTCCTGGTTTTCGCCGAGGCAACCGGCGCGGCGCTTGACCGCGAGCTCGCCAGCTGATTTCCGCCCGCTGGCCCTTTGGGGCTGGCGGGCGTTCTGCCTACTAAACATGCCCCACATGGGCCATCAAGTTTATGCTAGTATGGCTTTAAGATGTCCCGCAGCGATAAACGTAATGCTTTCATAAACCGACGCTACAAACTGGCGGCGTTGGTTGCTATTCTCATCGTCGCCGCCTGCGTTTCACTTTTACTATTCCCCTCAGTCGGCCAAAGCCAAGCTGCCACACTCCCCGGCGATGTAAACGCTGATAACCGCGTAGATATCACTGATTTAAGCATCCTCCTGTCACAATTCAGCAAGCCCGGAAGCGCCGATATCAACGGCAATGGCTCTGTCGATATTACTGACCTGAGTATCCTGCTATCCAACTTTGGACGCAATACTGTCCCGCCTACCGGATTCTCGCGCGACAAAATACGATGGAGCTGGACAGGCAACTTCTTTGGATACAATTCCACCGATTACTACAATCGCGGCCTGACCTCTAACACCTACGAGGGCGCCAAGGGCATGAATATGAAGCACATGCGTGAAGACCGCAACCTCACCGACGCCAGCTTCCTCCAGGCATCGCAACGGGGCGCCAAAGTATTCCCAATACTAGGCGGCACGGTCAATGACTCGCCGGCATCATTAGTAGCCTCCACAAAAAGCATGGTTGAACGCTATGGCCGGGGCGGCACATTCTGGCAGGCGGGACAGCCGGGAGCGGCCTACGCAGGGCGGAATCTAGAAGTGGACTGGATAGAATGGATCAACGAACCCTACGGCTCAAACATGGGCGGCGCCAACATGGGACTGGCCGCCGCGCCCAAATATGCCGCACTTGTCAAAAGTGCCTACACCCAAACCAAAGCAGCGGACTGGGGCAAAAAGGTGAAGATCGGGGTGTCGTTTGACCTCACTTACTTTGACGCGGCCATAGGCGGCCAAGGGACTGGCAATTGGATTCGTGACATGGCCCAGGGCGGTGGAGGGGTACCGGGTACCGCTGATTTTTACACGTCCGGCGGCTACTACGACGCGCTATCAATCCATCCTTATGGTGGTACCAATTGCTCGCAAACCGACCGCTGGTGCTTCAACCGGGTCAAGGAAATTGTGGCGAGGATAGATGCCCTTGACGGTACAACCGGCGCCCACGCTAAAGAAATATGGTTCAGTGAAGACGGCGCGGGAACGTCGGGGCAGCTGGCTGCCTACCAGAATAAGATTGCGGCCATGGAGAATGATCCAATCTTGAAAGCACTTCCCGTTACCGGATGGTCGTGGCACCACTACCGCGACTACACCGGCTGGGACCAGGGGCTAACCGTCAACGGATACCTAGACACTCGCAAACCAGCATTTGACTGGCTTCGTGACAATGTGGTTAGCCGAACGCCCGCGCACCGGTACGAAGGTCAGTAGCTGGCTACCCAAGCGTCGCAATGGCCTTTGGCTCAAGCGCGATAGTTACCGAACAGCCACCGGGCAGCCAAATGGTTTCACCGTCCAGCTGGCACTGAACGGGCGTCATCAGCATGAAGAAGTGCTTTGTTGTCGCCGCTCCGGGAGGAACCGTGCCGGCCGTAGACAAGGCTACCTGCTTTAAGAGCTGCATGCGTGACAATGCCGGCGTTTCCGTGACCGTAAATTTGCCATCATCAACTTTTTCATTCGGGCCAACCGTAAGGTACTTTGCCATTACCGAAACATTGGTGCAGAGAAGATTATGCAAGTGTTTTATCCGTCGGTTCTCGAGGATTTCAAAGTGGCGCGGCTGCATTATCTCGCGGAGCACGATGAACTTTTCCGACAACGCACCTTTGGATTCGCGGTTCAGCGCTTCGGCCACCCGGCCGCTCATCCCAAACCCTACGTAAGAGTGGGCGTAGCGCACGATGTCCTGGCCTATCGGGTTCATTACACCCATGCGAAGGACTTCAAAGTACTTGGGATGCGGATGCTTTATGCGCTCGATGATGTCGCGCTCAATCTCCAGTGCGCGATGGTGGTCGTTGGCGTTCCCGCCCGGTACAACTACGCATGTCGGCCGGTACTTAGGAACCAGCCGCATGGCGCCGTTAACGACCTCGTGGTACGTGCCATCGCCGCCAACCGACAATATAACTGCGTCGGGACGCGTTTGTCCGACAATTTCGGCAAGGTCGGCGGCGTGCCCGGCGTACTTGGTAGGCATTACTTCCACGCCCACGTCTGGCAAATGCCTGCGGATGCCGGCATACAGCTCCTGCGCCATCCGTGGTGACTGGCCGCTGCTCTTGGGGTTATAGATGATGGCAATGTTTTGGATAGTCATGGCAATCACCAACCATACCAAGAATCGGCGGCTTTTTCAACGTCCATGGCGCGCACTTGATCCATGAGGCAGGTGGGTTGATACTAAGGGCACTGTGAAGCAACTACGCCGCAAGGAGCCACACCTTATGCCGCACAAAAGGCGTCCAATCCGCCGCTGGCTGGGCGGCCGCCTGGAGGACGCTTATGCTGGCGTCGCCAAGCAGCCATTCATCACCGGGTACATGATGGCGCTGGACGACATCCAGCGCACGGGCTTGCGGCCCATCCGCGAGGACACCAAACGCGAAGCCGCCGAACACGCTTTCCGGCGACTGCAGTCGGGCTGATGAGAACTTGGCGGCGGGGACGCATGTCTCCGCCGCTTCAATGTATTTACAAGCAATTATTCCTGGTGCGGACGAGAGGACTTGAACCTCCACGGCCTAAGCGGCCACCAGCCCCTCAAGCTGGCGTGTCTACCATTCCACCACGTCCGCGCGATGTGACCTACCTATTCTAGCAAATTGCTTTGGCGCTGGCGTGGCAAAGGCCCGGAAGTACTTCCCGGGCCTTTTTTCTAGGCCTGCTGGCTTTGCCGACGCACCACCACGGTAGCCGCCACCATCATTACTGCCAGCGGCAGTAGCCAGATGGCATCCGCCAGCACCGCCTGGATTGCCAGGCTGAACCCGGCGTAAGAAGCCAGGGATGCGGCGCTGTAGGCGGCGACCATTGGCGCACGCTGCCGCGCTGGGGCGTCCCAGATGAACCAGACGCCGGCCAGTGCGCCGACCCCGGGAACCGGTATGACGGCGCACATGGCGCACATCCTGCCGGGCAGGCTGCCAATGCGCAGGCGGCTAATCAACCGTGACTCGGCTGCCGCCGCCAACCGCGCATGGATCCGCGGACTGCGGCCGACGCGCCACAGGATGGCCAGCGCAAACATCGCGCCGTACAGCGCAGCCAGGGCCAGCGTGACCAGCGTTGAGATGCCGGCTACCACCGCCACCAGGGCGGCCCAATGCCTGCCCCAGAACAGCGCGAACAGGAAGACTAGCGGCACCAGCGGCGCCGGGGTTTGCTCGGCCGCCCACGTCAGGGACGACTCTAGCGTTTGCAGCATAGGACGTCCCCTTTGGTTTCAGGTGTGCGATCGGGTGATCACCGCCATAATGCCATTACTTGACAGGTTTTGCAATGACTTGTGTGATATGCGCGCCAGCTAAGTGCGGGGCATATGGTCGTAGAGGTGCTTCATCGAGTACTCGTGCCGTAGGAGCGGTTCTAAGTCGGATTTATGGACGTCCAGCTTAATGCGGGGGTTGAATATCCCGCGGGGGTCACAAGTTTGCTTTACCTCTTTGAATAATGAGTACATTTCTTTACCATACAGCCGCTCAAGGTAGGGCGCGCGCAGCAGCCCATCGTTGTGCTGCCCCGCCGTGATGCCGCCCATTTTCATGACAAAGCTATAGAACTCGTCCATCACCTGGAATACCTTCTTGCGGTCGGTGGATTTGCTCAGATCCAAAAACGGCTGCATATGGAAGTTGGCGTCTCCGGCGTGCCCCCAAACGGCTATTTCCAGCTTGTGCTTTTGCAGGATCTTATAGACGCCCTCCAGAAATTCCGGCAGCTTGGCTACCGGCACGCAGCCGTCTTCAATAATTGGCAGCGCTTTCTTGGGCCCGTTGTTCATCCAAATTACGGCGGCTGCCGAGTGGCGGATCTTCCATAAGGCTTCCTGCTCGTGATGGTCTGTTGATGTCCGCTGGCTGGTTGCTAAGCGTTTTAAGACGCCCTGGGCGCGGCGGCCAAGTATGTTTTGGCGCAAATGCGAGGAGTTATCAAATTCAATCAGAATCACAACCTTGGGAAGCTCATCCGGCACCAAGCCCTCAATGGTTTCCGGCTGGTTTTTCCGGAGAAAATCGAGCAAGTAGTAGTCCACTACCTCCATGGCGCTGGGCCCGAGCTTCTGCAGTTTCAGCACAGCCTCACCGGCCTTCTCCAGGCTGTCAAAGTAGCCCACCACCAGGGTGGTGCGGGGCTCGTATGGCGCGGTCTTAAACGTCGCCTCGGTCACCATGCCCAGGGTACCCTGAGAGCCGATGAACAGTTGGCTGAGGTCAAACGACCCGTCGCGGCCCTTAATCGCCCCTAGCCGGTACCCGGCCGAGTTCTTGCTGGTTTGCGGGCGGGTTTCTCGGATCAGCGCTGAGTTGTCCTGGATCAGCCCGTCGATCTGCCGGTACAAGTCGCCTTCACGGGTCATCAAGCCTTTCTTTTTGTGCAGTTCACGGGCGCCAATCCGCCGGGTCTCGATGAGCGATCCGTCGTCCAGTACTACCTTGAGGCTATGCACCCAGTCAGCCGTTGAGCCATATTTATAGGTCTTCTCACCGCAAGTATTGTTGGCTACGGCGCCGCCCATGGTGGCGAACTCAATGGAAGACGGATATGGCGGCAAGAACCGGCCATGCGTATGGAGGATTTTCTGCAAGGTGCCAAACAGCATCCCGGGTTGCACCGTAACGGTATCCTTGGTCATGCGCGTCACCCGGTTCATATGCGCCGGGAACACTACCATGGCACCATCGCCAAGGGCCGCGCCCGCTTGGTCGGTACCCTTGCCGCGCGCCACCAGGCTGAACCGCCGTCCGGGCTTCTCTGACTCCTCATAGGCATAAGCAACGGACTCCTGGACATCCCGGGTATTTTTGGGATAGATGACGGCGCTGGGCATAATCGTGAAGACGCTGCCGTCCGTTGAAAAGTATTCCCTGGCCGCCTTGTTATCGGTGACCATTCCAGATAATTGCTTTCTCAGTTCCTTGATTTGCGATGTTTTCATACTCTAAGCATAACAGTGATAATTTCGCTCCGCTAGCAGAAGCCAGGCATTTCCGTCATAATACCGGGCAGACATTGCATGAAGCGCCTGTACAAAAACTGGCTGGTGAGAATCACAATTGGGTTTGCCGCCCTGACTTCATTGCGCCTAGTATCCACGCTGCTCCATATGACGACGCTTGAAAAGCTGTATAAGCCCCGGGATTTCCGGCGGACCAGCCACCAAACTATCAGCCGGGAAGTCATCGACACGTTGCCCAAATACTGCACAACGATGTTTGGGCAAGCCGTCGACCCCATCAATATTATTCTGATCGGCACGGAAAGCGGTATCAGGCACTCTTTTGAAAAGGCCAGTTGGTACGGAGCCCACCCCACAACCCCGCTCCATCTGGCAGCCGGCTTCCTGAGCGCCACTTTTAACCGGTCATATAAGTCTGGTCCTTTTACGCCCTTTTTTACCGGTATCGGTACGCAGGACATGTCTTTTCAGAAGCTGACCCAGCTTAATAGTTTCCGGCAACGCCATCATGTCCGCATCTGGCGGACAAAGCACACCCTGCCGGGCGGAAAGCGCATGTGGATTGCCGCCGCCAGTTTTGACGTCAGCATGCGCGTCAATGCCATGCCGCCTTTTGTCCATCACCATATTGACCCCGACCTTGACGCCGAGCGCGATTACATCGTGGCCGAACTCCTTAAAGTTGGCAACCTGCTAGGCGAATCGCACCGTATCAATCCGGAAATTCTCCCCACGGACAAGCGCCGCAACGCCTTTGGCGCCCGCTATTATACGGACGGCATGGCAAAGGTCATCGAAATTGTCTGACTAAAGTTCTTCCTGCTTGTCGCGCAGGAAGCCAACCCATTGGCGCATAAAGCGCAGCAGCGATTTCATGGGCATCTCAATGAAGATATCCAATATGCGCGTGACGACATTCAGGCGCGAATACGAATCCGACAGCCAATGGCCAAATCGGATGAACGGTGTGTATAAGAAGTCGCCCGCCAGACCCAGGATGCCGCGTCGCGCCTCCAGCATTTCATATTCGCGGGCGGTCTGCGTCAAGCGGAAGCCAAAGAAACTGACAGTGGACAGGAAAATGAAGAAAATGACGCCGCTAACCAGGGTGAAGTGCAGTTGATGTAGCAGCCAGGCCAGCAAGGCTATCCACAATACCACCGTCACGGCATAAAGGCCGTCAAACATACTAGTCATGGCGGAAGACTGCACCCGCCGGCGCAGGCGGTACGGCTGAATTGCCTCACCCGTCTGATAGATTATTTTTTCGACGGCCTGCTCCACCAGGGTAATGTTCTTCCGGTGAGGCTTGCGGATACCCAGACCAAGGGTAGCCATGTACAACGGCGGGAACAAGATATTGAGGATAAGCGGCGGCCAGATGATTTTGCCGTGGCGGACAATGTCGTATGGCACTTCCAGTCCAACCCCGAGTAATATTTTGGTGATGGCAATGAACAGTACGCTGCGGATTATGCCCTGCTTGAGCCGTTTGCCTACCAAGGCGTATTGCTGCTCGGTGGCGCTGCGTACCCGTTCCAGCGTCCGATTGCGGTCTTGCAGCAGCTGGGGCAGCGAGGAATCGGTTATGACTATTTCGCGGAGAATACGCAAGGGCGCGCCATACTGGCTGATCAGCCTCAGCAGCCGGTTGGTGGACTTCTCCTGGTAGACCTCGTCAAGCATCCGGCAGACATAGACAAAATACTCGGGATGGTTGTCCGGACCTTCAATTACCTGGCTGGACAAAGCGTATGCGCGGGTGGTGGCGATGTCTGACTTCATGATCGCCCGGTGCGTGGCCGCGTACAGAGCCAAGCGGTAGCGCTGGGGCTCTAGATGGGCTGTCAATGAAGGTTCCTGTACCAACTGCAGGTAATGGCGGTAGGCAAAATCGGCAAACGCCCCGGTGTGGCTATGCGGCGCCAGGTATTGCTCAAGATGGACAGATGCCGTCTGCAAAATCCACTCGCGCAGTTTATGCGTCTCTTTCTCATAAGCGGACGCCTCGCGGAAGAGCTGCGCAAAACGCGCCAGCGTATTGTCCATGCCGGCAATAGTTGACTCGGCTACGGTGTCATTCTTCAGGTATCGCGACTGTGTCAAATCTATCACCAGCTCGGTGGCGATCGGCTTATCATGGCGAAAATCAACTGTGCGCTGCAAAAACCGCTCAACTGCCCGGCGCATGAGCAGATGCTGCTCAGTATATTCGGCCGCGTTGCGCAGTTGCTCGTACGCAAAAATCAGGCGCCCGCCAACGCCGTCTACGTGGACGGTCTCGCCGTGGGTCTCTGGTTGGGGGATGTCGGTAAGTGATTCTGAAAGCCGCTGGGCGTCCGGGGTAAGCGGAATGGGTTGCATAGATGACATTATACCTTAAAACTGCTTATTTAGCCGTTACCGCACGTTTATAGCGGATAATATTGGAAGTTTAACAGCTTATGTTAATATCCTTCGTCCGCCCGTAAAGCCGGCGCGATCTTCTCAGGTTCAGTGCCTGTGCGATAGGTCACAATGCCGGCATCGTCGCGATTCCAGGAATCCTGGACGTGCGCCAGTAGCCGCCAAGAAGCCAGGACCTCGTCGCTCAATGCAAACAGTGACCGGTCTGTGCGGATAGCGTCTAACAAAACTCTCTCATAAGCATCCGGCAGCGACGTAAAATGTTCAGCATATGAAAACCTCAGGGGAATTTTTTGTATACCCCTGTCAAATCCCGGGCGCTTGGTCCAAACGTCGATTTCAACGCCCTCGTTTGGCTGGATTCGGATTGTCAGTCGATTAGACTCCCCCGCATCCTGCCTTGAATAATGCAAACGGATCTCAGTCGTCTGTTTGCTTAGCGCCTTGCCGGCGGTCAAGATAATCGGGACGCCCTCCCAGGTTGGGTCGGCGGAAAACAACTTCAATGATACGAACGTTTCTACCACACTGCCCGGGTTTTGCGCTTCGAGCCGGTAGCCGTCATACTGTCCACGCACGACACGGGCGGCCACCTCTGACGCCGGCACCGGACGTAGCTGCCGCAGCGCCCTGAGCCGCAAGCCAGGCACCTCTCCCCAGTTCTCAGCCTTTGGCAACTCCATTAATGTCAGTGCCGCCAATTGCAGGGCGTGGCTTTGGATAACATCGCGCAAAGCTCCCGTGGACTCATAGAATCCCGCACGGCCTTCAATGCCTATCTTCTCGCTAACTAGGATTTCTATACGGTCGACATGGCGGCCGTTCCAAGTCCGCTTGAAAAGCGAGTTACCCGAACGGAACACGAGCAGGTTTTGGGTCATTTCTTTGGCGAGGTAATGGTCTATTCGATACAGCTGCTGCTCATCAAAATGCATATGCGTCTCTTCAACCAGCTCCTGGGCGGACAACAGGTCAGTCCCAAACGGCTTCTCTAGGAGCAGCTTGGTGTGCGGCTCGCCGGCTATACCCGACTGTCCAAGCAGCCGGATGATGCCTGAAGTGACGCTTGGCGGTACCGACAAATAGAAGATCCGCTGAGCCTTGCCTCCAAGATCAATGCTTAGCTTTTGCAGCAAGGCCTTAAGTTGCTGGTAATCACTTGGGCTAGTCAGATCCATCGCGTGAGGAATGAAGTTCGTGTTCAAGAAACTCCCGCCTGACACCAGTGAACCCACATCTATAGCCCGCCGGCTAACACCTATTACCTTGGTTGCTTCTGGCAGAACGCCGGCAGCGGCCAGTTTCTCGACCGCCGGTAGCAGCTTTCGCCGGGACAGGTCACCGGTTACGCCGATGATAATCAGGATGGTTGGCTGGCCGGTGTGCATGCCACCAGCTTAACACGTATATATTGGATTATTCCTTGGTGGGCGAGAGAGGAATTGAACCTCCACGACCTTGCGGTCACTAGTACCTGAAACTAGCGTGTCTACCATTTCACCACTCGCCCATGGGTGTGAAACTACGCAGCCAATATTACCGGAAATGCTGCAATTTGGCTAGCGCGCCGGGACGGCCTTTACCCGCACCGACCAGCTGGCAATGTTATCAAAGCGGTCGGAGGGCGTCACTAGGCGCCGCAGGTCCACGCCATGCACGTCGCGGTCAACGGCGTAAAGATAAGTTGGCGTATACAGCATCACGGCTGGGACATCGCTGCTCCACGCCTGCACAAAGCTACGGTATTTGGCATACCGCGTTTCAGTGTCGCGCAGAGTCCTTCCGCTTTCCAGCGCCACGTCGGCAGACTTGGAGGCGTATGCCGACAAGTTGAGGCCGGGGTCTTTCACTTGCGAGGAATGCCAAAATGCATAGACGTCCGGATCGGCGCCTGAATTAATACCGTACAGCAGTGCATCATAGTGCCGTGGCCGGATATTGCTTTGCTGCAGCTCAGTGGCATCAACGTCCCTCACCACCACCTCGGCGCCAGCTTTCTTCCATTGCTCCTTCAGCCTCCTGGCAACCCCAACGTAGGGCGTGTCAGACTGGGTCACTATCTCAAACTGCAGTTTTTTGCCGTCCTTAATCCGGATACCACCCTCGCCTTCTACCCAGCCGGCCGATTGCAATGCGGTCTTGGCCGCATCAGTACTGTAGGCGGGACCTTTATTGGAGCCCTGCAAGTCCAGCCCGGGATAAACCAAAGGCACCGCTAGGGCGCTGGCCTGGCCGCCAAATTCCTTGTCCACTATGCCCCGCCGGTCAGTCGCCTGGGCCAAAGCCGTGCGAACCGCCTTGTCAGCCAAAAGGCCCTCGGCAACGTTAAAAAATACTGCCACCTGGTCAGGCAAGCCCGCCTCGTGGATTTTTAATCCGCCCAGGCCCATGGCGGCCTCTCGCTGTGAAGGCTGCAGGCGCGCCACGCCTTGGACCTGCCGACGCGCATACGCCGCCAGCGCGTCCTTGGAGTCGTCGTACCAGCGCAGCACCACGCCTTCTAGCAGCGGCTTGCCGCCAAAGTAATCGTCATTGCGGATAAAGATGATTTCTTTGTCCATCGGATCCAGATCTTTCAACTGGAATGGGCCGGTTCCCACTGGCTGCTGGTTAAACGTAGCCACGCGCATTTCTCTGGGCTCGATGTTTTCCAACCGGTGGCGTGGCAGGATGCCTACGGTCGTGGCGTTAACAAACGGCGTATACGCCTTGGGAAGAGTGAAAATGACGGTATGGTCGTCCGGCGTGGCAATTTGGACGCCCTGCCAATTGGCAGCCAGCGGAGACCTGGTGTCCGGATTTTGGATCGCCGTCAGCGTAAAAGCCACGTCCTGCGAAGTAAAAGGTACGCCATCGTGCCACTTTACGCCTTTACGAAGCTTAAACGTGTAGCTTTTGCCGTCGGCGCTGACGCTCCAGTTCTCCGCCAATCCCGGTAACAGCTTGCCGCCGGCCGAGAATCGCGTCAAGCCGTCAAAAACCAGGCGTGTGGCGTCAGCACTGGCGCTGTTGTCGGGTAGAATGGGATTCACAGTCTTAACGTCGCCTACTACGGCTTCAGTGTATACGCCGCCCGCCACCGGCCTAAGAACCGCCCCGGCCGCCACCATGCCCCGTACCTGTAAAAACAGGCCAACGCCGGCCAACGCCATAATTGCCCACCACATAATCGCAAACCGCCGGATAAGTGTCAGCTGGCGCCACTTTGCCCAAACATTGGTCCGGACGTGGCTGACTGCCATGCGCCAGTTTTTTTTAATCGCGCGATGATGCCGCCGCAACACCCGTTGCCACTTGAATCGCAAATAGGTTAACACCGCCCGTGCCTCCTTATCGCTTGGCCAGGATGCTCATCACCACGGCCAACACAAATACCACGGCCGCGCCGATAGTAATGTAATAAAGCACCAGCTCGGCTCCGCGCTTGCTATGGTAGAAATTGCTTTCCGATCCAAAGCCGGCTCCTAGGCTGGAGCTGCGGGCCTGCAGCAAGATACTGGTAATTGTGACGATTGCGGCGGCTACCGTAATGTAATTAAACAGCGCTTTCACGGCGCACTCCTTCTAAAACATATGTGAAAAGATAGTTTACCACCCAGACGATGATTACCGCCAATATCGCCTGCCCAAACGAGCTCACCTGGAATGGTTCGTAGAAAACTGTCACAAGATACAGCATGAGGGCGTTCACCACAAGGATGAACAGGCCAAGGGTTAGGATAATCGCCGGCAGTGCCAATACAATCACCAATGGCCTAATCAGCGCATTAACAATTGAAAATATCAGCGATGCCCATACCAGCGCGGCGATGTGGTTGCCGTAATCCACGCCCGATAGCAGGTTAGCCGCCGCCCATAGTCCGAGAAAATTTATAAACCAGCGCAGGATGAATCGGCGAATCATATCTCTAGGTTACCAGCGTTCGGCCAAAACGGCTATGCTTCGCCTTTGATTATCAAGTCGACTGCCGCTGCCACCGCGTCAGGAGTAAACTGCAATTTGGACATATAGCGGCTGATACCTAGCTCCTGGGCTTCAGTGATCGATTCAATGTTACTTACTACGACAACCTTTACGTCATCGTTTGCCGGATCGGCACGCAATTCCTTAAGAAAGGATATGCCATCCATATTTGGCATAAGCATGTCCAGCAGGAACAGTACCGGCTTGCCCTTGGCTAAGAGGGCCTTAGCTTCCAGCCCGTCAGTGGCGGTTTCCACGTCATACCCCAGCTTGTGCAGTCCCGCTGCATAAGCAGTGCGCAAAGCGGTGTCATCATCTACTACATATACGAGTTGGGGCATCTTTATTCTCCGGTTTTCAATACGTCTTTAATGATCTCAGCAATTTCTTTGGGTGTAAAACTAGACTTGGTCAGATACTTGGTTGCGCCCAGGGACATCGCGCTACGCACATCACTAGGGACAGACATGTTGCTGAACACCACTATTTTGGTCCGCGGATGTTTTTGTGGCGCTTGATAAGCCTGCAAAAATTCCAGCCCGTTTAGGTTAGGCATTAGCATGTCCAACAGAATTGCATCCGGCTTCAAGTCGTTGGCGGCCGCCAGTCCCTCCAGGCCGTCTGAAGCGGCCGCCACCTCATAGCCCTCCGCCTTGAGGACCGTCACGTAGGCGCTTTGCAGCATGGCGTCATCTTCTACAATCAGAATACGAGACATGGCATCCCTTCCTTACACCAAACCGGTTAGCCGGCTGACACACTCTTCTACCGTCTGGCGGTCGTCGGTCAGCATCGACAGCGATACCTTTATCCACTCGGTCAGCTGCGCTAAATCCTCGCCGGTTATTTCTTGCGGGGGCTTTTGTAAGTGTGAAACGATTTGCCTATCGACAAACCGCTGGGTCGTCGGCCCAAGATACGGCTCGATAACCGACACTATATTATCATATAGCCTAACCGTCATACCGCCCCGGCCTCTTCTATCCTGGCAAGTCTTCGAGCTCCCTTAAGCACCAGCACATGGCCGGCCGAATAGATCACGATCAATATGTAGAGCAATAGGATGACCTGGGAAAGCCCCCAGCTAGCGAGTGCGGGACCCATGGCCGAAATCATCTGGATTACCAGCGACGACGCTACAACGGCGATCAAACCCTTTGTTAGGTAGGCTAACGATTTCCGGTAGATAATACCTTCAGAGTGGCGGTAGTAGGCGTTGATATTGACTATGGCCAGCATGCCGATGAACCAGGTGATGGAAAATGGCAGCACGATGGTTAGCAGCAGCATCGGGTCTGACAAAAAGTATGAGCTCACATTCTCTCCGACGGGAGCGCTGTTGCGAGCAGGATTATGAAACATGGTGTAGGCGTACAGGCCTACCAATGGCACCAGCACGAGCGTCCCAATGAGTTTTCCTTTTTGGACGGATTTATAGGCAACTAACTTGGCCAGGCCGTTGGACCCGTGGTAGATCGACGCAAAAGCCAGCAAGTGCCCAAAAGCCCCAACGTAATTGGCCATAACCGTCCAACCAGCCTGCAGCCCATCCTGTCGCATCCACGGCATAAAAGCCTGTAGCGTCGTAGAAGCCACTAGCGTTGCGATCAAGATAATCAAGCCGTTGGCAACGTAGTTCAAAGCGTTGCCGTCCCTACTATCAGAGATGCTGGCCGCATAGGCCTTAAACCCTAGCGACCCATATAAGGCGAGAAACCAGATGGCCGTTACTGGTCCCACGATGGTCAACTGCAGCAGACGTACGGCCATTTCGGAAATGCCATACTGGCTGGTAGCTTGACTGACAGGCTGAGCCAGCGTGACGGCTATGTACACGAAGGACAGAGTCCCAAGCACCACGTAGGCGGTTCGGCGAAGCGGTGTCATTTTTTACCTCCCGGCGTTTCTTTGGCTCTGTGGACGGCACGCACCTGCCGTGGGCGCGGCTTCAAGGGGATAGTAACCGTAAACTCGGTTCCTTTCCCTACTTCTGAGTCCACCGCCATTTCCCCGTCATGCAACCTGACGATGTTGTTTGCCAAGTACAGCCCAAGGCCAGTGCCCCCGCGCGCCGCACTAAATTGGTTCGGAATCCTGGAAAACCGCTGGAACAGCTTGGAAACATCGGACTTGGCAATCCCTACGCCTGTATCGGACACGGTGATTTGCAGCATACCTTTTAATGCCTCCATGCGCACCCGAATGTTGCCGCCCACGGGGGTGTATTTTGAAGCATTGCTGAGCAAATTTTCCATTACCATGCGCAGGAGCTTGCCATCAAGGACCGCCTCAATTGGGCTATTAGGCAATTCAATTGCCAATTCTTGCCGCCGCTGCCTGATGGTGGCTTTTTGTTCCTCCACCACGTCGTAAATAATTGGATTTACTACCGTACTGGTCATTTCCGGGACTATCCGCCCCGCGTCCACCCTGGCAACGTTCAGCATGTCATTTACGACCTGCAGTTGGCGTTCATTGGAATCGTATACCTTCTGTAAAAACTCCTGCTGCTCATCACTTAATGATCCACCGTAGCCGTCGAGCATCATTGAGACAAAGGCCTTTACCCCGGTAGCCGGCGTCCGCAGCTGGTGCGACGCCAAGGAAACGAACTCCTCTTTGGCATTATCAAGCTCGCGCTCCTCGGTTGTGTCTCGAAACACCTCAATGGCGCCGATAGGCTTGCCGTTATGGACAACCGGCGAGATGGTCAGTGATACTGGAAAACGGGTCCCGTCTTTACGGACGTACCAGGCATGCTCGGCCACGGACTTACCACTGGTCAGAGCCCGCATCACCGGCCGCTCCAAGGGGTCTATCAACAATCCACGCTCATCAAGCGCCTCCACCGCGGCATTAAACCATTTGCCAATCAGCTCTTTTCTCCTATAACCCAGCATCGCCGCACCGGAAGGATTAATGTTGGCGATCCGGCCGGCTTCATCAATTACCAGCAGTCCTTCACCAATACTGTTTAGCAGCGCGCGGTCGCGCAGGCGCGCCGACTCGGCCGCCACCTTCTCCTGTTCCAGCACTTGCTGCGCCAACTTCTCCGTGGTGATATCAAATGTGATCAGAATGACACCGGTAATTTCTCCAAATTCGCGAATCGGACCCGCCGTAGTTTTATACCAATGCTTGGCTCCATCGTAAGTGGACATTACTTTATACTCAGTTATTTCGCCGGATTTCAATGTGTGGCGCAGCAATGCGTAAATCCGCTTGCGCTCATCGCGATTGAAAGTCCGCCCATACGGCTTGCCCAGGAAGTCCACAAGGTTGACATTAGGAGCGATTCGGTTGACGTAGGTGTAGCATAACTCGGTATCAAGCACCTGAATATAATGCGGTGCATTTGAAACTACGGATTCAAGAATAGACTGCCATCGGTCCGAGTTTCCTTCACTTGAAGCCCTGGGTGGCACCCATGCGGCTACTGCTTGGCGCAGCTTCCTGACCTCATCTGCAACTATTTGGTCGGAGCCGCCGCGCGAATTGATTGTCGCTTCCAAATCCACTAGGCGCTGCGAAACAGACGCCCGAAATGAATCGACGTCTTGGACTTCCCCGCCTTCAATCACGGGGTGACACCACTGCAACCACAACCAATGTCATCTCCATCCAATAGTAGCTTCCAGATATGCGTCGGTAATTGTGCAATCTTCCAGTCCGCGCGGTCAAATGAGGGTCTCCCTAATGACTTTAGCCCGCGCCGTACCCACAATGCCCGCCACCTCCTCTATTGATGCCGCTTTGATTCCGGCCACGCTTCCAAATGCCCTGATTAGCTTTTTGCGGGTCGCCGGCCCCACGCCTGGGACAGAATCCAGTACCGATCCGGTTTGGCGCTTGGCTCTTAGCAAGCTATGGTAAGTCACGGCAAATCTGTGCGCTTCATCCCTTACCCGCTGCAGCAACTGCAAAACATGGGAGTCCATCGGCAGCTTGATAACGTCGTAGCCCCCGGCATCAGCTTCGGCAGTGGCCGAAAGGCGATGGCTGTCACGTGCTGTCAATCCGCCAGGGATAGCCAGCTGCGCTGCGCCCTCTTTGCGGCGGATGATCTCCTCTTCCCGCTTGGCTAGGCCGATGGCCGGTATGGTGATGCCCAGCTCCTCCATTACCGACAATGCCGCGGCCAGCTGCCCCTTACCCCCATCTATCAGTACTAGGTCAGGCTTTGGCCACTGCTCCCAGTTCTTACCAGTGAACCGCCGACTTATGACTTCGCGCATATGCGCGAAGTCATTGTTTCCGGGTATACGCATTTTAAA
>CBDTXE010000002.1:0-35887 GCA_965364395.1 uncultured bacterium | reverse complement strand
CTCCGCCGTACGCATCACCCATATTCCCACCAATACCGTCGTGGCGATCCAGAATGAGCGGTCGCAGCTGCAAAACAAGGAAAAGGCGATGGCCATCCTGAAGTCGCGGCTGACCGCCATGATGCATGAGCAGCAAAAGGCTGAGCTGGGAGAGCTGCGTGGTGCTCCGCAGAGCGTGGAGTGGGGAAGCCAGATCCGCTCCTATGTCTTGCATCCGTACACTAAGGTCAAGGACCACCGTACCGGCCACGAGACCAGCAATACGCAGGCCGTGCTGGACGGCGGCATCGATGAATTCACCGACGCATACTTGCAGTCCCAAATCGGCGCCTAAAAAAGTCTTCCCATTGCTTGCCAACATAGTTACGCTTAACCCAAAAGTCGAAAAACCAAAACCATGAAGCCAATACTCCAAGCACTAAAGACTAGCCCGCGCGCGGGCGTGGCTTTTGTGGCCCTGGTTGCGGGTTTATCCGTTGGTCTGTACGAGTTTGCGCCAAACCCTGTTGCAGTACTGGCCGCCGCCTTGCAGGGCGATATCAACGAGGACGGCAGGGTAGACGTGGTTGACCTGTCGATTCTGCTTAGTAACTACGGTAAGACCGCGCCCACGCCCAGCCCGTCGGCAAGTCCCTCGCCAGCACCTAGCCCCAGCCCGTCGTCACCGCCGGTGAGCTGTACCAAGACCTTGGCGGCCGGCGGGAATATCCAAGCATTTATCGATACGCTTTCGGCAGGGCAGACTGGCTGTTTACGCACGGGCAGCTATGTGCCGACAAACCAGTACCTGCTGGTCCGCGGCAGTTACGTTTTAGCTAGTTACCCTGGAGAACGTGCAACCATTAGGGGCGGCGTCCACGTAATGCCCAGTGCCAATGGGTTCAAAATGCGCCGGGTGGCCGTTAATGGCGATACCCAGCCAGTGACTACATTTTGGATAGAAGCTTCCAATGTCACGATTGAAGACAGCGATATCACAAACAATAACGTCGCAGCCAACGGCACCGAGGGATCATGTCTGTACGTGGACAACAACCCCCAAAACGTGGTAGTGCAGCGCAATAAGATCCATAACTGCGGCAAGGTCCAGTTCTCCCATGGCATTTACATGGGTACCGTGACCGGCATGGAAGTCCGCGACAATGTGATTTGGGGCGTTGGCGCCTACGGCATCCAGGTATATCCAAATGCACAGAATAACCGCATCCATCACAATGTGGTGGACGGCGCGCCGCGGTCATCGGTCATCGTTGGCTCGGACGGCGGCACCACTTCACGAGGCAATATCATTGAAAACAATATCCTATCCAACGCCGCCGAATTTTCCATCCATACGTATTGGGGCGCTGCCGTTGGCAGCGGCAACATTGGCCGCAACAACTGCATTAACAAGCCGGCGGAGAGCGGGGGAGGAATAGCGTACTCGGGTAACGTTACGGTCAGCAATCCCAGTTTTGTTAACCGCTCCGCCGCCAACTTTGGACTGGCGAGCGGAAGCCCGTGTGCCGCGGTGGTGGGATATGACATTGCCGCCAAGCTGACGTTTTGATGTAACTTCCAAAATCTAGCGCCAAATCCGGTTTATTTTCCGTAATTTTGTCTAGGCGGGGCTTTTGGCTTAGCCAAGGCGTTGAAAATGCTCATGCTTAAAACATAGTGGCTTTGGAAAGCCATTTGCAGCGTTTGACAGACATATAGCGCTCCGCTTAAATACCGCTTGTGAGGGAACGCATAAGCACTTATTTGGGCGGGGAGTTGTGGCGAGGAACGCGGCGCGGTCTGTTAATTGCAGCCGCGCTGTTTGCGTCATTGCTGCCGCTGGGCGTCAACGCCAACCAATATCAAGCGCTGACTAGTGACCTCAACGACCAGAACCGCCGCGCGGCGGAGACTAGCGCGGCTATTGGCAATACCGATGCTCAACTAGCAGTTGTGCAGGCGCAAATTGCCGGGACCAAGGCTGAAATAGCCCGCACCTACGCCGCCATTGCCGACGCCAAAGCCCGCATGGCCGCTAACCAAGCTCTGTTAAACGAGCTGGTCCGGCACGAATACCAGCGCAATCGCGAGTCGGACCTTGAGATGCTGGTGAAAGCCAAAAATATGTCGGAATTTGTGGAGCGCGACGAGTACCTGAAGGCCGGCCAGAGCAAGATTGCCGCCGCCGTTGATGAAGTCCTCAAGATCAAGAAGGCCCTTGACGCCCGCGCCGCGGACCTGGGCCAGCTTGATGCCAAACTGGCCGAGCAACAAAACGGCCTGGCCTTTGCGCGCGCCCAGCAGTCCAACTCGCTAGCCGCCATCAACGCCGCCCGCGAGCAGTTGAAGTCAAAACTAGCGGCCTATGGCGGCCAGGTGGTGATGGTTGGGCAGTGGGTCAACCCCGGCGACTTGATTGGCTTTATGGGAACCAGCGGCTGTTCTACGGGCGTGCACCTGCATTTTGAGATTCAGCAGGGCGGCTCTCCAGCTAACCCGGCCAACTTTGCCGGCCGATTCCGCATGCCCGTGTCCGGCTATGGCGTATCCCAAGGCTTTGGGCCAGCAAATTGGGCGGCCCCTTACTCCTTCCACGCCGGCATTGACATGACCTCCTACTTTGGCGCCCCAGTACACGCGGCCTCCGGCGGCACCGTAGTCTTTGCGGGGTACAACCGGACAGGATTTGGCGACCACGTCATCATTGACCACGGCGGCGGCCTGCGCAGCATCTACGGCCATCTGGGCGCCCGCGCCAGCGATTATCCCAGGTGCTGATTCAATAATTCCGAGGGGTGAGCCCCGGCGCAGGAGGCCGGGGCTCGTTTGGTCAGTCCTTCAACTTGACCTTGGGCTTGAATCTTGCCTCAACCGTGAGGCTTCCTTTGGTGCAGCGGACCTTGAAGAACCGCGAGGGGGGCTCCACACAGCGATAGTCGCGAAGCTCGTCAGCCGTGAAATACCAGCGCATCACGCGGCGGGCAGACGTACAGGTCATGCGGGTGGCCCGAATGTCGTCGACGAAGAACGTCTTGATGGCGCCGGCGTTTTCGTTCCTGACTTCCAGGCCGCGGCACTTGGTCGCGGCCTGGGCGTTCGGCGGTGGGGACGCGACCAATGCCGCTGCGCAGCCGGCCGCGACCAGACAGGGGATTGAACGGTGCATCGGACCTCCGAAGGTCGGTTGTGGACGTTGCCGGTATGTACAAAAGTACCCAAGCATTGTATAATATAGTCTAGGCATTGACAATACGTTTGGGGGACTAAATGAGCCGCAAGCTGCATCGCAACCGCCGCCGGCACGGCACCTTCCCGCCGCGCAAACGGGTTTTCAGTCCAGAGCAGTTCTTGCAGATTATTCGCCATCTCCACCTCTTTGACGCACGCCGCGCGCGGGTGGTGGCCCCATCGTTATCACGGGCGTATCGGCCTGGAGTGCAAACAATCGACGATTTCCCCGCTGACGTAGTCGAACTATGGGAAAACGGCTTGCAAGACGTGCGGACATTTCCGCTGTCGCTCGCCCGTGTGGGAGACATTGAGGACGAGCGGGTAAGGCCGCGACTCATGCTAACGAAGGGCGAGGTCGAAGCTCTCGGGGCTTCAAAGGACGCGCCCTGCGGTGAGTGAGGCGCCCCTGCGGCGTCGTGTAGACAAGGCCCGCGGACTACCGTCCGCGGGCCTTTCGCGTATCTGCAATAATCTTATGCTTTTGCGGCTGCTAAGCCGTCAAATGTGCTACCATAGTCACGTGATACTCTTAGACCGCGTCACCAAAATGTATCCCAATAAACAGATCGCGCTGAGCGGGCTGAACCTCCATATCCAGCCCAAGGAATTTGTCACGATCGTGGGAGCCAGCGGCGCGGGCAAGTCAACGCTGATTAAGTTGCTGACCCGAGAGGAAGTCCAGACGTCAGGCAAAATCATCGTCGGCGGCTTGGACTACGACACCATCGTGTATCGAAATATCCCGCATTTGCGGCGGCGTATTGGCACGGTGTTTCAGGACTTTAAGCTGCTGCCAAACCGGACGGTTTATGAGAACATTTCATTCGCCCTCGAGGTGGCCGAAGCCCCCAACCGCGAGATAAAGCGCAACGTTCCACGCATGCTGCAGATGGTGGGCCTTAGCGGTAAGGACAAGAACTATCCCAGGGAATTATCCGGAGGCGAGCGCCAGCGCGTCGCCATTGCCCGCGCGCTGATCCGCCAGCCCAAAATCCTGATCGCCGACGAGCCCACCGGCAATTTGGACCCCAAGACGTCATGGGACATTATTGAGCTACTGCTTAAAATCAACCGCTTTGGCACCACGGTCCTGCTGACCACCCACAACAAAGACATCGTTAACGCCCTCAAGCGCCGGGTAATCACCATCCAGCGCGGCCGGATTATCAAGGACGAGGAGCAGGGGAGGTACGCACTGTAATGTTGATCACAACCGCCCGCATCACTAAGACCGGGCTGCGCAACTTTGTCCGCAACGCCTGGCTCAGTACCGCCGCCACGGCGGTCATGACCGTAACTCTGTCACTGGTTGCCGTTTCCTATATTGCCAACGTGGCATTAAATTCCACCATCAAAAATGTTGTACAGAAAATCGATGTGTCGATCTTCCTGGACGACTCGGCCAAGCCCGAGCAAATTGCGGCTATGAAGGCCAAGATTGAAGGCTTGGAGAACGTCCAGTCAGTCAAACAGGTTACTAAGGCCGACGCTTTGGCCGAATACCGTAAGCAGAACGCCGACAACCCCAAGCTTCTCGAAGCCGTCAGCGAGACCGACAACCCGTTGCCGGCCAGCCTGCAAATCAAGGCCAAGGACCCCAATGAGATCCAGCCGGTTATCGATGCCGTCAACTCGGCGGAATTCAAGCCGCTGCTGGCCAAGCGCGACCCCATTAGTTACAGCGGCGAGCGGAAAGCGACCATCGACAAGATCGTCCAAACCTCCAACTTCTTTAAGGCTACCGGCATCGTGGCGTCCATCGTCTTTGTGGTCATCTCGACCCTGATCATTTTCAACACCATCCGTATGGCCATTTTTACGCGGCGCGAAGAGATTGAGATTATGAAGTTGGTTGGCGCCACCAACTGGTTTATTCGCGGGCCTTTCATCTTTGAGGCGACCCTGTATGGCATCATCGCGGCCATTATCGCGCTGGTCTTCATCTACACCGTGGTACTGAGCGGCGTACCGCGACTTGGTAGCTATATCGATACCGGCACCATCATCAACTTACTCAAGGAAAATGTACTCTTGGTTGCCTTTGCAGAGCTGGCGCTGGGAATGCTGATTGGCGCGGCCTCGTCGGTAGTGGCGCTGACGCGCTACCTCAAGCTGTAGTAGTAAATGATTGCGGGTTGCTAAAAGGGCTTCCCGCCAGCCACAATTAGCGGCTGGCGGGAAATGAAGCTTACTGGAGGTCGGTGAAGCCGATGAGTGGCGGCACGTACGGTGCGAGCAGCAAAAAGCCGCTCACGGTCATGCGCACGCGGTAGTCGCCGTCAACGACGACGCTGGTGTGCGAGTACGGCAGGCGCGTGACGCGGTGGTCGGGGACGGAGCCGGCGGGCTCGTCGTCGGGGGAGTTAAGGGTGAGAATCACCCCTCCTTCCGAGGTTGTTGGACCTACGTCACTCCGCACCTCCTTGGGGTGGGGCTGGATGTTAAGCTACAGCGGCATTATATTGCGAAAATACTTGTTATGCAACATACCATAGTTCATTCCAAGACCATAACAACCTTGACCCTATAAGCGTTTTCAGATAAAGTCATAAGCGTTAAGGGGAAGTACCATTAGTAGGGTCACCTCCGTATTTACAGCCAAGTCAGCAGCCAGAGCGATTTCGTCGGTTATCGGGGCTGCTGTATTTTTTTCATCGGCTGTCTACGCGGATCAATACCAGGCGCAAATAGACGCGTTGAACGCGACTATCGCCACGCAGCAACAGCAGGCGGCGCAGTACAAGGCGCAATCTGATACACTGCAGAGCCGCCTCGGCTTTTTGGGAGCCCAGTCCGCGGAAATCAACGCCAAGTTGCGGCTGAATCGCGCCAAGCAGGCCCAGACCACCGCGCGCATCCAGGCCGCCCAAAAGGAGTTGGTAGCCAAGAAGCTAATTATGGACGAGAGCGTCCGCCAGATTTACCAGCATGCTTCTGTGTCGCCCCTTGAGATGCTTGTATCGGTGCGCAGCTTTAGTGATTTTGTAGACAAGCAGCAGTACCAGGACGAGATTAAAGAGCACATCCAGGACGCCTCAACGGCTATCCAAAAGCTAAAGGCCGACCTGGAGAAACAGCAGGCGGACCTGAGTACGCTTATCTCGCAGCAGTCAGGGCTGGCGGCCGCATTGCAGCAGCAACAGGCGGAGGCCGCTAACCTGCTGGCGGAAACCCAGGGTAACGAGGCGGCATATCAGACTCAAATCAAATCCAACGGCGAAAAAGTCGCCCAATTGCGGGCCCAGCAGGCGGCGGCCATTGCTGCTCGCTCGCGCGGCGCGGTCCGTGGTAACGTGCCTGGGGCTAGTAACGGTCGCGGCGGCGCCTGCGACAACGGTTATGGCAACGGCGGGTATCCCATGAAGTGGTGCGACGCCCCGCAGGACGCGTTGGTGGACAACTGGGGTATGTATACCCGCGAGTGCGTCTCTTGGGCAGCCTGGCGCCGCTCCCAAGTTGGCCGGCCGGTGCCGGGCGGATGGGGCAATGCCAAGGAGTGGGATGACCGGGCGCGCGCCGCCGGGTTCCGCGTTGATGGTTCGCCCGAGCGGCATGCCGTCGGTGTGATCAATGAAGGCCGCTGGGGCCACGTGGTCGTGGTTGAACAGGTTCTGGGCGACAACGTGCTGGTTAGCGAGATGAACTACGACGTGGCCGGCCATTTCCGCCACAGCTATTACCCCACAAATTCGTTAATCTATATCCACTAAAATAATCCCTAAGGAGTCTGATGGAGCAGCCCCAGTCCCGTTTTAAGCATGTGCTACCAACCGTTTTAATTGCGGGAGGCGCCTTTATTGGCGGGCAGGTTGCGCCCACCGTGGTGCCGGCCGACTGGGTGCAGCCAGGCGATTCGCAGCAGCTAAACTTCGCCGACCTGCGCGGCACCTATGACATTCTGGAGAGGCGTTTTGACGGTGACCTGGACAAGGCCAAAATAATGGACGGCGCGCGGGCCGGCCTGGTAGCCGGGGCCGGTGATCCCTATACGCAGTACCTGGATGCCAAAGCGGCCAAGGAGCTGACCAACGAACTGGCCGGCAAACTGTCCGGCATCGGCGCCGAGTTGGCTATTAAGAACGACCGTCTGACCGTCATGTCGCCAATTGAGGGGGCACCCGCCATCAAAGCCGGTATTCGCTCGGGTGACATTATTGCCGCCATTGATGGCAAGGACGCCAGTGGCCTGCGCGTTGACGAGGCAGTCAGCAAGATCCGCGGCGATAAGGGAACGGAAGTGACGCTGACTATTGTCCGCGGCGGGGAAGCCCCTAAAGATGTCAAAATCGTGCGTGAGGACATTAATGTCCCCAGTATCAAATGGAGCATGAAGCCCGGGGGTATTGGTTACATTGAATTGGACGGCTTCCATCAGGATACGTCGGCCAAGATTGGCCAGGCGGCTGCGGAACTTAAGGCCCAGGGCGCCCAAAAGATCGTCCTGGATATGCGCAACAACCCCGGCGGATACCTTGAGGCGGCCGTGGCGGTTACCAGCCAGTTCCTGCCGTCAGGCAAGGTTGTGGTGGAGCAGCGCCACGATGGCAAGTCCAAAGAAAAACTGACCACCACCGGGGGCGGCAAACTGGTAGGCGTGCCTACTGTAGTGCTGATCAACGAGGGGAGCGCCTCGGCCAGCGAGATTGTGGCGGGTGCCCTCAAGGGCCATGGCGCCGCCAAACTCATTGGCGAGAAGAGCTTTGGGAAGGGCAGTGTCCAGGAAGTCATCAAGCTGGGCGGGGGAGCGGAGCTGAAAGTCACCGTCGCCCATTGGTTTACGCCAAAAGGCACCGGCATCGACAAGCAAGGCATCAAGCCCGACATTGAAGTGAAACAGAACCGTGAGGATTTTGACGCCGGGCGCGATCCCCAGCTTGACCGCGCTTTGGCCGAGGCCGCCAAGTAGGCATGCCGGCGCAGATTAAAATCAAACGGTTCGACAAGGATTTGCCATTTCCGGCTCGGCAGACCGATGGCGCGGTGGCTTACGACTTGTGCGCCAGGGAAGACACGGTTATCCCAGCAGGGGAAGTCCGCTACGTGCCGCTAAATGTTGCCATTGAGCTGCCGCGCGGTTACTGGGGGATGCTGGCTGCCCGCAGCTCGACGCATAAGTTTGGCATCATGCCGGTCAACGGCATCGGCATTTTTGACGGCGACTTCAGGGGCGATGGCGACGAGTACAAAATGGCTGCCTTAAACTTTACTTCTAAGCCCGTAACGGTGACCCGTGGCGCCCGCATTGGCCAGTTCATGGCTTTCCGTCTGGCCGACTACCAATTAGTAGAAGTTGACTCGCTCGAAGGCGCCAACCGTGGCGGCTTTGGTACTACCGGTACCCACTAAGCACTACTGCTTGTGCTTGGCGGGATCGTTTGAGATACTGGGCAAAGTAGTGTGTGAGTAACCGCGGCTGCCAGTGTGGGTAACCGTGTAAAACAAAAGGAGCTTTTGGTATGGCCGTGAAGGAGCCAGGCAAGACAAAATATGTATTCGTAACGGGCGGCGTGCTTTCAGGACTCGGAAAAGGCATCGCCGCCGCTTCTTTAGGTGCAATTCTCAAAGCACGAGGGTATAGCGTCAACATCCAAAAATGTGACCCATACCTGAATACCGACGCCGGCACCCTCAATCCGGCGGAGCACGGGGAGGTCTTTGTGACCGCCGACGGCGCCGAGACGGATTTGGACTTGGGCCATTATGAGCGGTTTCTGGATGAGGAACTAGACCAGACCAGCTCTCTCATGAACGGCCGCGTGTATGCCCAAATCATCAGCGACGAGCGCGCCGGCAAATACCTGGGCAAGACCGTCCAAATCATTCCGCACGTCACCAATACAATCCAGGACCACATCATCGCCGCAGGCAAGGGCCACGATATCCACATCGTCGAGATTGGCGGCACAGTGGGTGACTATGAAAGCCTGGCCTTCCTGGATGCCATCCGCCAGTTTTACCGGCGCGTTGGTGCCGACAACGTACTGTGCGCCCATGTTGTCTATCTGCCGTACTTGGAGGCCAGCAAAGAGCTCAAGACCAAGCCCGCCCAGAATACCGTCCGCGATTTACGGGCCGCCGGTGTCCAGCCGGACATTATCTTTGCCCGCGCCGAGCGCCCGGTCAGCGACCACATCCTCAACAAGATCGGCCTGTTTTGTGACCTTGACCCGGCGGCCATCGTGGCACTGCCAACCGCCAGGAGCGTCTATGAGGTTCCGCTGACGCTTGAGGAATCCGGAATCGCCGACTACGTCTGCCGAAGCCTGGGCCTGGAAGTTCGCACCGGCGACCTGGCCGCGTGGCATAAGCTGAACCAAGCCATTTTTGCGGACGTCAAACCCAAGCTGAAGGTTGGGATTGTGGCTAAGTACATGGACCATGAAGACACCTACATGAGCGTTACGGAGGCGGTGAAAGCCGCGTCTTGGGCAGCGGGCGTCAAGCCGGAAATATCATGGGTCAACGCCGAGCAGATCGAGCAGGATGGCCCGGATGCATTGCTTGAGGGTTTGGATAGCATTATCGTTCCTGGCGGCTTTGGTTCACGCGGGGTAGAGGGCAAGATTGCGGCGGCCGCTTGGGCGCGCCAGCACAAAGTCCCTTACCTGGGGCTATGTCTGGGCATGCAAGTGGCGGTCATCGCCGTCGCCCGGGAGGTGCTTAAAGACCAGACCGCTAACACTACGGAAATCGACGCTGAGGCCAAGCATCCTGTGATCGCCTTAATGGACACCCAGCGAAAGGTGGTGAACAAGGGCGGAACCATGCGCCTTGGCAATTACCCGTGCAAATTGCAGCCAGGTTCAAAAGCGGCCGCCGCCTATGGCAAGGAGTTGATTGATGAGCGCCACCGCCACCGCTATGAATTTAACAATGAGTACCGCGATATCCTGGCCAAGGGGGGATTGCAGATCGTGGGCACATCTCCGGATGACAAACTGGTGGAAGTCATTGAACTGGCCGACCACCCGTTCTTTGTTGCCAGCCAGTTCCATCCCGAGTTCACGTCACGGCCGCATCGTCCGCAGCCGCTGTTTGCCAGCTTTGTTGCCGCCGCCGTCAAACAGCCGGCCAGGGCCAAGTAGGGAAGTAGATAAAGTACAGTGGGATTGACCGCCGCGGCCATTGGCCCGGCGGTCAATTACTGTCCCGGAAGCTACCGCCGCCGCTTCTGGCCCGGACGCGCTTTGCGGGGGCGCAGGCGAGCCGGCTTCACCGGTGTGTTCCGGGCAGCGCTATAGCGGCGCAGGATGCGCCTGGTGGCCGCCATGTGCGCCCAGGCCAAAGCCGCCAGTATGCCAGATACCATGAAGCGGTGGTCTCCGGTGCCAACCAGCATGGCGGACCCGGCGCCCGCTAGAAGCAGCGCAAACAGCCCAAAGAAGGCCACGGTCAGCCGGTCGGCGTGGGGGCTTTCCATGCGGACGTCCTCCAGCATCCAGCGGCCGCCAAACACCAGGGTGGCCGCGATACCAGCCGCTGCCAATGCTGCGCCGGCTACCGCCAGCCCTGGCGGCTGGCCCGGGCGCATGCTCAGCGCCATGAGGGTTACTCCGGCAACGGTCACAGCAAATCCAAACGCCACGATGAACTTCATGGAAGCGCCTCACACGATTGGGGTACGGGACCATCCCGTTTTAGCACTCTAGCCGATACAAAAACAAGCCCCGGAGGGCCTGAATTTGACACTGGCAATAAGGCCAGTCGTTAGTCGATGCTCACAAAGGTCCGGCGGACTTTCTGGCCGGTAAATTTGGTGATTTGCTTGAGCGTAAATTTCACATTGCCGCTACGGGTTGCAAAGATAGTCTGGTCCTTGCCCATGCGGGTGCCTTCACCCGGCTCCATACGGCTGCCGCGCTGGCGCACGACGATGTTGCCGGCGATGGCCATCTGGCCGCCATACAGCTTGACTCCCAGGCGCTTACCCGGCGAATCATGAACGTTCTTTGTTGTGCCGCCTGCTTTTGTCTTTGACATCAGTTTTTCCTAAGGATTAATAGTTGGCGTCCAACCATCTGGCCGGTCCGCCGGTACACCAGTGCGCGGCTATCGGCATGCGCAAAACTCCTCAGAGTATAGCCCATATCAGGTAGTTGGTCAACCAGGTCCAGGCCTCGCCACCCCTTGGTGGTGTTCCAAACCGGCGCCGTAATAGTGACATCGGTGCCAGCGGGTATTTGGCCAGCCCAATTTAGCAGGCTGCTGGCATACAGCTCTTGGAGCGGCGATGCCAGCTCGCGATAGCGGCTGGCGTCGGGCGGCGCGACGAGGTTGGGACCCAAGTAGCCCTCGCTGACTATGGCTAGTGGCGATTTTTGGATACGGACAGTGCGGGCATCGTGGCAACTGACCGACCACTCCGGGAGGCCAGAGCGCATCCTTCCCAGCCATTCCAAGTTTGCCCTGGTAGCCTGGACCATTTCCTGAGCCGTGTCGGACCCCAGCGCGTCACGTCCAAGCAGTAGCGACTCTTGGAGCACCACGCCGGTCCCGCAAAACGGGTCGTAGACCGGGTTGCCATCTGTGGTGTTGACCATTATCTGGGCCAATTTGGGCGGGAGCATGCCAACTTTGGCGCTGCGGGTTGGCCGCTGGTAGTCGCGGGTGGCGTACCAGTCGATATCTTGGAACGCGGTGGTGATGGCAACGACCATTTCCTGCTTGTGAACGCAGACCAGCAGTTCAAAGCCGTCGCGGGTGAGGGCGTTAAATTTGACTTGGGCGGCCGTCAGCGCGGTACCGGACTGCGGCGCCACGATCCTGACCGGCCCGTGGCTCTTTAGCCGCTTCTTAAGAGTCATGCCGGCGGCCACCACAAAACGTTGGGTAGCTTTAAGGCCATAGTAACTCAGGCCAATGGTGGTCTTGCCGTCCTTCAAGGGTAGGTCATGCGGCAGGATTGGCGTTTCATTGAGGTCGCGGGCGGGGCCACGGTACAGTACTTCGCCTATTTTTTGCACGCCGCCAAGATCGTTTAGGTCATAGTCTGCGGCCAATAGCGCCGCATAGCGCCCAAACGGCTTGACGCCGCCGGCGCCAAGCAATGATTCCAGTTCTACAAGCCCCAGCTCTGGCTGGCGGCCCAGGATGGCAATGTATTCCATATCGGTATCATACCGTAATTGCTTAATATGTTTGGCCGCCGCCCCCAGCGAGGGGAGCGGCGGCCGTGATGTGGGGGAGCGGAGACTAGGCGGCCATGGCGATGGCCTTGCTCTGGCGGCCGGCCTGGATGGCCCTCCGGGCGGCGGCATTGCAGTTGGCGTCCACGACGGGGAAGGCATGCTTCCAGACGGAAGCCTTCAGCCAGGCGGCCGCGACGACGAGGGAGTAGCCCTCGGGCTCCGGGCAGTGGGTGGTGACCCACTTGCCGAACCGCCCGAAGAGCGGGGGAGCTGGCGTGCGTTCGGCGTCGATGTAGGCGACGATCAGGTGGCGAACTTCCGCGGCACGCATGGTGAGGGCGTGCTGCTGGCACAGCATCTCGACGGCGTCGCCGAGCTTCTTGGGGTCCTGGCTGTCTCGGCCAACGATCTTGAGGGCGGCGTCCGCCAGACAGCGGACGAGGTCCCCGACGGGCACGAACGGCTCCGGCTCCTCGGCGCGGGCCGTTGTCGTGGTGGGCATCTCCAACACTGCCGTGGTCATGCAGACCTCCAGGGTGGGAACGGACGGGTGCTCCAGGGCGGTACCGGATTAAACCGGAAGCGTGCTGAAGCGCAAATAATACCACAAAACACTCAAAAAAGCAAGCATAAAACAATCAGATAGGCATCAGATTGACAATCTGCTTGTCCTTATTTTATGATTAGGGCATGAGGGGAGCCGATACCAACATCGTGCCCATTGCCGCTTGCAGCGTCAGCCTCTCAGCACGCCGCCGCCTGGCGGTTTTTTGATATCACGACCAGGGTAGGCATCCATGACCCAGCAGCAGCGGTACACGCCTTCACCCGAGCTCGTCTGTGATCCTTTTAGGAGGCCAAGGGAAGACAACGGGGAGGCGCTGGTCGCGCAGCTCGTCGGCCAGATAGCCGACGTAACGATGCAGTGGGAATCACGGCTGTACCGCCGCCCGGAAGGGCGTGGCATGCAGCCTGACATCCATCTGGAGTTTACGTTTTGCGGGCGGCAGATGGAGATTGAGATAACCAACTCCCGCAGCGTCTGGGCCGGCAAGAAGGCCAGGATGGAGGCCATTGAAGGCCGGTACCGCCGGCCGGTACTGTATATCAACCGGCAGATGCTGGCGCTGCTGCGCAATTTGCCGGAAACCGACGCTGTCAATGTGGTGCATTGCTGGATCATGACCGTCGCCTTCAAGCGGGAAGAGGCTTACGGCCAGCTCATGACGCCATGGAGCCTGCTCCAGCTGGTGGGTGCGCCGGAGGAGCGCCGGCCACCGGCCAAGACCCGTCGCAAGCTCCAGCGGCGCCAGCTGGTTGCCGCGGCGGCCTAGCCCAAAGACTTACGTGCACACCCAAACCAGAAGGGACATCCATGCGCAAGCCATCGGCAACGCGACGGCTGAAGCACTGGCTGCAGGACGACGGCCAGGGAGAGCCCCGCTACGGGGATGTCATTGACAGGGTCCCGCGAATGGAGCTGCCGCGTGACCGCACCGACCGCCGACGCCGGTCCGTCCGCTTCCACCTGTTCCTGCCCAAGCACAAGGTCTATGTGGTTGCCTGTGCGTACCATCAGGGGGATGGGAGCGGCCAGGATGTGCTTTTCCGCCAGAAGCAAGTGGTGGAGCATGCCCGCCACGCCGGCATTGGCTGCCTCTATGTGGACGGCGACCTCCTGCAGTCTCTGGAACGTGGCAGCCAGGAGGCCTGCGATAGCTTTGCCAAGCTGGTAGCGGGGGAGAGCGACCGCATGCACCGCACCCTGCGCGGCCAGGCGCTGGCCTCCCGCCGCCAGCGCCAGCGCGCCAAGCGCCGGGCACCACGCGTGCAGCCGGCCAGGCAGGCAGTAGCCGCCCGCCTGCCCGCATAGCCAAGCCTAGGGGCGTCCGGATATTTGGTCCGGGCGCCCCATGCCATGCCAACCTGCGATATACTTTTCATTATCATGCAGCCACCATCGGACCAAATCATCGGCGTCAAAGCCTTCTTGGGAATCCTCAACGAAACCCTGGCATTTGCCTTTCCGGCGGTAACGGTGGAAGGCGAAGTGTCGGGTTACAAGGTCAATCAGGGCAAATGGGTGTTTTTTGACCTAAAGGACGGGGATGCCACGCTGCCGTGCTTCATGCCGCTCTACATGCTGAAAGTCCCAGTTGAGGACGGCATGAAAGTGCGCGTGACTGGCCTGCCCAAAATAACCCAGTGGGGTAAGTTTAGCTTTACCGTCCGCTACGTCGCCCTGGCGGGGGAAGGGGAGCTTAAGCGCGCCTTTGAGTTGCTTAAAGCCAAGCTGCAGAAGGAGGGGTTGTTTGATCCGGCGCGCAAGCGCCAGTTGCCTCGCTTCCCGCGGTCCATCGGGCTGGTGACGTCCGGCCAATCGGCGGCCTATGCAGACTTTGTTAAAGTCCTGGGCCAGCGTTGGGGCGGACTGAGCATCGTCTTGGCCGATGTTCAGGTCCAGGGCGCCGCGGCGCCGGAACAGATTGTCGGCGCCATAGGATACTTTAACCAATTGGCGGCGCCGCCGGACGTCCTGGTTGTCATCCGCGGCGGCGGTAGATTGGAAGACCTCCAGGCTTCTAGCACGGAAATGGTGGCCCGGGCGGTGGCCGGCAGCCGCACGCCTACCATAGTGGGCGTGGGACATGAAATTGACGTCAGCCTGGCCGATTTTGCCGCGGACCGGCGGGCGGCCACGCCCACCGACGCCGCGCGCATCGTCGTGCCGGACAAGAGGGAGGTGGCAGGCGACATTGGCCACCGCCAGAACCGGATGTACCGCTCCGTCCGGCAACGCACGGAAGCCTACCGCCATAACATCGTGCGCCAGGTTTCGGCGCTGGAAAGGTTTGTGCGGCTTCCGCGCCAGAGGGTGGTTTCCTATGAGGACCGCTTACGCCGCGCCCAAGGGCACGTGTTTTCCGCCCAGCAGCAGCGTTTGGCGTCTTTGCGGCGGCTGCTGGCCAGCTACGACCCCACGGCCACGCTCAAGCGCGGATACGCCATTGTACGGCACGATGGCAAGGTGGTTGCTGACGCGCAGGCCGTGGGGGCGGGCAAGCCGCTCATGATACAATTGGCCAAAGGATTACTGAAGGCTACTACCGACGATGACTGACAAGCAACCGGATTTTGGCGCCCGCCTCAAAGAACTTGAGGACATTACCGAATGGTTTGAGTCGGAAGACGTGGAGCTTGACGCCGCGCTCGCCAAATTTGAGCGCGGTATGGAACTGGCCGACGGCCTCAAGAAGGACTTGCAGCAAATTGAAAACCGCGTCGAGGTGATTAAGCAGCGCTACGACGCGCCGTCGCGGGTGGCGGAGGAGGCCGCCGGGACGGCCGCGGATGCCGACGACGAGCCTAGCTTGTTCTAATGTTCACACTGGTAGCTGCGGTGGCACTGTGTTTTGGCCTGGGTGCCTTGCTGGGAGCGCCGTACCTGCCGGTCCGCCGCGGCGACGCCGAGGCGGCGCTTGACCTGGCTGGCTTGAAAGCGGGGGAGACGCTGGTAGACCTGGGGTCCGGTGACGGTCGGATGCTAGCGGCCGCCGCCCGGAGGGGCGCCAAGGCCATTGGCTACGAGATAAACCCGCTGCTTTGGCTTTGGTCCGTGGCCGCCACTTGGCGGTACCGGCGGCAAGTGACCGTCAAGCTGAAGAGCTATTGGAGCGAGGCGCTTCCGGAAGCCGACGTGGTCTACACTTTCCTGTTGGACCGGTACATGGAACGCTTGCATCGCAAGTTGCAGACAGAGCTTAAGCGGCCCGCCCGCGTTGTCAGCTACGTCTTTGCATTGCCACAAACGCCGGTGAAGCAGACGCGTAATACTTTCTTGTACCAATACCCCAAGGCTTAGTCTTCGATTTAACACCCAGTTTTGCCGGTAGAAGGTCTAGCACAATTGGCGTATGCCATGGTATAACCATAAGTAGTATGCCACCAACAGCGCCCCAATCCATGCCCGAGGCTCCCAACGGCGGCCTCAACCTCCATTTAATACTGACGGTATTTCTAGGTATCGGCATGACGCTGTTTGGCGTGGTGGCCGTCTACACATACGCCGAGAGCAGCAATATCAAGCGCACCCAGGCCCAGCGCATCGCCGAGGCGGAGAAGCAGGCCGCTGCCAAGCAAAAGGGAGCCGATGAACTGTCCAACCGCATCGCCAACCAGCAGCCGTTCCGCACGTTTACGGCCGAGGTTGTCGACGGCGCATTTAAGCTGCAAGTACCCAAAAACTGGAGCATGTATTACGCGCGCAGCAGCAACGGCCAGACGCAGGTTGACCTGATGGCTGACCCCAACGTGGTGGTCAACAACCTACCCCAGCAATCGTCGCAAAACACGCACGCTTTCCGGCTACAATTGCTGCGCAAGACCATGCAGGAGACCGTTAAGCCTTTTTCCGAGCTGGTTAAGAAGAAGCAACTGACCAACAGCAGCGTCACCGTATCCGGTATTACCGGAAGTAAGTTTGAAGGCATTCTGGATACCCAGCGGCACAATGGCGTTGTCATCGTCCTTCCAGTCCGAGACAAAACCATCGTTTTGACCACTGAGGACAAGACGTACATCAACGAATTCAACGCCATTGTGGAAGCCGCCAAAATAAACCCGTAAGTAGCCACTGTGCCGCCCCTTATGCTTGAGCGTTATAATTGCCGCGTGGTAACGTAGTACAGAGTTAACGTAGGTGGCGATGGCGCGCGAAACAACCAAGTCTCCCAGTAAGCCCGCCGCCACCACTAGCCAGGTGTCGGCGGATAGTCTTTCGGTGCACCTAACAGCCTTTACGGAACTGACGGCAATGGATGCCGTCCTAAAAAAATTGGCAGCCGTCATCCACCACATATGTGGCCATAGCGTCATGGCTTATGGCAGCGATCGGACGGGCAAGCTGAGCCTTTGCGAATCCTCCGGTAGCATTGCCGGAGACTTAAAAGAGGCACTAAAGCAGCGCCTGGAAGAGGAGGCGGTTAGCCAGCAAATCGTGGTTAAGAGTAGCGAGCTGGTGGCGTCGTCGCCGGGCTCGCAAAACATCGTCATCCTACCCATGCTGGCTGGCAAAGAGGTCTATGGTTACGTGGCCGTGCTTACTGACGACATCGCTTGCGCCAGTCCGGATGTCTTTATGGTAGTGAAGCAGGCGGCACTGGCTTACCGTGCGCTGCGGTTGGAAATGGCCACCAGCCAAAACCTCAAAGAAATTGAGACGTTGCTCAGCGTTTCTCACGCTATTACTTCGTCACTGGATTTTACGGCTTTTGCACGCGAGCTGCTGCGCCACAGCCGCGCCTTGCTGGAGGCTGACGTTGCAGCGGTCTACGCCGGCGGTGATGACGGCGATAAGGTCAAACTGGTCGGCGTTGACGGGGTTGGCAGTAAGATCGCCCTGCCGGGGGAGGCCTCCCTGCTTGATCCAGTTATCGTGCCGGCTATGCGCGACGGCGCGCCCATTGAGCTGGACCTAAACCAAAAATCGTCCTTGCTCAAAGCTTTTTTGGATGACGGTGTCTCGGCGCTGCTACTGGTTCCAATCATCCAGGAGCACCAGCGCAGCGGTATCCTGATTGTCGGCAGCCGCACGATGCAAAACTTCAGCTTTGCCAAGAAGCGCATTGTCAAACTGTTGGCTGACCAGGCGGCGATCGCGCTGGATAACACGCAGCTGCTGGCCCACAGTACCAAGACCCAGAATGAAGTCGACCGCGTCCGTGACAGCATGCAGGACGGATTAATAATCCTGGGGCTTGATGGCGCCGTGCAGTACCTAAACGCCGCATCGCGGCGCCTGCTGCCCGTGGCCGACGACGCCTTGGAGCACCCGCTGGTTGAGGTGGTGGCGGGGCTGCGGCAGGGCGGCGGGGAAGGCCGCTCGGTGTCGGTGGAGGGCGACCTGGCCGGAGCCCTTGGGGCGGCCCGCTCCGGCCATCAGGCACGGTTGCCGTTGCAGGTCTCAGGACCCGACAGCTACTCGGTCATTGAGGCCCTGTTTGGACCGTACTATGACATTGACGGCCAGGTGGTCGGCGTATTGGTCAGTCTGCGCGACCAAACCCAGATTTATATGGAGCGCGAGAAGCTGCGCATTATCCAGGCCAACCACAGTATTGGCATGATCATCGTCGACAATAACAACGTCGTCACATCAGTAAATTCGCGATTTGAAGAGTTGAACAAGCTGCTGCCGGGGCGCGACGCCGTCCAGGCCATGTCGGCGCCGGACATGGCCGACCGCATGCTGTTTGACATGGACCTTGGCGACGTACTCCATCTGGTCCGGAACGGCCGCGAAATTACTTTTTACGCCGAAGCCCGGTTTGGCAACGAAAAGGTCCAACACTTGCAGCTCGTCGCCAGCCCCATCACCCGCAACACGGTCTATGAAGGCGCTATTATCACCATGCGCGACGTCACGCCGTTGGTCCAGAAAACCATCGAAGCCAACGAGATGGCGCGCTTGGCCGGGAAGCACTCGCGCGAGTTATCCTCGCTAGCCGAGCTCAGCGGCTTTGTGGGCTTCCGCTTTGACCAAATTTACAAAAAGTATCTGGCCACGCTCGGCTCGCTGGTGGATTCATCGCACGTCAGCATATATTTGTACGATCCCGGCAGCCAGAAGCTCAAGCGGGTGGCCACCACCACGGTATTCAATGAACATTCCCCCGAGCGTCAGCTCAGCGCCGATAGTTTGGTGGTTGAGGCCTTTGTCCGCCGCAATCCCCAGATCCGTACCGTGCCAGAGGAGCAGCGCACGGCCCAGGTCTCCAACTTGATAGCCGTACCGGTAACTTTCCACTCCAAGGCACTGGGGGTTATCGTCGCCAGCCACCGCGAGGTCAAATACACGTCGCACGACAGCAAGCTGATGCGCCTGGTGGCCAGCCGGCTGGCCGTGGTGATTGAGAATGCCGAATTGTACAACGAGGTCAACGCCCGGCGTGAGCGCTGGGAGGCGGTCTTCAAGTTCGCAGAAGAGGGGATTATCATCTTTGACCGCCACGGAAAGATTGTCGGGTTCAACCCCGCCGCCTCCAAACTGACTGGGTTTGCCAACAATGAAGTCATCGGCAAGCCGTTCATCGACGTCATCAAAACCGTTTCCCCAGAAGGCGTAAACCTGTCGGCACTGTCTCCAATCCGCCGCGTGCTGGGTGAGGGCGACGTCGTGACAAAGCGTGAGCAGCTGCTGCAGGGCAAGAACGGCCAAACGGTGTGGACGGAAATCAGCTATTCACCGATTTTTGGCGATAACGGCGATGTTACTAGCGGTATCGCCGTCGTCAGCAACGTCCAGAAGGAGCGGGAGGTGGAGGCCGTTAAGAGCGACTTCATCTCAATTGTCTCGCACGAGCTACGTACGCCGCTGACCGCCATAAAAGGCTTCCTGTCCATGTTGCTACACAAGGACTTTGGAACGTTGACCGACCGTCAGTTCCATTTCATCAGCCGGGTTTATCAAACCAACCAGCGCATGATCCACCTGGTTGAGGATTTGCTGGATGTCAGCTACATCGAGAGCGGCAAAATTAAGCTTAAAGTGGAACCGCTGTCCATGGAGCCGCTTATCGCCGACGTAGTCACGGAACTTGCCAGTAAGGGCTTTGAGCGTCAGATCATGCTCAAAGTCAACCGCAAACATAAGCTGCCGCTGGTGCTTGCCGATGAGACGCGCCTACGGCAGATACTAGTCAATCTGGTCGATAATGCCATTAAGTATTCGTTGCCCAAGAGTGAAGTTGTTATCGACTTTAAGGTTCAGGGGAGCGAGTTGGTGACTAGCGTCAAGGACCAGGGCGTGGGCATTACCGCCGCCCACATTGAAAGGCTGTTCCAGAAGTTTGGGCGGATTTATAACCCCATGAGCATGCAAGCCGGCGGTTCGGGCCTTGGCCTCTACATCGTCAAAAACCTCGTGGAATCCCACGGCGGGCGCATTTGGGTGACCAGCCGGGAGGGCAAGGGGAGTAAGTTTAGCTTCACTATGCCTGTCGCCAAGCAGCTGCCCCTACTGCACTCATAAAGGGGTTGAAACATGACGGCGCCATTATATAATTAGTAAGTCATGAACCCCGACGGTCTCCGGCCAGAAAGGCAGTGCCATGACTATACGGAATCGATTCAAGCTGAATTCCGTCGAAGATTTGCCGCCCACCGACCCGCTCGATGGGAATCAGATCTTCGCAAACGCGTGTGAGGTGCTGGCGCACCGGATCGCCAACCTGTCTCCGGCTGAAGCCGCCGGGCAGGAAATTGTGCGCCAATACGTCATGAGGGCGACGCTTGCCAATGAGGCTCCTCTCCGGCCAGCCAAGGGCATTTGCGCCGAATACATCCACGACCACGTGATGCCGGACTACGGCCGCCCCCAATTCCACCTTGTAATGGAGGCTGCGCCCCTCATGTTCAACCCGAAACGCCTGCTGGGCTGGCAGTACCTCTACTGCTTCTGGCGCATTTACCTGGCCGTGCACTCCGATGCCGCCAAAGACAGCGCGCCAGAGCTCGTGGCCGCGTGAAGCGGCGTACCGGTTGGGCCTCCTTAGCGGGACGGCGGTCATCAGACTGCCGTCCCGCCAGTGCTTTCAGCGCCAAAGGTTTGCTATAATAGTCACCATTGCAGATGAGGAAGGAAGAGGCACAATGGCAAAAATCATGTTGGTAGAAGATGACCCCATCTTGGTAGAGATGTATGAGGCCAAGTTTGAAATGGAGGGGCATGAAATAGTTGTGGCTACCAACGGCCAGGAATGCCTAAATTTGTTGGACGGCTATGTCCCGGACATCATCCTGTTAGATATATTGATGCCAAAAATGAACGGCTTCCATGTGCTCAAGGAAATCAAAAAGAAGCCGGAGTTGCGCAGTATCCCGGTCATTCTGCTGACCAACTTGGGCGAGGCCCAGGTAGATATGAACGCCGAGCTGGCACGTGCCCTAGGTGTGAATGATTATTTGATTAAGTCACATCACACTCCGGATGAAGTCGTGGAAAAGGTAATGAAGGCGCTAAGTAACGCCTAGACGGAAACATAGTATTGCATTAACGTGGCGAGGCCCCGGACGTGTCCGGGGCCTTTCCCTTTGATCAAATGCCGCCTTCCATGCCGTCGTCGGGTGCTCCGGCGCTGAAGCTTCCCGGGCTGATTTGGCCGCTGTCCAGTTCCCGGCGGAACGAGCCGATGTCGTGCTCATTGCGCCGGGCTTGCTCGTCCCGCAGGCAGCGCTGGAAGCGCCGGTGAGTGGCCTGGTCCATGACCAGCCGGCGGTTGTCATCGCATGCCTCGCATTGCACATCCACCAGCACGTGGGTGAGCCACAGCTCCGTTTCTTGGGTGACGAGCAGGCGCTTGGACCCACAAACCTCGCACTGGTGCGGTGAATCCAGGGATCCGTACGCGTGGCCGGCTCCTTGGTGCAGGTGCGGCCGGTAGTCCACCCTTGTGCTGCGGGTGCGAACGCGGCGGTCCCCAAGCTCGTACGACAGGACGGCGTTTGGCCAGTGGGTACCCAGGACGTCCGCCAGGCTGGCAGGGTCGGCGATTGGCTGCAGCTGCCTCCATTGCAGCGGTCCGCGCCGTGGAGGCAGCGGCGTCCGCTGGTAGAGGCGGTACAGTTGGCCGATGGCTGCCGCCGCATCGAGGACTATATCCGTCAGAAGCTTCTCGAAACGCAGGTAATGCATGAACATGATGCTCCTTCCGGCTAGGGGCTGTCAGAATCAAAGTACTGCCTATATTATACGATATGGCTCATAAATAACAAGCGTTGCTATCTGGGCAGCTTGATGAATTATTGCGATTAGCGGACCCCCGTTAAAGGGGTCCGCGGTGGTGAGGCCGCCTCGCGGCGGTTAGCTGTAGCGGTAGGCCGTCATGCCGAAGCACCTGGCCCCGTCGAAGTCCATCGGCCAGACGGCGTTGGCCTCCAGGGCGGCGGCGAGGCGGTCGGCCTCTTCCTCCATGTTCGCCCGGGTGACGCGCTTCAGGGAGCGCACCAACTCTTCGGTGCCGCGGTCCAGCTCCTCGTCAAAGCTGTCGACGGCTTCCTGGTTGAAGTTGCCGGTACGCTCGAGTAGGCACTCCGGGCAACGCAGCACGACCTCCCAGTGCGTCGACGACGTCTCCTCCCACTCGGTGGGGTAGACCAGGGGCGACTGGCACTCCACGCAGATGTGGAGGTCTTCCAGCCTGCGGGTAGGCGTAGCCGGAGGAACACCTGCGGAATCGGGGTCGGCGAAGTAGACGACCTCGATTTTGCGCCCCGACGGAAGGACGATTGTGCGGACGTCATGGTTGCTGTTGGGACGGTGCGCCATAACGGCTCCTTCTGTAGGGGCGTGAGCCCGTGGATAGGGTCATCACTGCGTGTATGGCGTCCAGCTTACTCACAGAGAATATAGTATTGTATAACACTAACGCTTACTTGTCAATGACGCGAGTCATACGTGGTTGCTACAATGCACTTATGCCAACATACCAGACCAGCGCCATCGTTATCGGCCGCCATAATTTTGGTGAGGCCGACCGCGTTATGGTGCTGTTAACCCCGCACCGGGGAGTTATCCGCGCCGTCGCCAAAGGGGTGCGCCGGATCAAGTCGCGCCTTGCCGGCCATCTGGAGTTGTTTTGCGAGTCAGACCTGATGTTGGCCGAGGGGCGCAACCTGGATATTGTGACATCGGCGCGGCTTAGGCGGCATGTCAGCGTCACCGCGGACTATGACCGCTTGCGTCTGGCGTATCTGCTGGCCGAGATGGTCAATAAATTAGGCAGCGATGGCGACCATCCAGGACTGTTTGAACTTGTCCAAGACACCTTGCTCATGCTGGAGCTTGGCGAAGCGGGTGCCCTGATGGAGCTGTGGTTCAAGCTGCGCCTGCTGGACGTGCTTGGGTACCGGCCGCAGCTGCAAGCCTGCATGGTTTGCCAGGGGAGCCAGCCTGATGCCAAGTATGCGTTCAGCCCGTCACTAGGCGGCATCGTCCACGTGTCATGCGCCGGCGCCGACGCCCACCCCATGGTGCCGGTGGGCATTAAGTTCTGGCGGGTGCTGTTGGGCCATCCGCTCGATGTGGCCCAGCGCATTGACGGCGCCGGGCAGCTGGCGGCTGGCACCCTGCCGGCATGTGATGCCTTTTACGACCACCTGTTTGGTCGCCGCTTCCGCTCCTCGGAAGTGCTACCGTAAACCGGTTGATGTCCGCCGCCGCCACTCGGCCGTGCCCCATGCCGCTTTTTCCCGTATAATAAGCCACATTATGTCCAAAAAAGCCTCATCCAACCCATCACATACCCTTGACGACCTGGTGTCGCTGGCCAAGCGCCGCGGCTTTATTTACCAAGGTTCGGAAATCTACGGGGGTCTTGCCGGCACCTGGGACTACGGCCCCTACGGCACCGAGCTGAAGAATAATATCAGGCAGCTTTGGTGGAGACACTTTGTCACCGAGCGAGACGACATGTACGGGCTGGATACGGCCATCCTTATGAACGCCCGCGTTTGGGAGGCCAGCGGCCATACCGGCGCCGGTTTTGCCGACCCGCTGGTGGAGGACCTCAAAACCAACAAGCGCTACCGGATGGATCATTTACTGGAAGACAACGGCGTGGAAAACGTCGCCGAGATGACTGTGGAGCAAATGGACGCCAAGATCCAGGAGATGGGGCTGAAGAGCCCGGAGGGCAACGATCTCAGCAAGGGGCGCGTCTTTAACCTGATGTTCCAGACCCAGATTGGGCCGGTGGACGAGACTTCGGCCAGGGTCTATCTTCGGCCGGAAACTGCCCAGGGGATGTTTGTGAACTTCAAAAACGTCCTTGATAGCCTCCATCCCAAGCTGCCGTTTGGCCTGGCCCAGATTGGCAAGAATTTCCGTAATGAAATTACTCCTAGGGACTTTATTTTCCGCGTACGCGAGTTGGAAATCATGGAATTTGAGTACTTTATCCGGGAAGGGGAGTGGGAGCAGCAGTTCCAGGAACTGCACCAGGAGATGCGTCGGTGGTTTGAGCGCGTCGGCCTAACGATGGACGACATCCACGAGCTGGAAGTGCCGGAGGCCGACCGCGCCCATTACAGTAAGCGTACCGTGGACTTTGAATACCGGTTTCCTTTTGGCACCAAGGAAATTGCCGGCTTGGCATACCGTACCGATTTTGACTTGGGTAACCATAAAAAGCACAGCGGAGCCGAGTTGACTTACCTTGACCCCCAGACAAACGAGCGTTTTATCCCGCACGTCATCGAGCCAACCTTTGGCCTGGATCGCCACGTCCTGTCCGTTCTCAGCGCCGCCTACACGGTTGAAGAAGTCGGCGAGGGCGACGTGCGGACCGTATTGAAGCTAAAGCCCGAGCTGGCGCCGGTCAAGGTGGCCGTCAGCCCGCTGCTGCGCAACAAGCCGGAGCTAGTTGAACTTGCGCGAGAGGTCTACAGGGCGATGAAATCCGAATTTGGCGCCGTCATGTACGACGACAACGGCAACATTGGCAAGCGGTACCGCCGCCAGGACGAGATTGGCACGCCGCTGTGCATCGTGGTGGACTTTGACTCGCTGGAAGACAAGGCGGTGACGATCCGCCATCGTGACACCTTGGAGCAAGTCCGGGTGAAGATCGCCGATTTGCCGGCAAAGGTCCGCGAACAGCTCGCCAAGTTCTAGCAGCTTGGCTGTAGGCGGGATTGACTAAAACAACCACAAGTGGTATAATTACCGATTATGATCAACGACGCCACGGCAACCCAAGGCATTAAAGTCGTCACGATCGGTGGCGGTACCGGTAGCTTTATGCTGCTGTCCGCCCTGCGCCATTATGTCAGCGACCTGACGGCCATCGTCAACATGAGTGACGATGGGGGATCAACCGGCGTTTTACGCGACGAGCTGGGTACTCTGCCGCCGGGGGATATCCGCCAGTGCCTGGTGGCGCTGTCGGATTCGCCGGAGTATATGCGGACGCTACTCAACTATCGTTTTGATGAGGGTATGCTGAAAGGGCACTCATTTGGCAATATCCTGATCACCGCCCTGGAAAAGACATCGGGCAACTTTGCCGACGCCGTCAAGCTGGCCGAGCACGTCTTACAAGTTCGCGGCCGGGTGCTGCCCGTCACTACGGAAGATATCCGCCTGGTCGCCACCATGTCGGACGGGACGCAGGTCAAATTGGAACGCAACATCCAAGACCACCTGTTTAACAATGACCGGCCGCTGCTCAGCCTTGATCCGCACCCGCAGGTCAACCCTGAGGCCGCCCAGGCGATCCGCCAGGCCGATATCGTGGTAGTGGGTCCTGGAGACCTGTACTCGTCACTAATTCCGGTGTTGCTACCGGAGGGCATGGCCCAGGCGCTCAAGGAATCCCAGGCGACTGTCATTTATGTGTCAAACCTGGTCAATAAGCCCGGTAAGACCGACGGCATGGCCGTCCATGATTACACCGACCAAATTGAGCGCCATTTGGGCGGCAACGTCTTTGATTTTGTCCTGTATAACACCGCCAAGCCCGGCCGCGAACTTACCGAAAAGTATATGCGGGAAGGGGAGACGCCCGTGGCGGCGGACGGCAATGAACTTGCCATGCGTTCGTACGTCGCCCTGGGCGAGCGGCTGTTGGCCGGCGGGGTGGAACAGTCCGATGCCGATGTGCTTCTTAAGCGCAACTTGATGCGCCACGACGGTGAGGCACTGGCCCGCGTCATCATGAGGATTTATTTCAGCTAATGAACGGCGGACGCATGCCGGTCACCGGCGAATCACGTAATTACACGGACCTGCTGGTGTTGGATTTTGACCGCACTTTGTTTGATACCGGACAGTTTGTGCGCGACACTGAGCGCGTGCTGGCTGGGCGGTCAGCCGACGGTAACGAGCCATCCGATAAGCTGGCGGTTTTGCAGCACTTTGTCGACCCCAATCCCAGGCTGCAGCACGCCGTAGCCCATGCCCGGCATTTGCTGCCGCACCGCAGTTATTTGTTTCCGGAGGCCGCCGCTTTCCTAAAAAGCCTGCCGCCCCACATCAAGCCGGTGGTGATGACTTTCGCCGATATTGAGTCATACCAGCATTGGAAGCTAGGCTTTGCCCCCGAGCTACGCGATCTGCCGCTGCATGTCACCACCGTGAACAAGGGTATACTGCTGGCCGGAGGGATCCATCGGCAAGAGGGCGGCATCTGCGTCCGCCTGCCGCACGTCCGCGGCCTGTTCCGCCGGGTTTGGCTGGTTGACGACAACCCGTGGGCATTTGAACCCTTGGACCCGGCGACGACTCCAATCCGCATGGTCTACCTGGACAGGGCGGGGGAGCGGTATGCCGGCCAGCGGGTTGGGGAGCACGTGACCCGTATTTCCCAGCTGGCGGACTGGCTTCCTCTTGCCAGGGCATGATCCTGATCACAGGAAATCGCGCAATTATTGGGAATAATCACGAAGGCGGCCGGCGCGCCGCTTTTGTTACAATCGTGTTTATGGCGTAATTCCGCGCCCGCAACCAGGAGGCGAAAGGTGGAGCCCCAAAAGGTTCTCGAGCAGGTATTCCGCTCGTTTGGAGGGAGTCCCGAGCAAGTGCCGGCCAGCCCGGTGCATCTAGGCCCCGGCGACCTGTGGCTCCATTGGAGTCTGACCGACACCAACCGCGCCTGCCTGCGCATTACGTCTTGCCGGCACGACAATGGCGACCCTTACTGCGTCTACTCCTTTACCGCCTGCAACCCGAGTGCCCCGGAAACGCGTCGCATGGTACTGGTGGCCGCGGAAAACTTCCACACCCGGGCCGGCAAGCTGCTGTCGTGCGGATCCGTCGCAGAACTGCAACAGGCCCTTGAGGCGTCCTTGGCGGTGACGCGGCGTATCAACGAGGTGGCGACGGCTAGCCACGTGCGGCTCCACGTCCGCCGGCGCCCCAAGGTTGTGCTCCAGCAGGTGGCCGCATCGGCTTAGCAGGGATCCCTGCGGCGCATTGGGGCGGGTAGACCGCCCGCCCCAATGCCAAACAACTATCGTGAATTATATGAAATGGCTCTCCGGAGCCTTTTTTGCTGCACATTGAGCCTGCGGGTGGAATTATGTGGGTAAAAGTGGTTGACAGTGGGTAAGTGTGGGTACTATGCTTAGGTTAATGAGTTGCCCAACAAACAGCTCATAGAGGGTTGAAACGGAGCACGATGAACAACTTTGAACGTAAACTGGATGACAAAAACCGCCTGACAATTCCGGTGGAAGTCCGTCCCGAGTTCAAAGACGGATACGTCGTACTCACTAAAGGATTTGACAACACCCTGGCGTTGTACTCCCAAGAATACTGGGAGAGCGTAATTGAGCCTGCACTTGAGGGGGACTTCACGGACGTGGAGAGTTTCCGCCTCAACCGGCAGATTCAATCGGGCCAATCCATCATGCAGATGGATAGCAAGCAGGGAAGAGTCACTGTAGAGCAGCGATTCAAGGACTTTGCCGGCATCAAGAAAGGCGTGAATGCCTTCCGGGTGAAAACCAACGGCGGACGTTCTTACTGGGCGCTAGAGGCTGCCGACTAAATCCCCGCAAAACCCCACCAAACTCATTAGTAAGCACTTGTATCTTAAAAACCAAAACAAAAACTCGAGAACACCTATCTGGCAGCCAGCATCCCCGTTTTAGGGATCGGTAACACCCTGGCTCTTTCTAGCAAAAACTCCACCTCACACAATCGTTTTAAGGAATTATTCACGAGCGCGTTAGCGTTCATGACGATTCCTTACCACAACTCTTTCCAGCCCCACCAGAGGCTGGCCAACCAAAAACAAAAACTTTCAAACAAAAGTTGGCTGCTGGTTAGGTGACCTTGAACCAAAACAAAAAACTGTATCACAGGCACGTCGCCGCGGTCACCATGCGGATACCAAAAATCTGTGATACATTCCAGGGTAGTATGACCCGCCCACAACCTCACATCCCTGTACTGCTGCAGGAGACGATTTCGCTGCTCAATCCACAACTGGGCGAAATCTACTTTGATGGTACCGCCGGCTACGGCGGCCACGCCTCAGCCGTCGCCAAAGCCGTAGGGCCCTCCGGACACCTAATATTGGTGGACCGGGATTCCGAAGCAATTGGCGCATTGCAGGAAAAGTTTGGCCAGCGGGCAGAGGTAGTCCATTCCGACTTTGCCAGTGCCGCCGCGGCTTTCCGCGCACGCGGGAGGCAGGTCGACATGGCACTGCTTGACCTGGGGGTTTCGTCACCACAACTTGACAGAAGCGAGCGGGGCTTTAGCTTCCGCACTGCCGGACCATTGGATATGCGCATGGACACGTCGGAGCCGCAAACGGCAGCGGACGTGGTCAATAGCATGCTTGAACGGGAACTGGCCGACATCCTTTACCAGTATGGGGAGGAACGGCGGTCCAGGGCCATCGCTAAGGCCATCGTGCGTAGCCGACCGCTGCAGACGACGGAAGAGCTGGCCAACACCGTAACCAGGGTTCTCGGCCGGGGAGGGGATATCCATCCCGCCACCCGGACGTTCCAGGCGTTGCGGATCTACCTCAACCAGGAACTGCAGCAGTTACGGACGGCATTGCCGGAAATCCTGGAACTGCTCACGCCGGGCGGCCGCATGGCCGTTATCAGCTTCCATTCTTTGGAAGATCGCATTGTCAAGGAATTCTTCAATCGTGAGTCGCGCGATTGTATCTGTCCGCCACCGCAGCCGGTGTGTACGTGCAGCCACCAGGCTAGCGTACGCAAGCTGACAAAGAAAGCGGTGGCCGGAACTGAAGACGCTTTTAACCCGCGAGCACGTAGCGCCAAGCTGCGAGCCGCTGTGAAAATAAAAAACCAAAAGGAGCAGACATGAGCGTAGCTATCAAAGTTGCACCCATTCGCGCCCGCCGCATCAAAGTGGTGCACGTCCGCGTTAAGTAACGACGGACACCTGGCCGGTAGGCCGGCGTGATCCGGTAAGGGGACTACGCTAGCCTTTGGTTGGCGGCGGCAAAAGAGATGAGCGCCGCCAACCACCGGCCCGTTAGTCGGGAGTATGGCATAAAGACGATCCATGATGAGATGGGGTCGGCTGTCCGTACGTGGACGTTAGGCGTCCAAGCAAAAAACCAAAAAACACCAAAACAAAGGAGAAAACCCGCGTATATGAGCACCGCAACTATCGCAGTGCGGCGCAACCAGAACCTCTATCGGAACAAGGCTGAACTGAAACTAGGGCCCGTATCGGCCAGTTTGGTCATGGTAGCGGTGGTTGCCGTGTTGGCACTGTTGTACCTCAATCAAATAACCAAGCAAAGCGAGTTTGGCTACGTTAGGTCGGATCTTGAGCGCAAGCGCGCCCAGGCGGTAGCCGCCAAGCAGGAGCTTGAGGTGGAGGCCGCCCGGCTGACATCCATCCAGCAGATTCAGAACTCCAAGCGCGTCAGCGGGCTTGTGCCAACCACGCAAGTGACCTACGCTAAGTAGGAAGCACATGCGTTTTACAGCAGGGGGATCCAGTTCGGCGCGTCTGCGCGGCCTTCAATGCCTATTGTTAATTTTAGGCGCGATATTGGCTGCGCGTTTGGCGTATATACAGGTGGCTATGAACGGCCACTATCGGGCGATGGCGGCCAATGAGCACCAGCGCAAATATGTCGTGCCATCCGCACGCGGACAGATATACCTGCGCGACGGCGAGACTAAGGTGCCGTTGGCACTGAACCAGACGCTCAAGCTGGTGTATGCCGATCCTACCCAGGTTCCCGACAAGCCGGAAACCGCCCGGCGGCTGGCTGAGGTCACGGGGGAGCCTGCCCGGAAGTACCTTGACGCCCTGGAGAAGGGTAAAGAATATGCCGTCATCAAGACGCGCGTACCCGAGGAAATGGCCACTAGGATCCGCGCGCTAAAACTCCACGGCATCGGCATGGTCAACCAAACATACCGCACTTATCCCGAAGGGCAGCTGGCTAGCCAGGTCCTCGGCTTTGTTAATAACGACGGGGTGGGCCAGTACGGCGTCGAGGGCTTTGTTGATAAAGAACTCAAGGGCACGCCGGGGCTCCTCAATGCCAAGACGGATACCAACGGCGTCCCCATCGCCACGTCCGACAACATGAGCAAGCCGCCGGTAGACGGCGCCACCATGGTGCTAACTCTCGACCGCAACATCCAGGCCCAGGCCGAGCGTTTCCTGAAAGAGGGCGTGGAGAACGTCAGGGCGGACTCGGGCAGCGTCATAGTTATGGACCCCAAAACGGGCGCAGTCAAAGCCATGGCAAACTATCCCAGCTATGACCCAAATACCTATTCTGCCGTCAAGGATTACCGGGACTTTGAAAACCAGGTAGTCACCAATGCCTTTGAACCCGGGTCGGGCTTCAAAGTGTTCACGGTGGCGGCCGGTCTGGATTCCGGCAAAATCACTCCCGATACCCGCTACAACGACACGGGGTGCGTGCAAATCCACGAGCACAAGACCTGCAACGCGGCCGGGCACCGTCTAGGCCCCAATACCAGCATGACCAACGCCCTGCGCGACTCGCTGAATACCGGCATGATCTTCATACTGCGGTCCCTGGGCGGCAACGCCGAGGAAATCACCGCCCAGTCCAAAAAGGCCTTCTACGCTTACATCCACGAACGTTTCAAGTTTGGCCAGCGGACGGGGATAGAGCAGAGCGGAGAGTCGGCCGGCAAAGTTAATCCGCCGAGCAGTAACGATACCAACTACGCCAACATGACCTTTGGACAGGGACTGTCGGTCACGATGCTACAGATGGCCGCGGGCGTCTCGGCGGTGGCCAACGGGGGAACGCTATATAAGCCGTATCTGATTGAGGAAAAGGCGCGGCCGGATGGCACAGTTCAGAAGACCCAGCCATTCGTGGTCAAGCAGGACGTCATTTCAAAGCAGGCCGCCAGCGACCTTACCGGTATGATGAAAGTTGTGGTTGAGAGGGGATCGGGCTATCTGGCTAAGACGCCCGGCTACGACATTGCCGGCAAAACCGGCACCGCCCAGATACCCGATCCCAAGGGGGGATACCTTAAACTGGGTAACATCGGCACGTTTGTGGGCTTTGCGCCCGCCCAGGATGCCAAGTTTGTGGTTATGGTACGGGTGAACAAGCCCAAGGTAGAGGGGTTTGCCGAAAAAACAACGGTGCCGATATTTGCCAACCTGACTCGCTGGCTGCTGCAGTATTACGCGGTGCCGCCAACGGCGCCCTGATGAAACTACTTACGCTAACAGGTATAAACATGGTAAGGTATCACTAGTATGGACTTCATAAATAACGCAGAGATAGTCTCGCTGTCACGGATTTTGCTCCTGGGCTTTGCCGGCTTTACGCTGGCAATGCTGTTGACGCCGGTGTATACGTCGCTGGCTTACCACTATAAGTGGTGGAAACAGGTCAGGGACACTGCCACCACCGGTGAAAAAGCGCCGATTTTCCACAAGCTCCACGCCGCTAAGCATAAGCGTAATATCCCAACGATGGGCGGCCTGGTGATCGTTGTCGCGGTTGCCATTGTCACGCTGGCGCTGAACCTGGACCGCAACCAGACCTGGCTGCCGCTGGCCGTGCTGGTTGGCGCCGGAGCCGTAGGCTTGTTGGACGACTGGATCAATATCCGGGGTGACGGCAAAGGCGTTGCCGGACTGCGCAGCAAGTTGAAGTTTTCCCTGATTTTTGGCGTCGCATTGCTTGGTGCGCTTTGGTTCAACCTGGTTCTTGGCTACCACCTGATACACGTGCCGGCCGTTGGCGATTTCTCGATTGGCTGGCTGTACATCCCACTGTTCATTGCGGTGGTAGTTTCCACTGCCAATGCGGTAAACATTACTGACGGCCTGGACGGGCTGTCCGGCGGCCTTCTTATATCCGCTTTTGCGGCGTTTGGCGTGATTGCCTATTTCCAAGGCAGCTTTGGTATTGCGGCTTTCTGCGCCACTATCGTGGGCGTCATGCTGACCTACACCTGGTTTAATATTTACCCCGCACGGTTTTTCATGGGCGATTCCGGTGCTTTTGCCCTGGGGACTACCTTAGGGGTGGTGGCCGTCTTGACTAACGCCGTGCTGATTTTGCCTATCATCGGCGCCGTATTTGTGGTTGAGGCCGGCTCCAGCGCCCTGCAAATCATCTCCAAGAAGTTGCTTAAGCGCAAAATTTTCTTGTCCGCGCCGGTACACCACCATTTGGAGGCCATTGGTTGGCCCGAGACAAAAGTAACCATGCGCCTGTGGGTTATTGGGCAGGTGGTAGGGGTGCTGGGCCTGATTATCGGGCTGCTGGGTAATAAAGCGCTGTAAAGGAGGGCTGATGGCATTGACGCAACCGGCCTTAATACGTGGCCACCGCGGCGACTATATCTTGGCGTTGGCGGTATTTGTGCTATTGGCGTTTGGCCTGATTATGATGTACAACATCAATCCGGCACTCAGCCAGAAGCTACTTGGCCGGGTTGACGCCGGCTACTACTTCCGCGGGCAGATGGTAAATATTACCGCCGGACTAGCGGCATGGGCGCTGGCAACCAGCATTTTCTACCAGCGCTGGCGGCAGTTTGCATTGCCCATTTTGATCCTGGCCATCTTTGCCCTCGTGTTGCTGCTGGTCCCCGGTCTGAACACCCATAAAAATGGGGCGACTCGCTGGCTGGACCTTGGCCCGGTGTCTTTCCAGCCGGCCGAGCTGCTGAAGATTTCATTGGTTATTTATCTGGCTGCTTGGTTTGAAAAGCGTGGTGAAGATATTAAAAGCTTCTGGGACGGCGTCGTGCCGTTCTCGGTCATGCTGGGTATTAGCAGTATCGTGGTGGTTGTTTTCCAGCGCGACATGGGCACGATGATGGTACTGGCCCTGGCGGCCGTCGGCATGTTTTACGTCGCCGGCATCCGCTTGCGCCATCTCATGATGATATTGGCTACGGGCGCCACTCTGGGCTGGCTGGCAATCGTGACTTTCCCTCACCGCATGGAGCGGTTCCTCACCTTTTTGGACCCCACCAAGGACGCCACCGGCGACGGTTACCACATCAGCCAGGCACTGATCGCACTGGGTAGCGGCGGCCTGTTTGGCTTGGGCCTGGGCAAGAGCATCCAAATTTACGGCTACCTGCCGGAAGCCTCCAACGATTCAATCTTTGCGGTTATTGGTGAGGAATTTGGGCTGATTGGGGCGCTGCTGGTTATTGGACTGTTTGGCCTCATTGTCTGGCGCGGCATCGAGATTGCCCGCCGCGCGCCCGACACCTTTGGCCGGTTGACGGCTACCGGTATCACACTGATCATCATGTTCCAGTCTTTCATTAATGTGGCCGCGATGCTCAGCATCGTGCCCCTGACCGGCATTCCACTGCCTTTCATTAGTTATGGAGGCTCCAGCTTGGTTATTATGATGTTTGCCATGGGTTTGTTATTTAATATTTCTAAGTACACGGTACACGAGGAAGCGCATGCGGATAGTCGTAACCGGCGGGGGGTCGGCCGGTCATATCTCTCCAATCCTAGCGGTCGTCGACGCGTTAAAGCGGCACGCTAAGGCCACCGGCACCCCGCTGGAACTGCTCTACATTGGGCAGCGTACCGGCATGGAGTCCCATATGGCCCGTGACGCCGGTATTCCTTTTGTGGGCATCGCCGCCGGCAAATACCGCCGCGTGCCGCATGCTTCCATCGTGCAAAAACTGTCCGACGTCCGCAGCCTGGCACTAAATGCCCGGGACCTGGGGCGCACCACCGCGGGCGTGGCATCCAGCCTGCGGCACCTGCGTCGGTTTAGGCCGGACGTGGTGTTCTGTAAAGGCGGCTTTGTTGGCCTGCCCGTGGCCACTGCGGCAAGAATGCTTGGCATTCCCGTAGTCATCCACGAGTCCGACGTCGTGCCCGGCTTGGGTAACAAGATTGTCTCCCGGTGGGCGCAGGCGGTGGCGGTGGGCTTTCCGCTGCAGGCCTATAAGACGGGCAGCCAGCCGTCGCTGCCGTTGGACAAACTAATCTTTACAGGTAATCCGGTCCGTCCCGAGATAACCGCCCGTGCAAAGCCGGCCGCCCTCAGATCTTTTGGTTTTTCCGCCCGCCGGCCGGTGGTGCTGGTTATGGGAGGCAGCCAGGGTGCCCAGACCATTAATAATGTGGTGCTGGACGCCGCACCGGAACTTCTAGGAGCCGTCCAGATATTATTAATTTGCGGCCAGGGCGAGCTTGGGCGCGTGACCGCCAAGGCCAAGGCGGCAGGCATTGATAAGGGCAAAGGTCTGGTCATCGCGCCATTTGTGGACGCCGATAAGATGGCGCTGGCGCTGTCCGCGGCCGACGTTGTGCTCAGCCGCGCCGGCGCCAATACCATTGCCGAGCTTGCCGCTACCTCCAAGCCGACCATTCTGATACCCAACCGGCTCATGGCCGCCCATCAGTTGGTCAATGCCGAACGCCTGCGCCGCTCCGGTGCGGCCAAGGTACTCCGGGAAGAGGACCTGACCGTCCGGTCACTGGTCCAAGAGCTTGAGAAGCTGCTGGCCGACGGGGAAGGGCAGCGCAAGCTAGCGACGCGACTGTCGGCCATTTACGTTGCTGAGGCCGCGGACATGATTGCCGGGCTGGTTGCCAAGGTAGGGGAGGGACGATGAGACCCACCCGGGCGGAGCGGCAAGTTAGGCGCGCCGGCGTACGGCCCGGTTACTACGGCCGGCGTCCGTTGCCGCCCCAGCGCCCTCGGATAGACCTGTCGCGCCTGCAGGTATCAGGGCAGTGGATCAAGCGCGCGGTTATTGCGACAGTGGTATTGCTCATGCTATTACTGGCCGCGCAATCCACCAAACTGGGTAAGTTGACGGTCACTGGCACCAAGGGCCTGGACCCGGCACATATCGAGCGGGTTGCCCGTGAAGGCCTGCAGCGGCAATGGTTTGGCCGTAACGCCCTAATGGTTAATACTGGGGCCTTGGAGGGCTACCTTGAGAGTTCCGAGCCAGGCATCAAGCAGGCCGATGTCCGCCACGATGGGCTTACGGGCATCGCCATCAAGCTGGCTGAACACCAGCCCAGCCTGAACTGGAAGACCAATAACCTTACCTATCTGTTGGATTCCGACGGCACGGTCATTGGACAGAGCAGGGGAGAGTACACTATGCTGCCGGTGGTTACTGATAGCAGCAACCTGCCAGTCAAGACAGGGGATAGGGTAGCGCCGGCCGTGTTTGTCCAGTTCTGCACCGAGATTGCCCGCCAGCTTCCGGGGCGCGGCATCAAGGTGGGGGAGATGGTAGTCCCCGAGACCACCAGCGAAGTGCATGTCCGCACCGACAAGGGGTTTGTACTCAAATTTGATACCACCCGGCCGGCGGCCAATGAACTGGCAGACCTAAAGGCGGTGCAGACCGAGCTGGCGCGTACCGGCAAGACGGCCAAGGAATACATAGACCTGCGCATTGAGCGCAAGGCCTACTACAAATAACCACTCCTCTGTGCCCTCTACTAAGTTCGGTTTTCGTTCGGGTGGCGGTTTAACCTAATCGCAATGCCAGCCGGAACCTCAGTGATAGTGCTTATGGTGACGCACGAG
>CBDTXE010000001.1:0-37879 GCA_965364395.1 uncultured bacterium | reverse complement strand
GGAGTTGGTGGCGGCACCAGTCCGCCGGTCACCCGGTTCAGGCGCGAATACTGTTGCTGGAGGCTATGTTCCAGTTGGGTGGCCGACAGCCGGTATAGGGACACGCTAAACAGCAGGCTGACAACCAGCAGGATGCCCAGGTAAGCACCGGCCAGGCGGGTAGCTGGCGTCAGTGAGGCCCAGCGCTCCCTCATCTCACGCACCGCCAACCGCCAGCTTGTAACCAAAGCCCCGCACCGTCTGTATCAAAGAGGGGCCGTTGAAGGGTTTTTCTATCTTGGAGCGCAAGTATCCCATGTAGACTTCCACAGTGTTGGGCAGGACGTCGGCGTCAAAGTCCCACACATGGGTAATTATGGCGTTCTTAGAAAGCACTTGGTTTTGGTTACGCAGTAAGTACTGCAGCAGCGCATATTCTTTGCTGGATAAGGTTATAGGCTTTCCCGCCCGGCGCACCTCAAAAGAAACCGTGTCCATAGTCAGGTCATCAATTTTGAGCACGGTGCCCAGATTATCCTGCGGGCGCCGCAAAAGCGCCCTAACCCGCGCAAGAAGCTCCTCAAAGGCAAACGGCTTTACTAGGTAGTCGTCGGCGCCGCTGTTGAGCCCGGTAACCCGGTCCTTGATCTGGTCTTTGGCGGTCAGCATAATTATTGGCACGTGCACATTGCTGGCTCGCACCTCCCGGCAGATATCAACGCCTTCAATCAGCCCCGGTAGCATCCGGTCCAAGATGATCAGGTCATGGTCTCCGGTCAGCGCCGAACTCAGCCCTTCATCAGCGTCATAGGCGACGTCTACGGCATAGGACTCCTGCTCCAGCCCTTTGCGCAAAGCATTGGCTATCTTATGTTCGTCCTCAATTACCAAGACTCTCATGCCTTTATTGTAGCGCCGCGCCCTGAGTTTTTGCTGAAAGCCTAGTGGCGCAGCTTCCTGGCAACTTCTTCTGCCGCCAGCCGGCCGCTATATACCGCGCCCTCCATGGTAGCCAGGTATTTCTGCTGGGTATAATCGCCCGCCAAAGTCAGTCCCGGCACCGGCGTAGCTTGCGGCGGTCGCAGCCGCTGGTTACCGGTCTCCAGGCTATAGAAGTCGGCCGGAATCTTTACCACCCTGGCGTCGCGCAGTGTGGTGCGGACGTCAATGCCTAGTTTTATTAGGTCGTCCACAGCCGTCCTCACCACGGACCGGTCGTCTTTCCTTATGAACGCGCCCGGCGGCGACATGATAACCGATAACCGTCCTTTGGACTTGGCAAAGGTAGTCCGCGACTCTTCCGAGAAAGCCGCCAGGCTGGTCAGCGGCCCAAACGTGGTCCGGTCAAGCGGCAGCGCCGGTTCGCTCAGTTCCAAGTGCACCGTCACCACCGGTACCGACGGCAACTTAAGCCAGTCCCGCGTCCATTCCTGGCCGGCAAAATGCTTTTTAGCGATGGCTTGGGTGCCGGACAACGATGCGGCCATAACCACCCAGTCGGCTTGGACCCGACGCCCGCCTGCCAGCGCAACTCCCGTGACACGACCTTCCTCAACTAATAGCTCAGATACGTCCGCGCCGGTATCCACCGCGCCGCCGCCCCGCTTCACCGCCTCGGCCATCGGCCCGGTCATTACCTCCGTCATGCCGCCGCGGAACCCTCCGATGCGCAGGCGGTACATGCGCGGCAAAAACGGCGCTATCAGACCAAACAGGTTGTAGGCGGCATAGCGGTCGGCCGGCGTGAAAAAGATGCCCTCAGTCAGAGGTATCAAAAAGCGGTCATGCAGCTCCCTGCCTGCCCGCCCGGCGGCAAACTGCGTCACGGTCTGGTCAACCAACCCCACCGGCGAACGGTGGAACTGCCAAAGTCCGGCCGCCATCAACCGGCCAAACTGCCGTTTTGCCGCCCAGCCCATGTAGTGGTTATTACCAATAAAGGTCGCCAGGCTCCTGAGTGGCCGATGGACCGACGCATGATAGACTGCCGGCTTGATACCGGGCGTCCTCATTTCAACGGCGTCTTCCCAAAAGACTACGTCGCTCAAATTCATTCCCGCCTTGCGGATCAGGCGCGGCAAGTGGGTGTAAAAACCTAGATACCGGTGCAAGCCGGACTCCACAGTCATCCCGTCCTGTTCCCACGACGCGGTGCGCCCGCCCACGTACGGGCGTCCTTCCAATACAGTGACGCGATATCCCCGCTCCTGCAGCTCCAAGGCAGCACTGAGACCGGCCAATCCAGCGCCAATCACAATGACGTGTTTCTGTGGCATATTTTGACTGTAACGCCATGGAGCGCCAGTTCACTGTTTATAATTCCAAACCGGCCTACATGTCGCCGACCAGGTTGAAGTAGGAGGTGTTGTAGAAAGGTATTTTATCTTTCATGGGGTTGAACCGCTTGATGCGCAGGACCGATGCCGGCATCAGGGACAGTTCACCATACTGATCAAAAACGTCGTCCATGGCCTCATACAACCATTCGCGCTTAGCATCGGCGTCTTCAAACAGCCGCAACTGCCGGTGGGGCAAGTGCTGCAGACCGTAAGCCGTCAGCTCGTACGCCGTCACTACCTCTCCGGGAGGGCTCTGCTTGAACAGCCAGGCCGCCCGCTCAAACAGCTCGTCCGGACGCCGGGCGGGATACTGCCACATCCGCTTATCACGCCAACGTGAATTGCTATTGTCACCGGGCGTATAGCGGTCAGTATGGATGGCGTAGCGCAGGCTAAGGCTCAGGCCTCGGGCGTATAGGCCCTTTAGCCACAGTTTGCGGCTGACCTTGATAGCCCCCAGGTAAATCAGCCCCAAAAGGTCTTCCGGAACACTGGTCCGGTTTTCCAGCACATAGCTGCGCCCGGCCGTGCGGGTACCAAAATCCACCTCCGTCTCGTACCCCCGAAGCTTCAGGTACCAATGGTGGCCCATGACACTGCCAAATACCTGCCGGAACAGCTGCCAATACGGCGCCTCCAGGAATTCCACCGGCGAATAAATGCCCGCCAGGCGCAGGCGCGTGCCAACGCCCCGCTTCACGTACGGCAGGTCCGTCAGACCCTGGCTGCCCAACACGTCGCGCAGGTTGTCCTTATGGATGACATCCAGTCCGTTGGGCTTGTTCAACCCGGCCGCCACCTTGGCCAACCAGCGGTTCTGGCCAATGCCGACATTGACGGTCATATAGTCGCCCACCTCTTCCTTGACCCGCTGCTTGATCTCGCGGGCGACGTCCTCAAGTGAACGCCCCTTAAGTACCGCCCGCATGCCTCGGAAATCAATGATGCCCTCATCAATGGATTTCATAAACGCCACCGGCGAGTAATCCTGAAAAATGCCAAGTAGCCGCCGGTGCGTGGTGATATACCGCCAAGGATTGCTCTCCAGCATCACAAAGTTTGGATCAATCAGCTTGGCTTCATCGTGCCGCGTCCCAATTGTGATGCCTTGGCGCTTGGCCTCATAGGAACTGGTGATACAGATGGACCACGGAGCAATCCGCTGGCTGCCGGCCACATGCAGGCGGTTGGTCACGCCCACTGCCCGCCCCCGCAAATGCGGCCTGGCCTGCTGCTCGGCCATGGCAAAGGCGCTGTTGAGGTCTATATGCATGACCTCTGGTGGTGCGCCGCTGATGGGGAGCTCAATACCTCCGCTACCGATTCTCATAGTTCACCTCAGTCAGGGTGCAGCCCAATGTCTCCGGGTCCAGCTCCACGGTCATATCCATGTTGCCGCAGCTAAACCCAAAGACGTGCAGGCGCTTCTCCCCATCCTTGCGGGTATGGTGCATCCCCATGACCTCTATTGGGTAGCGCTCGCCTTTCCATTTCAGGGCGTGGGGCGTCAGTACCACCCGGTTTTTGGCTGGCGATATAGACAACAGAAGCCCAATGGCCTCCATGGGATATTCGGTCTGCATGGCAACCTCCTATACCGGATGATATACCGAACAAAAACCGAATACAAGCAATAGTACGTTACTTTTTCTTGGAACCGCTGATCTGTTTGGTCACCTGGGCCGGACTGGAATACTCCTGCTCTGGAATCTGCTCCAGGAACTCCATGACGGCCTTGTCTGCTTTGTTCTTCTTGGCCCCCTTCATAAGCGACTCGCGGGTGGCGGGGTAATCAACTCCCTTTAAGTGCTTTTGTAATTGGATCGGATTGATTGATGCTGGCTTCTCTGCCATGGCTTGCCCTCCCTATTGCTATGTGATAGCCAGCCTATGGCACGTCTCCGAGGGTATCTATGGGCGAACTAACAAAAGGCTCAGGGCAGGGCAGGGGCCGGCGGACGCAAGTGTCCGCCGGCCCCGATGTTATGCGCCGCGGCGCATGGTTCCGCCTTGTTGCGCGGGCACCAGCTCGTCCGGGAAGAACCCCAGCTCTGCCATGCTTTGCAGCGCCAAGCTCCGCTGCTCGCGGCAGGCCACGCAGTCGGGCTCGGGGCCGTCAGCGTGGTCCGGATCGCCGCAGCTCAGCTGCTGCCGGTAGGTGATGGCCTCCGCCAGCATGGACTGCGCGCACATACGTGCCTCCCTCTCTCGGGGATATGAAGAGCCGGCCATGGGCCGGAGTGTTTAGATTAATACAAGGGCCAGGCTCATTGAAGATGTTTTTGCCCAGCTACCGGCACGGTCAAGGAGAACACCGATCCCTTGCCCTCTTCTGAGCTGTCCAGCCAAATGTGGCCGCCCATGCCATTCATAATCAGCTTAGATATGTACAGGCCAAGCCCCGTGGACCGGGTTGAGTCGCGAGTCAGAATGTTTTTTGACGCCTGTTGGAATTTGCGGAAAAGCAGGTGGCGCGACTCTTTAGAAATGCCTTTGCCGGTATCAACCACATCCAGGCGGACCATGCCGCGGTCAACGCCCGCCCTAACGGTCACCACGCCTTTGTCGGTAAATTTCACGGCGTTGCCCGCTAGGTTGATAATCACCTGCTTCAGACGGTCGCGGTCCGCCCGCACGGCCGGTATGGCCGCCCCTACCTCATTGACTAACCGCACTTTGGGATTCAGGCCGCCCTTGGTTATTTCACCCAAGACGTCATCCACTAATTCGCCAATGGAAAAGCTACTGAACTCAAATGTTATTTTTCCTTGCTCCAGCCGCGACGTATCAAGAAAGTCGTTAACGATGGTAATCAAACGGACGCTCGAGTCGTGGATATCCTCCAGCATTTCCTGCAAGCCCTTGTCCTTACTAAAGACGTCTTTGTAGTACTCCCGCATCATCTGGGTATTGCCACGGATCGCCGTCAGGGGCGTGCGCAATTCGTGTGAAGCAATTGAGAAAAACTCATCCCGTGACCGCTCAATGGCTTTGGCCTCGGTGATATCGTCAATCAGGATGACCGCGCCTAGCGCTCGGTTGTCGCTGTGCTCAATCACCGGCGCCACAAAGATACTAAGAACTTTGCCGGCGGCCAAAACGGATGGGTACTTCAGCGGCGTCAGAGTAGCCATGCTTTGGCTAATCGCCGACTTCAAATCCATCACCGGACCCAGCCCGCGCTGCAACAAGGCTACCGACAGATGCTCCATGCTGCCGCCCGCCAACAACCTGCGGGCAACCGAGTTGGCGATAATGATTCCCTGGTGGCTATCAGTCATCACAAACCCCAAGTTAAGGGCGTTGATTGATGCCTCCAGGCGAGCCCGTTCGGCGTTAGCCTCCTGAGTCCGCTCTTGCACTGTTATTTCGATCGTTTCATTTTGGCGCACTAGTTCTTTTTGCAGCTGCTTATCCTGCTGCAGCAGTTTTGCCAAAGCCTTCTGTTGCACCTCCAGAGCGCGGTTGGCGGACTCAAGCTTACGCCGGCCATCAACCTCGTGGTCAAATGCCGCCTTGAGCTGGGTGATGTCGCTGAGGACAAACATGTAGGCAGGGTAAGGCACCACCAATTTAGCCACCGCCACGTGAACGGCCAGGGCGGCTCGGCGGCGCCTTGGCAACGCGTACTCACTGATTTCGGCGGTGCTGCCGTGCTCAAGCGTTGAGGCGATGCGCTGCAAATGCGGCTTTACCTCCCTTCCGAGCAGTTTTTGCATCGGCAGCCTGTCGGTCGCCTCCTTGGTCAGCCCCGTCAACTCCAGTGTCCGGCGGTTGGCCAACCGCACGTTGAAACGGCTGTCGGTTACCACCACGGCCTCACCCAGCGCGTCGAGGATCTCACTGGCCACCATCGAGAAATCGACTGAAAACGTGTCGTACTTACGGATGGCATACAGTACCGCCATGGAAACGCTGGTGTTAATCAGGACGCCAATAGGCAGTACCACGATACCGGCGCGGGGCATGACCACGTCCGTCACGATGGTGCCGATTAATGAGATTGTCACCGCTGCGACGATTACCCGGATTTGGGCCCGCTGGGCGGCTATGGCTGTGCGTCGATAGTGGACAACAAACCGCGCCAGCGCTAGTACTATCAGTATCCCTACCCAGGCGGAAAATATGCTTATAACGGGCGACGAGGGAGTGTCAAAGCCCCAGGCAAAAGGCGTCAGTGTCATGTCCTCAAACTTCTGGTCGTTGTTCATGATACCTATCATCATGCCGGCCGACAGCATGATGCAGAGCGAGGTCACGACGTCGCGCTGATAACTGGTCTGACCCACGTACGTCCGGGCAAACATATAAAACCCTACCGGCAGAACCGCCAGGCCAATATACGAAAAACGGCCCCAAAAAAAGGCCGCCTCCGGCGTGGCGGAAACGCGCATCATAAGCTCTGAAAATCCCCACAACGTGGCCGCGGCCATGTCCAACCCAAACCAAAACTTCATCGCGGCGTTACCTGGACGGCGGGCTAGAACGTACAGCAGCACAACGTTGGCCGCCACCATAATTGCCGAGAGGATCGCAAAGGAATTCCACGTCCACTGGAATAAGTACGGATGCCGCGCGGCGTAGTTACTAAGCGCCAGCAGCACTAGCAGGACCGACAGCCCGATAGCCAGACGGTCTATGTTGCCCCTCACCCGCTCGGGAGGCCTTTTGGTCTGCTTTGCCTGCGGTCCGCCCACTCGCCCACCAACTTAAAACGCTTACGCTATAATAGCGTCTCTGATGGGCATTCGTAAATGATCGCGCGCTTTACTGACTGCCGGTGCGGCGCCATTTTGTGCCCTCATCGGTGTCGTAAAGCTTGACGCCCATGCGGCTAAGCTGCTCGCGTACCCGGTCCGCCTCTGCAAATTGGCGCTCGCCGCGCAGTTTGTCGCGCAGCTCAACCAACCGGCCGATTTCCGGGTCTTCGTTGGTGCCGCCTTCCAGGTCAAAGACGCCAAAGTACTCATTGATCTGCCCAAGCAACGCCCACACTCGTTTTCCGGGTCGGCGCGATCCGTTCTCTTCTTTGATGAACTCGTGGATCGCCGCCCAAGCCGCGGGTGTATTGAAATCGTTATCCAGGGCCGACTCAATGGCCGCGCGTGTAGTTTCCACCGCAGCGGCGGATGCGGCATCATCAAAGCCGCCTTCAACCTGGAATGTAAACTCGTCCAGCCTACCAACGCTGGCCGCCGCCTGCTGTAGGGTTTCCTCACTGAACTCCAGCGGTGAGCGGTAATGCGCACTGAGGTACAAGTAGCGCAGCGCCCGGTAATCATATTTTGCCAAGGCTTCCCGCAGGGTCGTGAAGTTACCCAGGCTCTTGCCCATTTTCCGGTTGCCGGTGTTCAAGAACCCACCATGCATCCACACCTGGACCATTGGTGACACGCCCGAAACCGCCTCCATCTGTGTCAGTTCAGCTTCATGGTGCGGGAATATCAGGTCGATGGCGCCGCCGTGCAGTTCATACTGCGGGCCAAACTCTGCCTCGGTGATAGCCGTGTCCTCAATGTGCCACCCAGGCCGCCCCTTGCCAAACGGCGCCTCCCACTCCGGCTCGCCGGGCTTGGCAAACTTCCACAATGCAAAATCGTTCCAGCCGCGCTTATGCTGGCTCTCGTCAATGCGGGTGCGCGCGTCATCTTCCTCCACGTGCGTCCGCCCCGATAACTTGCCGTAGCCCTCGAACGTCGCCACTTCAAAATAGACCCCGTCTTCCGCCACATAGGCGTGCCCCTTATCCAGCAGCGCCTGCACCTGGGCGATGATCTGTTGGATATAGTCGGTGGCACGGGCGTACTTGCTCACTCCGCTGATATGCAGCGCTTGCATATCCTGGTGGTAGTAGCCTTCATACTCACGGGTCAGGCCTTCCCACTGAATGCCCCCCTCCTGCGCCCGGGCGATGATCTTGTCATCAATATTGGTGATGTTTTGCAGGTATGTGACCTCATAGCCCCGGTAACGGAGATAGCGCGCAATAAAGTCAAACTGAGTGTACGTCTTACCGTGCCCCAAATGTGAATAGTCGTAAACGGTTGGCCCGCAGACAAACATCCGCACTTTTTTTCCCTGCGTTGGCTCAAGGGGCCGCAGTCCCTTAGTTAGAGTGTCATAGATTTGGATCATGGCCCTATTATAGCTTGGGCGCTGCGGCTGGCGGCTTCCGGCTGGGAGGTATCTTGATGTTCGGGCACTACCATCGTCAGCGCGATAATCACCAACACACCCAGGACCATGGGTAGGGCAAACTTGTTGCCGGCCGTATGCTCATGGTTCAGCTCAGGGATAATGTCAGCCGCTGCAATGTACAAAAAGATGCCCGCGGTCAATGCCAGCGCCAAGCCCTCATACGCGTGGAAAAAGTCGCCAAAGCCAAATGTCAGCACGGTTCCCAGCAGCGCCATGAACGCCGAGGCAGCATTGACCAGCAGCGCCCGCTGGCGGCTAAAGCCGGCCTTGCGCAGTACCACAAAGTCCGCAATTTCCTGTGGAATTTCGTGCGCGGCAATCGCCACCGTCGTCACGACGCCTAGAGTGGGGCTAACCTGAAAGGCGACTCCTATGGCCAAGCCGTCGATGAAGTTATGCAAGCCATCGCCCACGATAACCAAGTAGCCTGGCGCCTTCCGCGAGCCTTGTTGGTGGGAATGGAACCCGCGGAACAACCGCTCCAGAAACAGGAACCCGATGATTCCGGCCAGCAACGCGTAATACGCACCGTGTCCTGCCGTGGCTTCGACCGCTTCAGGAAGCAGGTGCAGAGTAGCGGTCGTCAGCATGACGCCTACGGCAAAACCCAGCAACCGCTGCTCCATTGAGTGGTCCCATTTGCGCGGCACAACCAATATGGCGATGAGCGAAATTAGGCTGATCGCCACCGCGGCGGCGATGGCATAAAAGAAATCCATGTTCGTACAATATTTGCTTGAACCAATAATTGCAAAGGCCTTGGTGGAGTCGCACCCTATTTTTGCCGCTAGCGCCGGATTGGCTCGTATTTCCGGTCGCCGGTTGTAGGGTTGACGTAAACCTCGACCAGTTGGCCTGACGTGTCATCCACAAATTTTTCGCCCGTCGGCTGCCATGGGCCATCGGCGCCGGCTTTGGCCTTGTAACGCCGACTGCGCAAGACCGCCGCCATCATAATTAGGGCGCCGTTAAACACAAGATAAGCTACAGCTAGCGACGTCCAGCCAGACACGCCGCGCCACAGCAAGTACGCGGCACCGGCCAGACAGGCCACCCCGTACGTGCCTAACAGAATTCGCAACGGACTCACGGTTGCTTTTTTAGTATCACGGCCGTTCCGTACGCCACGATCTCGCTCATGGTGTTTCCCATTTCCGATGAGTCAAATTGCATCCGCACAACGCCGTTGGCGCCCATCGCGGCCGCGTTCTTAACCATGCGGTCAAGGGCGTTCCGGCGGGCGTCTTCAAGCATCTCCGTGTACTCGATGATTTCACCTCCTGCCAGCGATCTCAGGCCAGCCCTAATATTTCCACCCAAGCCCCGGCTACGCACCACCAGACCAAACACCTGGACCTTAGGTTCGGCGACGTCGTATCCCTGCACACCCTCGGTTGTCACGACTATCATGCCTATTTGATCGTTCATTGCTATTCTCCATCACTCCCCATAACTACGCCTCAAGAACGTCGCCTGCAATGACCGGCGTCACCCCTTAGATCAGTCGCCCGGACACGCACCTAACCTACATTTCTGAGATGGGTATCATCTCCAGAACGTCCATCGTGGCACCGTCCCGCTCCAAATGGGGGTGATTTTTCAGCACCGCCACTACGTCATCCTTAGAATCCGCTTCAATAATCGAATAGCCGGACGCCTGGTTGTCGCAGTCAGCTTCGCCTTGAGGCGTCACCCGTGCCACCGGCTGCAAAGGCAGCCCCCATTCAAACTTCACTGTCTTTTCGGCCTCATCTTTCCATGCCATCCAGGCTGCCATCCCGGCTTGCTTTTCTTCGGCAGAGAACTTGGCCATAAACTCCCGTGAACGCTCATCGGCATTATGAATAATTAAAAACTTGGGCATGATACCTCCACATGTTTATAAGCACTCAGTGTATACCAGTGAGATTATGGGCGCCTTAGCAAGCAGTACAAAAACCGGGGCATAGGCCCCGGTTGCTATCCAAGCATTTGTGCTCACTATAGCCGCTTCTTCTCCATGGCGCGAGCCGCATAAATGCCGGTAACCGCCGCCATCGCAAATGCCATTCCCAGGCCACCGGCAGCACTGAACCCAATTACCGGCGCTACACCTTCAGGCGCGATGCCGATAAAAGTAAAGCAGACGACGAGTCCCATCAGCCACGCGGCCACGTTGATCCAAATCCACTTCTTGGCTCCCTTGACATACCGCCTCAGCACCCGGTATTGCAGTACACCAATAGAGAACAGTAGGGCGGTACCCAGAACTGCCATGGCCGGGACTAGGACCAGTAATGGAACCTCCGTTAAGCGCTCGCCAATCGTACTTGGAACCATGCCTAGTAGCCAAGCGAAGCCCGCTCCCGCCATCGTGGCCTTGACCCATTCGGGCCGGCTGAACTTGGGTATATGGCTGCCTAGCACCCGGGCCTGAAATGAGCCCAACACCGCACCTTCCCCGATTCCGGCGACCACCATCGCGCCCATCTGGACAACCTGGGGTAAATTCATGGCAAACGTCACTGCGCCCACGACCGAAGGGATGATGAAACCAAGGAACTCGCCCAATGTCACCGTCTTTACCCACTGTCTGTATGTTGAACGTGCCATAGCGTTATCATAGCAATAATCACTATGCGGGCTGTGATCTTCATAGCACCGCCCGCGACCTTCCGGCATAATGGTTACCAATAAGAGCGAGGCAGCCATGCAAGGTGAACTGATAATCGTGCGCCATGGGGAATCCGAGTGGAACGCGCTCGGCAAATGGACCGGCATAACGGACATTCGTTTAACAAAGAAAGGCCGCGAGGAAGGCCGCAAGTACGGGGAGACACTGAGGGGAATCCACGTCGACCTAGCATACGTCTCCCAGCAGCACCGGACGGAGGAGACACTCCAGGAGATGATGCAGGGCATGGGCGCGGAGTTTCCATATGAGACCGCCGGCGCCATTAATGAGCGCGACTATGGAGTTTACACGGGCAAAAACAAGTGGGAAGTCAAGGACGCCGTTGGCGAGGACGAGTTCAACCAAATCAGACGAGGATGGGACAAGGACATTCCCGGGGGCGAGTCGCTAAAGCAAGTCTATGAGCGCACGGTACCTTTTTATTTGGATACGATCCTGCCGCAGCTCAAAGACGGCAAAACAATCCTAGTGGTCGCGCACGGAAATTCCATCCGATCGCTAATGAAATACATTGAATCCATTAGCGACAAGGGCGTAGAGGATCTTGAGATGGTCTTTGGCACGGTCCTTCGCTACCGCGTGGATGACAGCGGCAAGCTGGTGGATAAGGAAGTAAAAATGATCGATACCGCGCTGCCGCCGGCGTAAATAGAAGAGGCCCGCGGTTGAAGCGCGAGCCTCTTCCGCGGGCCAGTATGAAGGTTGAGATGAAACTCAGCCTAACATCGCATGTCTGCACCTCCGTGGTCGTTTTTGCGTAGGCGAGCCGCTAGGCGGCCGCTCCCAGATGGGGAAGCCCCTCGGCGGCCAAAATCACAATGGCCGTTTCCGAGGTGAACTCGTTGAACGGGCGGCTGAGCCGCCCGGCGATCGCCGCCACCTGGTCCTCGTGGCCGGCATGGATAACCAGCCGGAGCGTACGGTGGGTGTTGCGGTCGCCCGTGAGTTCGATCAGTTCCCGCCTGCGCGCTTCCGCCGCCGGCGACTCGTCGCCGCCGTCACACGACTTCAAATCGCCGTGCGGGCGGAAGTTGCACTCGGGCATGTTCCCGTAGCAGTTGGAACGGTACCACAAGGTAGCCACTTGGGCTCCTCTCGGTCTTGCCCCGCAGGGCACTTGGGCATGTACCCCTTCAACCAGTCGCCGTATCAGCAACTGGAAGCAGGCAATGCTCAAGCTCCCGTGACTGATACTCTGTATGGAGAAGGAGATGTTATTATACCATTTACTTATACATGCGTCAATATGACTGGCATCATCTCACCAAACGCCATAAAGGCCTATACTAAGCGGTTGTAGAAAGGATCTATATGGCAACCAAAACAAACCCTAGCTCAATTATGACTTGGTCCGCACTGATTGCAGGACTGTCATCAATGGCCAGCGTGGCTGGGCTTACAGACGCCGCAGTTTATGCCCAAGAAACCCAAAACTGGATTTCACAAGCAAAAGGACAGGACATAGGAAACCTAATAGCGGTCGCCGTGCTAATTGTCAGCGGCTATCTCTACGCCCGCGGATCCCTGAAGGCGGCCTTAGTTTGGTTAGGTACTCTGCTGTACTTTGTCTACGCTTATGCCGTTTATGCGTTTGCCCTGCATTTCAACTACCTTTTCCTCATATACGTTGCCGTGCTAGGCCTCAGTGTCTACGCCATCGTCTTCAACCTTGGCCGCATGCGCAGCATGTCCGCCAAGTACGCCGGCGCCTTCAAACACGCGGCATACACCCTGATTGGCATCGGCTCTCTGTTTGGGCTGTTGTGGCTGAGTGAGGTTATCCCGGCCATCGCCGGTGGCACCGTACCAAAAAGCCTGCAGGAAGCCGGCTTGTGGGTGAACCCCATCCATGTGATTGACCTTGCCTTGGTATTGCCGGCCTTCATTATCACCGGAGTGATGATGCTGCGCGGCTCCAAGGCCGGCCAATTCTTTGCGGCGCCGTGGTTAGCATTCTCGGTCCTGATGGGCACCAGCATCGTCGCGGCAACTATTCTGATGAATACGCCCGACGCCCTCCCGCCAATGATTATGGTTAGCATCGTCGTGGCCGCCAGTTTGGCCGCCCTTTGGCGATACATCCAAGCCATACGCTCCAGCTAAGCCTTATACTTGTGTCTGTAAATATCCACAAGGAGGCAATTTGAAGGCTGCCCGCATCCATGAATACGGCGACCCCAGCGTAATTAAGATACAAGACATTGCCACACCATCCGTAAACGACGGCAAGGTATTGGTAGAGGTCCATGCCGCCAGCCTCAATCCGTTTGATACCTCGGTGCGGTCAGGGCGCATGAAAGACGCCATCCCCTTGCAGTTTCCGGCCACTCTGGGCGGCGACATTGCCGGCGTTGTTACCGGCGTGGGCGCCGGAGTAAGCAACGTGGCAACCGGCGATAAAGTTTACGGCCAGGCCAACGTGGTCGCCGGCAACAGCGGCGCGTTTGCAGAATACGCCCTCACCGGTGCTAACCAAGTTGCCCTCATGCCTAGTAACCTGGACTTCCAATCCGCCGCTTCTCTGCCGCTGGTTGGACTGAGTGCCCTTCAGTCATTGGTAACGCACATCAATCTTCAACCCGGACAAAAACTGTTTATCCACGGCGGCGCCGGCGGCATTGGCACAATCGCCATTCAGCTCGCCAAGCACCTAGGCGCAACCGTAGCCACAACGGCTACCGGTGAAGCTATGGGCAAAGCCCAATCATTGGGGGCCGACCAGGTCATCGACTACAAAGCCGAAGATTTTTCCACCATCCTCACGGAATTTGACGCCGTTTTTGATACCGTGGGCGGCAACGACTTCACTCAGGCGCTCAAAATACTCAGGCGCGGCGGTATTGCCGTATCGATGATCGCCCAGGCGGACCAAGGGGTCGCCGCTGAACGTGGCGTCACCGCTATTACCCAGGCCACAAAAACAACCTCACAAGCACTCGATCAGTTGCGCGAACTTGTCGAGTCCGGAGCCATCAAACCCCAAGTCAGCAAAGTTTTTCCTCTGAACGATGTAGCACAAGCTTTCCGCGTCCGTGAATCCGGCGGCGTCTCCGGCAAGGTAGTCTTGGCGATCCGTTAACTATTGCTTAACGCGCCATCCCGGCATTAGCTTGCTCGCAACTTCTTCAAAACGGCGCTCCTTTAGGACGTTCTCTTGTCTTTTATCGCCTTCTTTTCGGCGCAAAAAAACCGACAGTGGTATACGATCCTTAGCCATAACTTCTCCCTCGAGCTTTAAGGCCGAGAAGTTACGCTACTTAATCCCAATACGCTCTCATTGGGGCTATAGCTCAGCGCCGTTTTTGCGCTGTTCTAGACTTAATATAATTATCCGCTCATCCGGCGCGCCTGCAAGCACAGCGGAATAGAGGGTTTAGCTGGCTTTGGCCTCATAGAAAGCGGCTTCCAGCTTATCCTTCTCCAGCTTCACCATGGGCATCATCGCTTCCATTACCGCTTTTTTCTGCTCGGGCGTCGCGTTCTCGTCGCTGAGCAGCCGCCCGAGGCTAGCCGGCGTGATCTGCCAGGTAACGCCAAACTTGTCAGTGATCCACCCGCACTGCATCGGCGTACCACCCTCCAGGAGTTTGTCCCAGACCTTGTCGATTTCTTCCTGCGTTTCAAACTCAAATACAAATGAAATGGCCCCGCCCATTTTAAATTGGGGTCCGCCATCCAAACACATGAATTCCTGACCCTCAAGCTCAAAAACTCCGGTCAACACCTTTCCGGCGAGCTCTTTCTCGCCGGGGATTCCCATATCTCCCGTGTAGCGCTCAATATGTTTGATGCGCGAATTATTGAAAGCGGCCACATAATGGTTCATTGCCTCTTCCGCCGTCCCCTCAAACCAGATGCAGGGCTTGAATATTTGCATGAATTTCTCCCAAGTTATCCAGAAAGTATACAGCCGCGCCGACTAGCGCGACATGGCATAATTACCAGCTCAAAAAACCCGCTTCTCCAACAAAGCATTGACTCGAGTATTCTTATAAACGGTTCCTACTTGGCTGAATCCTTGGCTTTGGTAATACGCTATTAATCCCTTGTTGGACGCGGGGCAATCTAACCTGAGGCTTTTTAGCCCTTTCTCCTTGGCTCTCTCTTCCGCCCAATCAATAATCGCCCTTCCCAGCTGTTGGCCATGGAACTGGTCCCTTATCGCCAGGCGGTGGATGAATCCAGCATCCCGCCCCGCATCGCCCCATAGCTCATCCTCCCACTGCAATGAAACGGTCCCGGCCGCCAACTGGCCACTCCGCACAACGTATGCGTCTTTCAGTAATGGAGTCACCTCAGCCTCGGTGTATGGCTCCGAGCCCCAGGCATCGTCGCCGTGCTTGCGCTTATAATTCATCGCCTCGGTCATAATTTCAGCGATTAAGTTGGCGTCGTCCGGGTTTGCCGACCTTACGGATATATGCATGGTAATGATAATAGCAGGAGCGGCAGCTATCGCGGCATTATTTCAGGGCCAATTCGTAAGCTTGCCGCAGCCAGCCACGGAGGTTCTCATCCAAATCGGATGGGTTAGCCACTTCTACGTGATGCATCCAGTTGCCGGGGCTGGGCTCAAGGCATTCTTTTATCACGGGGTGCTCCACTGGATGATCAAGACGGAAACTGATCACCAGCCCCTCTTTTGGAGCATTCGCGATCCACAGTTGCGGCAGCCATGCCCAAGCAAACTTGCGGCTGCTTCCAAAGCTGGCCTGGGCCTTAGTCTGGGAGACCTCAACGTCGCCCAAGCCGCATATGTAATGCCGGAAATACTCGTACAAATGCTTAACCTCACTATGAGCGTCAAGGTAATGGGCCATGGTCGGCATATGTGGGTCATTTGAATCACTCATGAGCTAAAGTCTCCTTCAACCAACGACACCAGGCATTGGGCCAAATGTGATAGCTTGATTCCTCTCGCCATCGCCGCCTTTGGGAACAGGCTTTGCTCCGTTAGCCCGGGGATGGTATTGGTTTCCAAGACATATATGGAGCCTCCCGGCGTTACTATCAGATCAGTACGCGACATATGCCGGCAGCCCATCAGCATGTGAACCTTAAGTGCCAGTTTCTGAGCCTCGGCTTGAACTGCCTTGGGTACTTCTTCCGGATTGGTTATCTCCTGGGTCTTGCCGTTGTACTTGTTTTCGTAATCAAATTCCTCTCCTGACGGCGGAATGATGAGTATGACGGGCAACGCTTCATCACCCAACACTCCCACGGTCAACTCCTGTCCCTCTACCAGCTCTTCCAGAAGCATCGACCCGTAGCGCCCGAGTGGCTCACTGAAATCCAGCTTTTGGCCTGAAGGGTTATGCACGATGAACGTGTCGATGCTCGACCCGCCCTCGATCGGCTTCAGCACAAACGATTCGCGCGCGAGGCCGGACTCGGCAAAATCATTGGGCTCAACCACCTGCCAGTTTGGCGTCAGAATGCCATGCTCTGCCAGGCATTTTTTGTACTCAACTTTATTGAATGTCAGCTTTGACGCCGACGAGCCGCAACCAAGGAAGGGCACTTTCAAAGCCTCCATCTGGGTCTGCAGCACCCCATCCTCGCCGCCGGAGCCGTGCAAGATCGGAAATACCATATCAACGCCTTTTGTCTCCGTGCTGAGATCAAAACCCGTCTCTGCAGGATCACGCCGGACAACTTCATAGCCGGCCTTGATGAGTGCGGCCTCCATATTGGCACCCGAGCGCAGGGATACTTCCCTTTCATTAGAAGCGCCGCCGGACAATAGAAGTATTTTCATGATGGTATTATATGCCTTGAAACTTATGCGGAGTAACTATAAATGATACGCCCCCGCTTGAAGCGGGGGCGATGAGCACCGTCGTGCGCCGTTAAGTGTTGCCATGGACGGCTAACGGCGGCTTGTGCCGTGGCGGCGCTTCTTCTGCTTCCCCCGCGGCCGACGTGATTCGGCGCGCTGCGCCTGTTCACGCGAGCGCTCCTGCTTGGCCATGGCCACCTGCGCCTCCCACTCGGCAAGCCGGCGGCCGTACTGGCGCTGGTGCAGCCAAACCAACAAGGTTGCGACCGCGAAACCCAGGAAGTAACTGAGCAAGTCGATGGGGTCCCAGCGGGCGGACAGACCACCCGAGTTCTGGGCCTGAGCGACGTACTGCAGTCCTTCCAAGATGCATGCTGCTGCCAGCACAGTGGCACCAACGGGCAACCAGACGCGGAAAACGTCGTAGGTACCGGTACGGCGGACGGCAACCCATTGCGCCACGAACATTCCGTAGAATGCGATGGAGCCGAAGTCGCCCATCCACCACCGGAACGCGTTTGGCCCCACCTGCCAATAGGCGCAGAGCTTTCCGAGTGGATAGAGCATTGTCAGGCCGACCAGCAGCCAGGCCCAGACACTGCGCTCCCGATCCTTGATGAGATCGCGCACGGCGAGCAAGCACGCCAGTGCCAGCAACGGGCCCAGCAGGTACTTCAGCACGATTTCCGAATACGTTTCGTACAAAGGAGTCCTTCCGTCGAGGTTGTCACACGAATGCATCCATCAGGAAGACAGAATGACACATTATGTCATGTTTGCGTGGGTTAGTCTATAGCCGGGCTATCAGTTCGACCGGGATTATTGTTGTCAGCGAACGAGTCTGCTACCAGGTCAAATAGTGCCGTTTTGGGCGTTGCGGTTTCCGTTGCTAGCTTTAATACAAATTCGTCCGCAGAAGTAGGCCACGACCACTTTGTCAGAATATCGGTATGCTCGTCCAATAACCTTTGGAGTACTTCACGGTCATACACATACAATGCGCCCCCAGTAACATGGCATTGGTCTTCTGAAAGCTGGAGGACTTCCTGGCCATTTCGCTTTCTTTCCTCTGCAATACCTTCCGCGGAATAGGGCGCAAATTTTTCAATCGTAGGCAACGGAAGATAGCCTAGAGGCTTGGACGGACCAACTTTTCGTAAGTCATCCAAATAGTCTTTGATTATTTCGCCTTCATGGCTTTGATGTTCCACATGGTTATTATAGCTGGCTCGGAGGGAAGGACTTGAACCTTCAAGCTCCTGGGTCAAAGCCAGGCGACTTTACCAATTTGTCTACCTCCGACTATGGCTGCCTCGCATGGATTCGAACCATAATTACCTGATCCAGAGTCAGGCGTCCTACCGTTAGACGACAAGGCAACAAAAAGCGCCGCTCTAGCGGCGCTTGCTTCTTGGATATTGTCGATACAACAAAGAGCCGCTTGGCGGATTAATGGCACTCCCGTTGTTGAAATACAGCATTCATAGCATTAGTTTTATACCATCACCTTCATTTAATGGCAATAGTGATATGCTACCCACCCAGCAGGTGGCATTCCTGCTAATCTAGGTACATGCGCATATGGGACTTGCCGCCGGAAAAGTTATGCCGGGTTCATTTGCTGGGGGAGCACCGCGAGCTGCACGCCGTATGGACGGTACTTACCGAAGCCAAGTCCGGGTATTCCAGACACCCCGAAACGCGGCGCTGGCAGGGCAAACTGGCCGCCCTATACTCCAGGCACGAGCAACTGGTAGAGGAGATGGAGCGCCGCGGTTACCGGCACCATAGCCCCCTTGATCCCTTAAAGGCTACCGGCTCGGCTATCCAGGACAATTTTATAAATACCATGCAAGAGCAAGTTGGCATATTGAAGGCTAAGGGATGCGATTGTGGGGTGTAGGCCCTCCCCCACTCACTTTTTAGTCACCATGCTGCGCTGATGCATCTTTTTGCCGCGGCAACAACGCTTTGCAAATCAGGTGACGCGTCAATGATAACCTCATCATCCACCGGCTCAATTGGGTTGTTTTTGATCCAACGCTGAAGCGCTTCTGCCGATACCGTAGGATTGAATTCTGTCTTTCGTTCTATGGCCTGCACTCCCACCTTCAGTTCAGAAAGTTCTGCCTGCAGCCTTATGATCGTGACTTTGCATCCGCTCCTTTTTACGACATCCCTGTACGGCCTAATGGATGCCGCCGATGAAAACCCGCGCGCCACAATAACTGATGAATCATCGGCAAGGATTTTCCTTACCATAGCCAGCTCCAATGAATGTATGTCGTCATAAATGCCCTCATCGTCACCAGTTATAGACGCGATGAACGTCAGGATGGCGTTGTGGTCGACGAATCTACCGTAGCCATCATGCTCTAAAGTTTTCCCCACCGAGGTTTTCCCGCTTCCAGGATACCCTCGGATTATTAGAACATGCCGCTTATTCATATGTGCCATTATACCTTCGTGATGGCAGTCAGCACTAAGGGCTGGCGGCCGGTTGCCTTTTTGATTTGGTCTCCAATGTACTCACGTACGGAAATCTCAACTGAAACACCGCAGGCTTTTTCGATAGCCTTCCGTGATTCCAAAGCAATTTGGTTAATCAATGGCTGGTTGTCTTTCATGTGGACGAACCCGCGGGAAACGATACTTGGCCTACCCATGAGCTTTCCGCTGGTAGCACTGACAACTGCGTTTACAATTACGACTCCTTCGCTACTCAATTTCACACGTTCATGTATTACTTCGTCCCCCAAGCGTCCTTCCAACAAGCCCTGTAGATAAATTTCACCTGACTCTACTGGCTCTCCAAGCATTACGCTCTTACTGGAAAGCTCCAATACGTTTCCGATATTGAGAATGAAAATATTGTTATCCCCAATGCCCGCCCTCCCAGCAATACTGGCATGCGCCAGCTGCATGGAGTAGTTTCCGTGGATTGGCACAAGGTGTTTTGGCTTCAATAGCTTCAGCAATGCCATCAAATCCTCTCGGCTGGCATGGCCGGAAGCATGCAAAATACCTGCCCCGTCCAAGTGCCGGGTACTGTGCTGGTAGACCTTCGCGCCCTCTCGCATCAACGAGTCAACCAGTTCATTGATCCTTTCCCAGTTTCCCGGAATGATACTGGAGCTCAGGATCACCGAGTCGCCTGGCTTAATCTTCACAGCCTTATGCTCTCCGGCAGCCATGCGCCAAAGACCTGAATTAGGCTCGCCTTGTGATCCGGTGGTCAGAATAGTGATCCTTGAACTCGCAATACCGTCTGCGGTACGGGCTATCAGCCCAGCCGGCACTTTAAGGTGGCCGGTATTTATGGCTGTCTCGATGTTTGCCAGCATGCTTCGACCGGTCACTACCAGCTTTCGTCCGCTCTTAGCCGTAGCGTTGATTGCAAGCTGGATCCTAAAAATGTTGCTGGCAAACATCGACAGTATGACGCGTCCCGGTGCCCGGCTAAACAGCTCGTCAAATGCGGGCACAATGTCTCTTTCTTTTGCCGTGGAACCCGGAACCAACGCGTTGGTGCTGTCGCCCATCAACAGTGTTACCCCTTCCTGGGCAAGCTCCTTAAAACGCGCTATGTCCATTGGGCGACCGATGATTGGGTCATCCTCGAAACGCCAATCGCCTGTATCGACAACCACGCCGACAGGCGTACGAATCACGATAGCAGTCGCGTCAGGAATGGGATGGCCGACACGGACCAACTCAATATTAAATTGGCCCAATTGCACCCTTTCATGCGTGTCCGGATTAATTACTCGTAGTTGTGGTTTGAAGTGCAATCCAGCCTCTTCAAGCTGCCTTTTGATCATGGCAATAGTAAACGGAGCCCCAAAAACCGGCACCGGGAACTTTTTCAGAAAATGGCCAACGCCGCCAATATGGTCCATGTGCCCATGGGTTATAACTGCGCCTCGAATCTTATGTTTGTTGCGCTCAAGGTAACGGGTGTCAGGCAGGATAGCATCCACGCCAGGTTCGTCATCCGACGCAAACTTAGATCCAAGATCCAGGATTATAATGTCGTCGCCGTATTCCAGCGCGTTCATGTTCTTGCCAATTTCACCAACGCCGCCTAGCGGGATGATGCGTAGTTTAGTTTTATTCATATACGTCTTTCTACCGGAATTCTTATATCCGGATTTACTTACTATTCATATTCACGAGTCGCAAGGATAAAGCCTTGAGACAGCTGCATGCGCAGCGGAAGCTATGCCGTTAAGAACGGCTGCGAGATACTTTTCTCATTTCCTCTTAAAGGTTGAGAACAGCTCATCGAGACCGGATGGGTCACGCTGAGTTACTCTCAACTGCGGCGATTATATCAAAACTTTTGGCGTGCCCCGCCAGGGACCCGCGGACGGGTATGGCGGGGCGCACCGGAAACGGCTAGGAGTTCTTGACGCCGATATAGAGACCGCGGCCCATTAGGCCCGCCGTGTCATACGAGACGTCCAGCCCGGCGTCATTGAAGGCTGCCGTGAACTCGTCCCTCGTATACATGGCGACATCGTGATGGGCACGGAAGTACCTGGCGGTACCTGCCTTCTCGTCCCAGTCGGTGAAGAAACGCATGTCCAGGCGGGCGATATGCCCATCGAGCCTGGATTCCGTCACGCGGGCAATCTTCTTGCCTGGCACCAGGTCAACGCTGACCTTACCCCGTACCCAGTCGCTCGGGTCGATGAACGGCTCGATGATGAGCACGCCGCCGGGCTTGAGATGGGCAGCCATGTAACTGGTTGCCGCCCGCATCATGTCCAAGGTAGTCATGTGGCCGATGGCACTGAACAGGCAGGTGACGGCGTCGTACTGCTTGCCGAGGTCAAAGCCGCTCATGTCACCTTGGTGGAAAACCACGTTGGGCAGTCGCTTTCGCGCCTCGGTGAGCATCGCCGGACTGAAGTCCAGCCCCTCGAGCTCATAGTGCCCGGCCAGAAACTGGTCGTGCAAGCCGGTCCCGCACGCCACATCCAGCAGCGTCTTAACCGGGATGCGGCTATGCGCCGCTATCAGCTCGCGTACCCGTTCCGCCTCACGGCGGTAATCCTTCATGTTGGTATAGATGGCATCGTATACCGATGCCTGGTCCGCATACTCGTCAGCCATTGCATGGCCTCCTTTGTATGTCAGGGGAACTCCGTAGCGGTTCCCGGTGACAAACTCCTAATAATGATGTTGGAAGCTTATCACCAGGAACCGTTATTTGTTGCACAGGTTAACTGTGTCCATAACTTTCCTTTCAATTAAGGTGCATATACCTTAACATAAGCGTATTATTGTGTCAAGTGCTGCGCGCTATAGATGTCAGACGCAAAGGAGGGCCCGAAGGCCAAGATCATCAGTGATCACTCCTTCGGGCCCTGTCAGGCCACCGACAGCCTGTAGACCATCGTGTTGTCTTCTTCCATCGAGTCAGCATCCTTGCTGGCGTAGTCGGCGTACGCTTCCACCCCCTGCATACCCCAAACGGGATCGACGATGTCGTAGAAGAGCCGCTGGAACCAATTCAGCCGCACGTATCGGCCGAGGCCGTCTTCACGGCATGCCGAGCGGTCGAATCGGCGCTCAATCGTGAATTGGCGCTCGCCAGACTCAAGTCTGGACCTCAGTTCGGTCAACGCCTCGCGCGCAAAGCTTTGCACCTGCTCCTGGAAAGCCCTGATGTCGGCCGTGGGATCCGGTCTGGAAGTTGAGAAGCTGGCCACCTGGGGGAGTGGCGTTGCGGTGGTAACCGGCTCCTTCCGCCAGTCAGCAAACCCGTCCTCCGGGCGCTGGGACCGAGGGATCACCTCAATCATCTCGCACCTGAAAACGTGTTCCTCGGCGAAGCGGCGCATGCAGTCCAGTACCGCGTCGGCGAGCCGCTGCCGGACCTCCGGTGTGCGCTCCTTGCGCATCCACAGGCCCTCGATGAAGACGATGATTTCCTCGCCGAGAGCCTCGTTCACAAGGTCGGACGGCACGAACGCCGTCACCTGGCCCGGCTTGACTCCGAGCTCCTCCACTGCTGCCACAGCCCGAGGCAGCTCCTCCAGCACCAGGTGGGTGAGGGCAGAGCTGTCCTTGAGATCCGGCGGCATGCCATAGATGGTCAGCACGGGCATGGCTTCACCTCTTTCTGGGTAAGTCGGGGACCTAGCTCGCCACCACTGCGGTCAGCGGGTTGGTCTTGGTCAGGCCTTCGCTGGTGGAGGCATTCACCTCCTTGCCTCGGCTCAGCAGATGCTGGCGAATCACGTCTGCGGCGCGTACGGCCTTGCCGTGGAATGCCTTGTTGGTGGACTCCAGGTGGATTTCCAAAAGGTGATTGTCGCCAACCACGAAGCCGCCGATGTTGCCGTGTACCAGGCTCCGCAGGGCGCCTTGCAGGTGCGCGTTGAAGCTCTGAACGTTGGTTTCGCCGCTGAAGGCGTAGATGTAGACGCACCGCCTGCGCGTGACGCGAAGGTTCTTGAACCACACCCGTAGCACGTGGCCTCGGCGGTCGTACTGCACCAGCACTTCGACGTAGTCTGGATGCATGGCAGCTACCCCTCTCTTGTTGTCATGGTCGCCAATATATGTCGATGTTGCGTACGTCTGTTGCCACAAAAACCTCAGTGGCAATAGTCTGCGATATTATACTATAACTTGCATGTGTTTGCAAGCTGGGATAGATGACGTTATTACCTTATACTTCCTCTGCGTGCCCTACTGATCGTTTCCACCGTGGGCGTACCAAACCATTGGGCATCTCCCGTGCCGGAATGTCAAAGCTACGGAATTAAAGTATGTACTACGAATCAATATCAATGCTTTGGGGCGAGTGATGGGTCTTGAACCCACGACCTTCGGTACCACAAACCGACGCTCTAACCAACTGAGCTACACTCGCCGCGTGCGAACCATTATGGCATACATTTACAGATCAGTGAATAGTCGGGCTCTCCACTTATTGTGCTAATTGACATATATAACAACCTCAAAGTCCAAATAATATGTACGAACGCAACAAAAAAGGGTTGTACTATCAAAGCATTGCCATTAAAGTATCCATATTGACAACCTAACATTGACTTTCAGTGGAAAGAAAAGGGCAAGACCCTGACGGGACGTCGACTCTATTCCTAGCTGCGCTAGGGCCGAGTGCGTCCTTTTTTGTACTCAAAACTTCTTGTAAGGAGCACATCATGACTGACGCGAGCATGATCCTTGAGGGCATCCTGAGCCGGTACGGGTCGGGCGCGGAGAGCGACGAACGCGTGGACGACGACCTGCCGGCGCCCGACTACTGCGCCATCAACTCGGCCAAGAGCCGCATCATCGAACTTCGCGCAGTCGCCTTGACTACCAAGGACCCCCTGTTCGACCAGCAGGCCGTCCAGGATCTCCAAGACTTCGTCAACGAGCTCACGGGCATGCGATCCGGGGCGAACGCACTAGAGCACATGCGGCGCACCCACGTCTACGACCGGATCGTTCAGATCGCCATCGACGTCGGCGAGCGGCAGCGCCAACAGCGCACGCAGGCAGAAGCGCGCAGGCTCCTCGAGTCAATCGACTGGGAGTCGGCGGCGCAAGAAGCCGGCCTGAAGCAGGCCGCCTAGCACCAAGCGGGCCCTGGGGAGATTCCCTAGGGCCCGTTAGCACGTTCTCTGGCAATGATTACTGGTGGAGGCAGCTACCGGAGTAACTACCCCCGGTCCGTTTTCAAACTGCGCTTGAACGCGTACCGGGCAAAAAATGGCGCCCCCGGTAGGATTCGAACCTACGACCTTAGGCTTAGAAGTCCTCTGCTCTATCCAACTGAGCTACAGGGGCAGGCGTTGAACCGCACCGGAGCGGAACGTATGAACTATACCATAATGCTTGCCATAACGCCAGGGTTAACGCCGGTTTCATGGCATGGGGATATGCTGCAGACATAACAGGAGTTTCCTATGCAGCGTATCCGTGCAACCATAGTTGCTGCTTGCATGATGGTGGGTTCATCCGCCTTTGCCGCCAGCACCAACGTCAATCAAACCATTAATCCGGGCCAGCTAACCCTAGCAGCCCCGGCCAGCGCCTCGTTGTCGCCGGTGACGGTCAATATTTCCCAGCCCCAAACCAGCAGCGGGTCGCTGGGCACGGTGTCTGTCACGGATGGCCGGGGTACCGGTGCCGGTTGGGCGGTTACTGCCACGGCATCCTCGTTTGCCCGCATCGGTAGCGCCGTACGAACCTCAGGCAGCTCCGGCGGCGGCAACTTCTCGTCGGGCGGCACATATTCAGGGTCCACAGGCGGGGCGTACACCGTGACCATAACGGCTGGCGGGCCAATGGGTTTTGCCAAGTTCGCCGTCACCGGACTTGAAAGCCAAACCGATACTACGGCGACGGCCTCGGCCTCGATTGGCACTCGCGGAGTCACCGGCAACTTCACGTCCGGCATGTTTTCAGTTGGTGACCAATGGACAGTTACGATTGATACCCTGCCCGTAACCGGCCTGACCATCGCGCCTTCCGTAGTGGCAATAGTGGCCGGAGCGGCGGCGGGGGTAAGTTCCGGCCAGTCTCGCGCATTTGCCAGCGATACCGATCCCATGACGCTAATGTCGGCTTCCTCCGGCTCAGGAATGGGACAGTATTCGGTGACACCTACGCTATCACTCACCATACCGGCCGGATCTAAGAGTGGCTCCTACACTGCGACCATAACCCAAACCCTCAATTGATTGTCCGCTTCGCCGTCTCTATCGCCATGGTAGCTGGACTCGCGCACCACACCTACGCCGTTGAATCATCGGGTATCAGCGCCTTTCCGGCGGGCGCGGAGCAGTCTGAGCGCCCATGGTTTGACATGACCGCCCCAAAAAATAAGTCTGTGCACGGATCGATTACCGTTCGCAATAGCTCGGGTTTTCCTACCAAACTACGTATTTACCCGGTGGACGCCAGAGTATTAACGGACGGCGCCCTGGGCATGCTGCCGGAAGCTGCCCCGCGCGTCGGCGTGGGCAAATGGATCGCATTGGAAAGCAGTGTACTGCAGCTGGCTCCAGGCCAATCTAAAGACATTGCTTTCAAGATGCAGTCAGATGCCAACGCGCCAGTTGGCCGGCATTTTGGCGGTATCGTTATTGAGCCGGTCGATGGCGAGCAGGGCGGCAGCGTGCGCATTGTTCGCCGGCTGGGAATCAGAGTCTACCTAACTATTCCGGGCGCCGCGCTGCCATCCGCAACGATCGACGTCCGCCAGCGCAATGGGCAGATGGCCGTCACTCTACGCAACACCGGCAACACCGTGCTGCAGCCGGCAGCTACCATTACTTCATCGCATTTACTGGGCCGGTCATCGCGCGACATGCGCTTTGCATCGGCTATCCAGCCTGGTTCTTCTGGCCATCAAGTGGTCGAGCAGCCAGCTTCATTTTTTTGGCAGCCTGTGCGGCTTATCGTGTCTGCCTGGGATATCGGCACCAGCGGTACGCGGATGAACTTGGCGCGCACAGAAACTACTGTCTGGATAGGCAACCCGTTGTCGCTCTCCCTGCCCCTCGCACTAATCGGGATTATCGTCATGTATGGCCGGCGGCGCTATAAATAAGTCCTGGAGCGGGCAGCGGGAATTGAACCCGCGTCTTCAGCTTGGAAGGCTGACATAATAGCCACTATACGATGCCCGCACAGCTCCGTACTATACCTTAGCGTAAGCCTTTTTTCAAGTTCGCGTGACGTGGGCTTCCCAGTCCTTTAGGAACCAGCTGCTGGACCAAAGCTTGTCATCTCCCACACCCGTAACAACTTCAATTCCATGTTGCTCACACGTCTGCCATTCTGGAATAGTCTTAGCATCAACCCTGTCACCGCCCTTGGTGAACACATTGGGCTTTAAGTGCTCCAATGCTTTGCTGACCGTCATATCACCCTCAATCTCAAACGGCAGAACATAGTCCACGCCCTTGATGCCGCTGACAATCATGCACCTAGTTCGCAAATCTTGGAATGGCTTGCCTTTCTTAGCCCGCAAAAAGGCATCTCCATTTACTACCACGGCCAGAGTGTCACCGTGGTGTTTACTGTCGATCAAGCAGCTGATGTGGCCGGGATGGATTGGGTCAAACCCGCCGCTAGTCATGACGATCTTCCCCAGGCGAGGCTTAAGGTTGCAAAACTCTTCAAATGACAGGATCGGCGATCCTAAATGCGGGCGGCTCATTGGTGGGGTTCCTTGCCCGGTATTGCCTACCGGAATAGCTTCAATCTATTTCGTGAAGCTTAACAGAATCAGCCTGCCCTCTTCAACATCTTTCTCTTGGTTTGCCGGGAACTTGGTCGTATTGGGAAGAAACTGGGTCGATGAACTAAACATCAGTTGCTTATTTTGGTCAATAAACGGATACACAAGACATGTGCCGGTGTCACCAGTCTTGGAAATGCTACTACTCAGGGCGATGGTTCCGGGATTTTCAACGAGATACAATCCAGGCGCTCCCTTTAGCTCTTGCGTCTTTGTAATTACAATATTTGGAGTGCTTTTTTCACACCCGCCGCCGAGTCCATTTACCCATTCACTGTAATGCATCACAAAGCCACTTGGGGAGGCCAGTTTAACTTTGACCTGCCCTTCGTTAGGCAAGTCGGCCGGTTGTGTGCTGACCTGCCAGTTAGCCGGATACTTGAAGGAAACTTTATTGAAAGAGGAAGTATACGTTTTCCAGCCCTCGTACTTGTCGTCTACTTTTGGCTTTTCAGCAGATTTTTTGGGCGCTGGGACAGAATAATCGGTCTTATCCTGCCTTGCTTCGTAGGCAAAGTACCCGGCAGCTCCAATTGCCGCCAAGGCAACCACAACAATTACTAATTCAAAAGCCGTGAATCCCTTTTGGTTTAAGGATGTCTTCATGAGTCTCATTCTTTTTAGTTATTACGCTTATACCGGCATTGTAGGCCATTCATGCTGGGGTACGCAATATTGGGTCAGGTTATAAATATGTCAATTAGATCAGGATGGTGAGCATGGATTAGTGCAAGGAAGAGCACAAAATCCAACGTCAAATGGATGGTAATGACGTACAGCAGCGAGTCAGTCCGTTTAAAGACGTATCCTTGTAGCAGCGCGAATGGGAAGACCATTAAAGGTCCCCATCCAGTGAATCCCAATTCGTACAAGAAAGACGTAAACAATACAGCCTGGAATATGTTTGCCAGGTAGAATTTATAGTGATGCCTTAGCAGGCCAAGCACCGTACAGACAAAAAACAGCTCGTCCCATATGCCAAGGGCGTTTGTGCCGATGAACAGCCGCATTATGCTTCCTGGATCGGCAGCCGATGGCCAGTTTTGGTAGGCGCCGCTATTAACCAGATAGAAAGGAATCAAGAGGTACGAAATGGCAAAAGTCACAAATATGTACGCTATTTCCGACCGGTACCAGGAGCGGCCATGATGGAAGGGAAAACGGACGCGGTAGTCCCCATATACATACCGCGAGACCAAATATGGTAGCCCTAGCGCGGCCGTGAGCGTCGATCCCATCGCCAACATGTGGCCAGGGCTTATATCGGTATCAATCGGCGTAAGCCCCAAAATGGCCAGCGAAACGTTAACCAGCAGCAGATCTTTGGCATACTTTTTGTCAGTAAAGGTAAGGCTTGCAACGGAAGCCAGCAGAAACAGCCATCCCCACGGTTTTAGCTGCAGGGCGATAAGAGTAACCGCTGATGCCATCAGCAATGCAACGCTCAGCAGTTTTTGATAAGTCATATGGGTCCGGCAAATAATATGGTCGGGGTGAAAGGACTTGAACCTTCGACCTCCTGCTCCCAAAGCAGGCGCGCTAGCCAACTGCGCCACACCCCGATATTGCTACCTGGACTACGCTTGCCATGATACCATGGCCAAAAAGGACTTTATTATGAGCGAACAACCCGTTTACCGTCCTGATCAAGACGTAATACCGGCCGTACAACTAGAGCAAATCACCGATGAAGAAATGAGGAATCTGGCACTCAGCCCACATGAATCTCAGCCATCACCTGTCACGGAGGAGCCTTCAAAGCCCGAGATGCACCCCCCAGAGATCGACACCGTGTTCATGCCCGCGGTTACTCCGGACATGATTACCCAATATCAAAAGGACAAACAAGCCCCATCGCCGGATGGACAGTAAGAAGCGCTGCCAAAGCTGCGGCATGCCCGTGACAACCGGATACTATGGCACTAATGCCGACGGCAGTGACAACCCGGCCTACTGCACTTTTTGTTTCAAGTATGGCAACTTTACCAAGCCCCGCATGACACTCGACCAGATGATCGGCCTTTCTGTCGACAACATGACATCCCAAAACATGGGCTATAAGGAGGCTTTGTCGCTTGCCAACGAAATCATTCCCCGGCTAGCGCGCTGGAGCTAGTCGACTGGTAGGTTCCGCATTGATTCCGGTCGGACCACTTCCTTCAAACGCTTTCCTGCCCGGAACCGCGGCATGGGCATCTCCGGGATATGGATTTCCTCGCCGGTTTGGGGGTTTACTCCCCGCCGAGCAGCTCGTTTGCCCAGGTCAAATGTCCCAAACCCAGTTATCGACACCTTCTCGCCCCGCTTGATGGTCTGCCCCACCAAGTTTGTCAGCTTTACCAGTACGCCCTCAATCTCGCGCTTGCTCAGTGATGTTTCCCGTGCCAGTGTCTCTATCAGCTTTTGCTTGGTCATTGGAGACTAACCCTCCTTACTGGACTTTAGTCTAGCAAATGATTGTGCCTTTACCAAGCTAAAAAACTATGGTTTTTAGGCTGTTATTTCCGGACTTCTGCACATGTTTGTTATGCAGGAAGGACGACCCGCACTAATTTGATGTCCGTGGCCAATGCCGTCGCTGGATTAACCGAGACCGCCACGGCGTTAAATTGCCTGCGGCCATTCATTTCCATCTCATTTTTTATGCGCTCATCCGGCTGCTTCCACCGCCGGACAATAATTTCAGTCTCAACTCCTAAGGATGAATCCAATGCCCCAACCATTCCAACGTCGGTGATATGGGCGGTGCCGCCCGGCAAAACTTGGGCATCGGCGGTCGTCACGTGCCAGTGGTCGCCAATGACTGCGCTGACTCGCCCGTCCAAATACTGGCCAATGACAACCTTTTCACTGGAATAATCCCCGTGGAAGTTAACAATGCGGGCAACTACCGGTATGTCCTTTGTCTCGTCCAGCAGGGCGTCAATCACCTCCAATGGGTTGCGGAGTTGGCGTTCGGCGTGCATGCCGACAATTTTGCCTTGCAGGCTGGCGACAAATATTTTTCCAAACGGCGTATCGGCTATGGCATAGCCCTTGCCCGGGGTGTCTTCCGGCAGGTTGGCTGGCCTCAAAACGTTAGGCAGATCCAACGCCTCCGTGCGCGATAGCGAGTGGTTTCCGCCCGTAAAAAACTGCACGCCGGCCTCATCCATCTCCTTGGCGTGGTTGGTCTGCAAGCCTTTTCCATGACTGGTGTTCTCGCCTTGGGCAATTACGTAGTCTATGTCATGCTCGGTAATTACCCCTGCCAGCACCTCCTGGACGGTCCGCCGGCCAAGCTTGCCGGTAACGTCGCCTACGTACAGTATGTTCATGCTACTTGGCGTATTCCAGCGCCCGCGTTTCACGGATGACGTTGACCTTGATTACGCCAGGATACTTCAAGGTGGCCTCAATCTTGGTGGCAATGTCGCGGGCCAGCTTGATCGCCGACAGGTCGTCAATCTCTTCCGGCACCACTAGGACTCTAAGCTCACGGCCGGCCGACACGGCAAAACTTTTTTGGACTCCGCTAAAGGTATTGGCCAGGTTTTCCAGCTCGGTCATCCGCTTGGCATAGTTCTCTAGCGTGTCGCCACGGGCTCCCGGACGCCCGCCGCTGAGCGAGTCGACAACTCGGATAATCACCGCCTCAGGAGTCGTGGCATCAATGTCATCGTGGTGCGCTTCAATAGCGTGTTGGACCGCCTCATCCAAACCGTACTTGGCCGCCAGGTCCCTGGAAATATGGTGGTGCTGGCCCTCAATCTCATGGGTCACGGCCTTGCCGAGGTCATGAAGCAAGGCTGCCGTCTTTACGATCCGGACATCGGCGCCCACTTCCTTGGCAATCGTCGCCCCTAAGTTAGCCATCTCAACCGAGTGCTTTAGGACATTTTGACTAAATGAGGTGCGGAAGCGCAACTGCCCGAGCAGCTTGACCAATTCCGGGTGCAAACCAACAACGCCTGCCTCCTTGACCGCCCGCTCCCCAGCTTCCTTAATCATCTTGTCAACTTCGTTCTTCGCTTTCTGGACCGCTTCCTCGATGCGGGCAGGATGGATCCGGCCGTCGGAAAGCAACTTCTCCAGAGCGACGCGGGCAATCTGGCGCCGCACCGGGTCAAAGCTTGATAACACGATCACGCCAGGCGTGTCGTCAACCAGCACGTCCACACCGGTCAGGCGCTCAATTGCTTGGATATTGCGGCCTTCTTTGCCGATGACGCGGCCTTTGAGTTCATCGTTAGGCAGCGGGACGGTTGTAACGGTGCGCTCACTGGCCTGGTCTGAAGCCATCCGCTCCATTGCCGTAACTAAGATGATCTTGGCTCGCTCCTCCGCTTCTTCCTGGGCTTCACCCTGCATCTTACCGATGAATGACACCAGGTCCGCTTTGGTATCCTTTTCCACCATCTGCATGAGTTTCTGGCGAGCCTCGTCACGGTTCAACTTAGCAATCTTCTCTAAGTTTTCTTCCTGCTTTGTCCTCAGCGTCCGCAGATCGTTCTTGAGGTCTTCCAAACTTGATTCACTCTTGCGCATGGCTTCTGAGCGCTTGTCCAGTTCATCAAGCTTGCGGTCAAGGTTAGTCTCGCGCGACGTTAGGCGCTGCTCAAGCTCATTCAGTAGTTTCCGGCGCTCACGTTCGTCTTTTTTTGCCTCCTCAGCGACATGGAGGGCCTGTTCCTTGGCGGATAATGTTACTTCTTGGGCCTTGCGGTTGGCATCGTCCAGCAATGCACGGGCCTTGGCTTCGGCGGTGTTAGTTTTGCGGCGGGCGTTCAGGACGCTCGCACCAAAGCCACCAGCCGCACCTGCGGCTAGTCCTACAACAACGAGAACTGCTTCCATACTGTGTACCTCACAACGGCTAACGGAAAATCACGGGCCCACCGAGCGGCGGTTCAGGAAAAAGTCTGACTGTATCGGAGTCCCTATGTAATTGGTCAGCATTTAACAAATATTGGATAGTGCCTCTATTAAACCGTTTCCAACAGATACCCGTCAAGGACGCTGATCAGGCCGCGTAATATGAGGGTCGCTGCCGTAACGGGGGACAACTTGGGTGTCGTCCTCCCCGTTGGCTAGCCGGGCCACCCCCTGCGCAGTCCAATCGCTCCCGCTGGCACCTACAATTGACACCTTTCGGGCGTACGCAATTGTATTTGCAACCGTCACACCGATACGCAGGCCAGTGAATGACCCAGGACCCGAAAACACAATTATTCCCGTAATTCCCTCCCAGCCGGCATTTTGGCTGCTCAGCAGTTGGCGGATCTTGGGCAGCAAGGTAGAAGACAGGGCGCGGCCAGCTTCCCAAGTATCTTTAGCCAGTTCACTTCCGTCAGCACTATACAGGCCAACTGATGCGTTATCGTCGTCACTGCGGATAGTAAGGATCATGTCAGTCCCCCCAGCGCATAGGCGCGTTCGGCCGGGGCGTTTACGAGCACATGCCGCTCATCCTCCCCCTGGCCGTAACCAATCTCAACCTTGATTCGGTCGTTTGGTAACCCGCCATCGCCATGCTGCGCCCACTCAGTCACGATGACCACGTCGTCTTTGCCAATAATGTCACGCATTTCAGCAGTCACCGGGTCGCTACCGTCAAGCCTGTAAAGGTCAAAATGATGCAAAGCCAAGCCGTCGCGGGCATCATAGGCGCGCTCCAGGGTAAAAGTGGGGCTGACTATTTCTTCCGCAATACCCAGTCCTCCAGCAAGACCCTTCACAAAGGTAGTCTTGCCAGCGCCCAGGTCTCCACGCAATTCAATCATTTCGCCCCCTTTCAGGTGCCTGCCGATTGCTTCGCCCAGTGCCGATGTGCTGCTTGAGGATGTGGTAACGGTTTCGTATGTCATGTCGGAATTCATAAAGTGCGTAGGTAATGGTAAGGATTGCTAGCACTATTATCAACCACATGGCTGGTCGCACCTGCGCGGCGACCGCTTTCACTGGCTGCGTCTTAGGCGCCGCCGGCTTTGCGGCCGAAGTCTTTTTTGTAGATGACTGCTTGGGCTGGCTAACCTTCTTTGTGGCCGCCCTTACAGTCGTTTTGGCAGCCGCCTTGGCTGTCTTGGGTTTTGCTGCTATCGCCGTGGTTGCAGCTGCCAGAAGGTTGGCTCCTAGCGGTGGCACTATGTCATTGGCCTGTCCAGGGGTCGGCCGCAGAGTCCACTGCCACGTCTCTCCAGCAAGCGCCCAGGCCTGTCCGTCAGGGGCGTCTTGGTAATTGTCGGTTTGGTCAATCAAGGCGCCAATAGCATCATGGAGGCGCACCGCCCCCTCTGTATTAGTCAGCGCCAGCTTGGTGGTCTTGATGTTTAGCAACAGATAGCCCTGGGCGGGAATTGATTGATCAGGCAACGTATAGCTTTTTTGGAATTCGGCGCCATTGCGCAACTGGTAGCCGCCTACGGCGACCTCCACTTCGTTTGGGTTATGGAGCTCGATGTATTCGTCGGCGTCGTCGGAAAGCGGCGCCATTGGATTAATTAGTAATTCGGTTAGCCGGATTGCGGCCAATGGTTCGGCTTCTTCCTCAATTGGAACCTCAACATCGACAAGGTCGACGGGCGGCTCGGCGTCGCTTTGGGTGGTCTGGGGCATTGGCGCCTGTCGCACGAGAAAGTCTGAAGAGTTGTTGCCGGTATCCTGGGAATTGCCTCCGCTCTCTTTCTGTTTGCCCGGAAGGCGCTCCAAGCTCTGTCCCGCCGCCGGCGCGGCTGCCGGGCTGGCTTCCGCCGCGTTAGCCGTGGCGCCATAGCCAACCCTGTCAACTTCCACCCCATCCCGGTCCCGTAACCTCACATGCCCACCCGCGGCCGCCAAGCTAGCCGTCCAATCGGCATCGCTGACGGGGTATTGGGCCCGTGGGGCGACCAAATAGAACCCGTGCGGGGGAATTTCCCCCTCCAGGGTTGCCTTGCGCGTCCAGCTAGACGGAATGTCGGGGGACGTAGCCGACTTGTATTCCACGGACCAGCCGGAAAGTTCCAGCGCTTCATCCCCGGGGTTGTGCAGCTCAACAAACTCCTCGCTCGCGCTTGCGGTACTGGCGGTCATAACCTCGGCAATAAGCACGCTGGAGCCACTGGCGGCACCGGCCATCCAGGGAAGTGCCATGAAGCATACGACAACCATTAGCCAGGCAAGACGGAGGAATTTCATACTTGTTCTCCTTTTTTATATGTCATCCGCACGTGATGCCGGATAGCACACGTATTGTGCCAATCAAAGATGAAGGAATTCTTAACAAACATGGTTGCTTTCTGGTAACGCGCTTATGGTAAAATAGGCACAAGATGCGTATATCTGACGGTGAGTTAAGAAATCTGTTGCTAGCGAGCAACAAGGTCAAGCCTGAGCAGCTGAAAGAAGCTGAAACGGTGCACGAGCAGACCAACGAGCCGCTTCTCCAAACCATTATTAAGCGCAAAATAATTTCCGAAACCACGCTTTTAAAGCTGTACGCCGAAAACATCGACGTGCCATTTGTTGAGTTAAAGGAAACCAAAGTCCCGCACGACCTACTAATTAAGGTACCGGAACGGATCGCCCGTAAGTACCAGGCGGTCGTATTTGGGAAAGAAGGCTCGACGATGCAGCTCGCCATGGCCGATCCCGAGGACTTCCAGGCCGCTGATTTTATCGCCAAGCAGATTGGCCAGGACATTAAAATATACCTCGCCTCACCGGCTGATATCCTGGTGGTCCTTGACCAATACAAGGGAAATATCTCTTCTGAAATTACAAAGGCCATCAAAGACAGTAGTGACGAAGAAGAGCAACAGCAGCAGGAAGTCAGCGCCAAGGATTTGGCAGAAGATGCGCCTATCGCCAAGACGGTCAACATCGTCTTGGAGTACGCCGTAAAATCGCGGGCGTCCGACGTCCACATTGAACCCCGGGAAAACCTGGTTCAGGTCAGATTCCGTATCGACGGCATCCTCCGCGAGATGATGACCCTGCCCAAGCCTATCCTAGCGGCAGTGGTTTCCCGCATCAAAATCCTTGCCAACCTCAAGATTGATGAACACCGCGTACCACAAGACGGGCGCTTCAAGTTTGCCGTCGGCTCAAAAACCGTCGCCCTGCGCGTATCGACGTTGCCAATTATGGATGGTGAAAAAGTGGTGATGCGTATCCTGGACGAATCGGTACGCGCCCTCACGCTGGAAGAACTAGGTTTTGAGGGCAACGCCCTTGAGCGCATCGTCCGCGGCATCCATAAGCCGCACGGCATGGTGCTGGTTACTGGGCCGACCGGATCAGGAAAGTCCACTACTCTTTATAGCGTCCTCAGTATGCTCAATACCCCGGGAGTTAACATTTCTACCGTTGAAGACCCGGTGGAATACCGCGTTTCCGGAGTCAATCAAACGCAGGTAAACCCCAAGGCGGGGATGACCTTTGCCAGCGGTCTGCGGGCTCTGCTGCGGCAGGACCCTAACGTCATTATGGTTGGGGAGGTCCGCGACGGCGAAACGGCAGACCTTGCAGTCCAGGCCGCCCTCACCGGCCACGTCGTCTTATCCACGCTACACACCAACAACGCTGCTACCTGCCTGCCCCGCCTGCTGGACATGAATATTGAGCCGTTTTTGATTGCTTCCACCGTCAACACCGTAATTGGGCAGCGCCTAGTCCGCCGGCTGTGCTCCAGGTGTCGCGTAGCGTATACGCCGGAAGGCCAAGTGATGGAAGATATAAAGAGCGAGTTTGATATCGCCGCCGCCGTCAAGCACCTCCAAAACATGCCCGGCATGGCACCGCTTGAGAAGCCGGCCGAAAAACCGGCCGCCAAACCAGCCGAGCAGCCGCCAGACTCCGCTGGCCACGGCAGCCGCAAAAAAGTCATTGAACCCCTGCACAAAATTGAAACGAGCGACTCGATCTTGGACCGAATTGCCGCCGACCCCAACATCCTCAACCGCCCGGCCAGCGATGCCAAGGCTACGGGCGCCGACGATGTCCCGGAGCCCGCCGTGGACACCAAAGCCAAGGCCCCTAGTTTAAAGTCCGGCGAGTTTGTGCTCTACCACCCCGGTGATGGCTGCGACCAATGTGCCGGCCATGGATACCAGGGCCGGATGGGAATCTACGAAGTACTGGAAGTTGACCCAATACTGCAGAAGATGATCATTACCCATGCCACTAGTGAGGAAATCCAAACCGCAGCTGTAAAGAACGGCATGCTCACCATGCAGCAAGACGGCTTCATCAAAGCGCTTCGTGGCATGACCACCATTGAAGAAATTTTCAGAGTGACCAAGGAATAAAATGGCGACCTACGCCTATACCGCCCGCGACAAGGCCGGAACTATCCGCAAAGGCAGTGTGTTTGCCATTGACCAGACCACCGCTGCTGCCAACCTGATGGAGCGCGGCCTCCATCCAATCCTCCTAAAAACCCAGAACAAACCCACCCAGGGCGGTGCAGGTTTGACTGCGCTATTAAAATTTGGCAATAAGGTGAAACTGACCGAGAAAGTCGTTTTTTCACGCCAATTTGCCACCATGATCAACGCCGGCGTCCCGATCACCCAGTCATTATCTATCCTTCAGAAACAGAGCTCCAACAAGCACCTGCGCGAGGTGCTGGCCGATGCCGCTAAACGGGTAGAAGGCGGAGCAACTCTCAGCTCTGCCCTGGCTGAGCATCCTGACGTATTTCCGTCCATCTATATCAACATGGTAAAGGCCGGTGAGGCCGGCGGCATGCTGGACCAAGTGCTTGAGCGCTTGGCGACCCAGCAGGAAAAGGACGCCGAAATTGTCGGCAAGGTGAAAAGCGCGATGATATACCCCAGCGTCATCACCGCCGTAACCATTGGCGCGTTTGTCTTCCTCATGACCGTAATCGTTCCCAAGCTATCGGCCATATTCGAGGGTCTTGGCGGACAGTTGCCATGGTACACAAAGTTGCTGCTGTTGATCAGCCACAGCCTGACATCATACGGCATTTTCATCGCCGCCGGCATAGCAACGGCCGTGATACTTGGTGTGCGCTACACCCGTACGCCCACCGGCAAACGCGTACTTGACCGTATGATGCTAAAAATGCCCATATTTGGGCCAATTGTCGTCAAGGTAAATGTGGCGCGGTTTGCGCGTACTTTTGGTTCTTTGATGGCTTCCGGAATCTCGGTACTGGAAGCCCTTAACTCCACCGCCACGGCACTGGGCAACACCGTCTTCCAGGACAGCCTGCACAAAATTGCCAATGAGGTTAAAGCCGGCAAAAGCATCTCGGAGCCCCTGTCACGCCAAAACCTGTTCCCGCCGATCGTCAGCCAGATGGTAGCCGTTGGCGAAGAAACCGGACAGCTGGATGAAATCCTATTAAAGCTCGCCAGCTTTTATGAAAAAGAGGTCGATTCGGTGGTCGCCGGCATTACGTCTATCATCGAACCAATCCTCATCATTGTCCTAGGCTCGATGGTCGGATTTATTGTCATCTCGGTGTTTGGACCGTTGTCGGCACTCAGCAACGCAATCTGACACCTTGACTTGTTCCAGATAAATCTTGTACAATTTGACCAGATAAAGCTTATGCTTTATATTATCCGCAAAAACCAGATAGAACATTGAGGAGGTGAGCACTCACATGCGCAAGTCAATCATCAAGAAGCAAGAGGGCTTTACGCTGC